>NZ_CAMLJP010000117.1 GCF_946480385.1 uncultured Azospirillum sp.
ACACCAGGCCGGCGATGCCGAGGAAGGAGGCCGCCGACATGTAGTCGCCGGCGATGGCCAAGCCGTTCTGGAAGCCGGTGATGCCGCCGCCGGCGGCGTAGAAGTCCTTGGCCGACTTGGTGCGGCGCGCCGCCCAGTAGGTGATGCCCAGCGTGAACAGCACGAAGGCCATGAACATCACGATGGCTTCGACGTTCGTCGCCTGCTTCTGCACCGCACCGTCGACGGCGCCGGCGGCATAGACGGAGGCGGGAACCAGGGCGCCGGCCGCGGCGGCCGTCGCGGCGACCGTGCTGGCGATGCGGGTGGTAACGGCGCGCATCACTTGGTTTCCTCCAGGATCTGGCGGTTCAGCTCGTCGAACTCGCCGTTCGCCCGCTGAACGTAGATGCCGGTCAGGATGAAGGCGGACAGAATGGTGAAGACGCCGATGGGCATGCCCCAGGTGGTGACGCCCGAACCGATGGGCGTGCCCAGGAAGTCCTTCCCGAAGGCCACCAGCAGAATGAAGCCGAAATAGATGACCAGCATGGCAATCGACAAAGTCCAGGCGAAGGCGGACCGCTTGGCCACCAGTTCCTGGAACTTCGGATTGTTTATGATCCGTTGTGCATTTTGATTCATGTGCGTCCCCTCATCGAGTGCCGGCAAGCGTCCGGCCGTCCGCAAGGCTGGGTCCGAGAGACACGTCCAAGAGACTGGCTGGCAATTGCCGTCCGGGCGGTCGCGTCCGGGTTTCTCCCCGTAATTCGTACGCCCTTGACCTGCCCAATTGTTTGATACAGATCATTGTTGGGCGCACCCCCTACCTTGGTCGATGGGGCGGGTCGCCGGCAGGCCGGTGCAGGCCAAAAAACAATGTCAATTCAATGGAATAGCCGAAAATGCAAAGGCGCGCCCCGTCGGGAGCGCCCTGCAAATAGTCAGTTTTTCAAATGGTTGCGTGCGGAATCAGTGGCGATCCGCCGGCCGGCCGGTGCAGTGGCCGCCGATCTCCCCGCCGACCGCGCTCAGGAGTCGGTGCGCGGAATCCAGGGGATGCGATGGAAGGTCACACCCTCCTCGTGAAGTTCGGCAACTTCCTCGTCCGACGCCTCGCCATAGATGCCGCGCGGGTCGGACTCGCCGTAATGGATGCGCCGCGCCTCTTCGGCGAAGCGGTCGCCGACATAGTCGCAGTTCTTTTCCACGCTGCGCCGCACCTCGGTCAGTTGCCGCATCACCTCCGCCACCGCCTCGCGCTGGGCGTCGTTCAGGCTGGGCGGCAGGGCGGCGACGACGTCGGCGGCGTTCGGCAGAGGGACGGGTGCGGGGATCGTCGCGGGAAGGGCCGCGGGCACGGCGTTGGAGGGCGCAGCCGGCACAGCGGACGGCGGGGCGTTCGCCGCCACCGCTTCGGCCTGTTCGCGGGCGCGGTCGGCAGCCCTGGCGACTCCCTTGGCGATGCGCGGGGCCATCGGCGCCTTGCCGACGACGGTGTCGCCGCAGATCGGACAAGCGATCTGGTGCGCCGCCGCCTGTTCGTCATAGGCGGCGCCGTTGCGGAACCACGCCTCGAACTGGTGGTCGGCCGAGCATCTCAACGCGAAGAGGATCATATCCCCACAAGCCCCAAACTAACCCGCAGCAGGACAATCAGGCCCAGGCACGCCGATCCGGGTTGCGGCGCGACTCGGGAAGCGCCCTAATTCAGCACGGCCGGGCCGCGCCGTCAAACACCGGACGGGCCGGTCGCGCGTACCTCCTGTGATATCGTTCCCGCGGCCATCGAAAAAAAGACAGGATAAGGAAAATCCGCCATGCCGACACCGCATCCGCAATCGCCGCCTTCCGCCTGGGTGGAGCGATTCGCCCCACTGGTGCGCGCGGGCGGCCCGGTGCTCGACCTCGCCTGCGGCGGCGGCCGGCATCTGCGGCTGTTCCATCGGCGCGGCCATCCGGTGGTCGGACTGGACCGCGACCTCGGCGGCGTCGCCGACCTGGAGGGCATTGCCGGCGTCACCCTGGTCCAAGCTGATCTGGAAAGGGCCGATCTGGAAACCGGCGATTCGGCAGGCCGCCTCGGCCCCCTGCCCGCCGATACCCGCTTCGCCGGGATCGTCGTCACGAACTACCTGCACCGGCCGCTTTTCCCCGCCCTGCTGGCGGCGCTGGAGCCGGGCGGCCTGCTGATCTACGAGACCTTCGCCGACGGCAACGCCCGCTTCGGCCGCCCCTCCTCCCCCGACTTCCTGCTGCGCCGGGGCGAGTTGCTGGAGGCGGTGCGCGGCACGCTACAGGTGGTGGCCTTCGAACAGGGAGAGGTGTCGGCGCCCAAGCCCGCGGTGGTGCAGCGGATCTGCGCCGTCGCCGGGGACGATCCGCTGCCGGTCTGATCCCGACCCTTACTCGTCGCCGTCACTCTCGGCCGGCTTCTGTTCTCCGCGAATGCGGCGGCGGCGGTCGGCGTTGCGCATGATCTGGCGGCCGTGCCGGTGCTGGGCCGGCGCCTCCAGCGGGCCGCCGGGGCGGACTGGGCGCTCGGCGAAGCGGCCGAGCGAGATCATGCGGTCATACATCACCAGCGCTCCGGCGACGCCGACATTGATGCAGAAGGACATCGGGATCTTCACCACATGGTCGCAGCGCGCCAGCAGGGCGGGCGACAGGCTGTCGCGCTCCGGCCCCAGCACATAGGCGGCGCGCGACGGGTGGCGGAAACTCGGCAGTTCCACCGCGTCGTCGGTCAGTTCCACCCCGACCAGCATGCAGTCCCTGGGCAGGGTGAAGTCGGCGACCCGCTCGTGGATGTAGAGCGGCAGGTGCAGCGTGGCGCCCGAAGTGTCGACCAGCTTCGTCTCCCGCAGATCCGGTTCCGGATCGATGGCGAAGAAGAAGGAGGCGCCGAAGGCATGGGCGGTGCGCATCAGGTTGCCGACATTGCCCGGCTTGCTGATCCGCTCCACCCCGATTCCGAAATAACCACGCATGAAGAACCCACCGATCTAGGTAAGGATAACCGGGCGGGAGCTTGCCGCCACCGTCCGCCCGAGGCAAGCTTGCCGGCATGAGCCAAGACCATACGCACGATCACTCCTGCTGCGGTGGGGATCACCACCACGGCCATTCCCACCACCATGGCGAGAGTGCCGAAGGCCGCGCCGACCTCTCCGGCCCGGCGGAAAGCCCGATCACCGTCGAGGTGACGCGCGGCAGCCTGGTGGAGTCGGTCCACCGCGCCCGTGCCTGCATCGTCGATGCCGGCGGCCATGTGCTGGCGCGCTGGGGCGACATCGACGCGCCGATCTACCCGCGCTCCGCCATCAAGTCGCTGCAGGCGATCCCGCTGGTGGAAAGCGGCGCGCTCGACGCCTTCGGACTGGGGGACGAGGAGCTGGCGCTGGCCTGCGCCTCCCACAACGGCGAGGCGCGGCACACCGAGCTGGTGCGGTCCTGGGCCGAGCGGGTCGGGCTGACGCTCGACGATTACGAATGCGGCGCGCAGGTCCCCTATGATCCCGCCACCGCCGAGGATCTGGTCCGCCGCGGCGAGGCGCCGACCGCCTTCCACAACAACTGCTCCGGCAAGCACAGCGGCTTCCTGACCACGGCGAAGCACAAGGGCGAGCGGCTGAAGGGCTATGTCCGCTACGAACACCCGGTGCAGCAGCGCATCCTGGGTGTGATGGAGCAGATGACCGGCCAGGATCTGTTCGGCGCGCCATGGGGCGTCGACGGCTGTTCCATCCCCACCATCGGCATCCCGCTGGGTGCCATCGCCTATGCCATGGCCCGCATCGCCGACCCGGTCGACCTGCCTGACGCACGGGCCGAAGCCGTCACCCGCATCGCTGCCGCCTGGGGCAAGCACCCCTTCCTGATCGGCGGCACCGGCACCTTCGACACCGCGCTGATGGAGGCGGCCGGCGGCGCCGTGCTGGTCAAGGGCGGAGCCGAGGGGGTCGGCTGCGCCGTGATCCCGGAGCAGGGCATCGGCATCGCGCTGAAGATCGAGGATGGCGCCGCCCGCGCCCGCGAGGTGGCCCTGGCCACCCTGATCCGCTCGACCGGGGCGCTGACCGACGCCCAATGGGCGCGGGTGCCGCAGTTGCTGACCGCCCCGCTGCTGAACCGCGCCGGCACGCGGGTGGGCGAGGTGCGTCCGGCGGCGGGCTGGCCGTCGGCTTAACTCCGCAAGCGCGATCAAGCGGCTGCCGGCTAGCATCGGCGGGACTGGAGGATGTCACCCCATGACCCACGACAGCATCTCCGCCGGCCCGTCGGCAGCTTGGCCTGTGCCGTGTTCCGCGGTTGCGGCCAAGCCCGGCACGCGGCTCGATTACGGCGACCGGATCGAACGGGTGGTGGCGTTTATCGCCGCCCATCTGGACGATCCGGTCGATCTCGACCGGCTGGCGGAGGTCGCCTGCTTCTCGCCCTACCATTTCCACCGCATCTACCGGGCGATCACCGGCGAGACGGCGGCGGAGACGCTGCGCCGGCTGCGCCTGCACCGGGCGGCAGGCGATCTGGTGCGCGACAGCATCGCCATGCCGGCCGTCGCCCGGCGGGCGGGCTATGGCAGCGTCGAGGCCTTCACCCGCGCCTTCGGGCAGAGCTATGGCGTGACGCCGGCCGCATACCGCAAGCGGGGACGGCTGCATCCTCCAGTCCCGACCGGTCATCAAACGGAGGACAGCATGCACGAGGTCGAAATCCGCCATCTACCCGCCTACCGGATCGTCGGGCTGCCGCACACCGGCCCTTACATGACGATCGGCGTCAGCTTCGACCGGCTCTATGCCTGGGCGTCGAAGCAAGGGCTCACCGGGCCGGGCACCCGCAGCTTCGCCATCTATTACGATGATCCCGAATCGGTGAAACCGGAGGAACTGCGCTCCTTCGCCGGCCTGATGCTGGACCTGGGTGTCGTGGAGGACGGGGTGGTCCGCGTGGTTGATATCCCCGGCGGACGCCATGCCGTGGTCCGGCACCAGGGACCCTATGCCGAACTGGGTGCGGTTTACCGCTGGCTCTACGGCGAGTGGCTGCCCAACAGCGGGCACACGCCCGGTGACAGCCCCTGCTACGAGGAATATCTCAACAACCCGCGCGCCCTGCCGCCGGCCGAGTGGCTGACGGAGATCTGTGTTCCACTGGCGGACTGAGATCGTCCAGGACCTGCCACCGAACGGGTGCCGCAAGGGCGGGCGCGGTGCTATGGTCGCCGCGCCCGTTCCTTATGAGCAGTCTCCCATGAGCATCGACGACCTGCGCGCCCAGTACGAAGCCTATCCCTATCCGGCGCGCAATCCGGCCGACGAGGCCAAGCGCCTGATCACCGGCTCGCCCAGCCATCTGGACGAGCTGGTCCAGCACGTCTTCGGCGGCCGGATCGACCATGGCAAGCCGTTGCGCGTGCTGGTGGCCGGCGGCGGCACGGGGGACGGCACCATCATGCTGGCGCAGCAGATGGCCGACGCCGGCAATCCCGGCCGCATCAGCTACATCGACCTGTCCGACGCCAGCCGCGCCGTCGCCGAGGCGCGGGCCAAGGCGCGCGGCCTGACCAACATCGACTTCCGCCGGGGTTCGCTGCTTGAGTTGGATGGGCTTGTCTCGGAAGGCGGGCCGTTCGACTACATCGACTGCTGCGGCGTGCTGCACCATCTGGACGATCCGTCGGCCGGCCTGCGCTCGCTGGCCGGCGCTCTGGCGCCCGGCGGCGGCATCGGCATCATGGTCTACGCGCCCTATGGCCGCACCGGCGTCTATCCGATGCAGGAGGCGCTGCGCGGCATGACCGAGGGGCTGCCGCCGGCCGAGAAGGTGGCGCTGGCCCGCCGGCTGATCCAGGCGCTGCCGCCGACCAACTGGCTGCTGAACAACCCGCACATCAGCGACCACCGGCTGGCCGACGCCAACCTCTACGACCTGCTGCTGCACAGCTGCGACCGCCCCTACAGCGTGCCGCAGCTGGCGGAACTGGCGGACAGCGCCGGGCTGGCCATCGCGACGCTGATCGACCCGTTGCGCTACGAGCCGTCGCTGTGGGTCAAGGATGCCCGCGTCCTCAAGCGGCTGGAAGGCATAGGCATGCTGGAGCGCGCCGCCTGGACCGAGCGCATCACCGGCGCCTTCACCAAGCATATCGCCTACCTGCTGCACCCGGCCGATCTTGAGGCCGCCCGCATCCAACCGGACAATCCCGACGTGGTCCCGGTCCTGCGCGACATCGACGGACCGACGGTGGCGAAGGCGGTGCCGCCCGGCGGCAGCCTGGAGTTCGACCTGATGGGCAGCGTGGTGGCGCTGCCTCTGCCCCGGCTGGCCGGCCCGATCCTGTCTAGGGTCGACGGCAAGACCAGCCTGGGCGCCCTGCACGCCGCCATCGAACCGACGACGAAGGCGACCTGGGAGCAGTTCCTCACCCAGTTCCGCCAGCTGTTCGACGCGCTGGGCGGCCTGGGCAAGATGCATCTGCGGCGGGGATAGGGCGCGACACCCCACCCCCTCCGCCGATCCTTACCCCCGCCCTTACCCCCGCAGGACCGGCACCGCGGCGTCGAGCGCCTTGGTCAGGCGGTCGAAGGTCTCGTGGATCTCCGCCTCCGAGATCACCAGCGGCGGGCAGAGCGCGATGGAGTCGCCCATAGCGCGGACGATCAGGCCGTTTTCCTGAACCAGACCGTTGATCAGCGCACCGGCGCGGCCGGGCGGGTCGAAGGGCGTTTTGGTCGCTTTGTCGGCCACCAGTTCCAGCGCGCCGATCAGGCCGATGCCGCGGGCCTCGCCGACCAGCGGATGCTCCGCCAGCGCCTTCAGCCGCGATTGGAAGGCCGGCGCGACCGAGCGGACATGGCCGACGATATCGCGTTCCTCGTAAATCTTCAACGTTTCCAGCGCCACCGCCGCCGCCACCGGATGGGCGGAGTAGGTGTAGCCATGGCCGAAGGTGCCGATTTTCCTGCTCTCGTCGACGCAGGCGCGATAGATCGCGTCGGACACCATGACGGCGGAGATCGGCAGATAGCCGGACGACAGCTGCTTGGCGCAGGTCAGGATGTCCGGCTGCATGCCCACGGTCTGGCTGCCCCAGAAATTGCCGGTGCGGCCGAATCCGCAGATCACCTCGTCGGCGACCAGCAGGATGTCGTATTTCCTCAACACCGGCTGAATCTTGGCGAAGTAGGTTTCGGGCGGGACCACGACGCCGCCGGCGCCCATGACCGGCTCGGCGAACATGGCGGCGACGGTGTCCGGCCCCTCGGCCAGGATCAGCGCCTCCAGCTGTTCGGCAAGGCGGGTGGCGAAGGCCTCCTCGCTCTCGCCCTCAAGCGCGTTGCGGTAGTGGTGCGGGCAGTCGCCGTGGATGATCCGGGCGATCGGCAGGTCGAAGTCGCGGTGGTTGTTGGGCAGCCCGGTCAGGCTGGCGGTCGCCACCGTCACGCCGTGATAGGCGCGCTGGCGCGAGAGGATCTTCTTCTTCTCCGGCCGGCCGAGCGCGTTGTTGTAGTACCAGATCAGCTTGATCGCGGTGTCGTTGGCTTCCGAGCCTGAATTGGCGAAGAAGACCTTCGACATCGGCACCGGTGCCAGCCCGATCAGCTTTTCCGCCAGATCGATGCCCGGTTCGTGCGACTTGTGGCCGAAGATGTGATAGGTGGACAGCTGCCGCATCTGCTTGGTCGCCGCCTGGACCAGCCGCTCCTCCCCCCAGCCGAGCGAGACGCACCAGAGGCTGGCCATCCCCTCGATGTAATCCCGGCCGCCGTCGTCGAAGACGCGGATGCCTTCGCCGCGCTCGATGATCATCGGCCCCTGCGTCTCGTGGGCATCCAGGTTGGTGTAGGGATGGAGAACGAAGGCCTTGTCGCGGCTGGCGGCGGAATTGCCGGCGGTGCTGACGGGAGCGGTCATGGAACGGGGCTTCCTGTTCGGGCGTTCGGGTGCGTTGCCCCGCCGTCCGCGAGGGATCGGCGGAAACTGTTCGATATGTTAAACAGTTCCGCCGATCATACGCACAGTTCGGCCACCCGACAAAGCTGCATCGCACTCATCGGTGCAATGCGGCCGGCACAGACGTCACCCCTTGCGAACCAGCCCGCTGACCGGCTGGCCGTCGATGGTCAGGGAGCCGCCTTCCGCCCCGACCGCCACCGTCTGGCCGTCCTTGATGCGGCCTTCGAGGATCAGGGTCGCCATCGGGTTCTGCAGCTCGCGCTGGATCACCCGCTTCAGCGGACGCGCGCCGTACACCGGATCATAGCCGGCCTCCGCCAGCCATGCGGTCGCGGCCTCGTCCACCGTCAGCATGATCTCGCGGTCGGCGAGCATCTTCGTCAGACGGCCGAGCTGGATCTTGACGATGCCGCCCATATGCCGGCGGTCGAGCCGGTGGAACAGCAGGATCTCGTCCAGGCGGTTCAGGAACTCCGGCCGGAAATGGGCACGGACGGCTTCCATCACCTCGTCGCGCACCGCCGAGCTGTCCTCGCCCTCCGCCTGTTCGGCCAGCGCCTGCGAGCCGAGGTTGGAGGTCATGATGATGACGACGTTGCGGAAATCGACGGTGCGGCCCTGCCCGTCGGTCAGACGGCCGTCGTCCAGCACCTGCAGCAGCACGTTGAAGACGTCGGGGTGGGCCTTCTCCACCTCGTCGAACAGCACGACCTGATAGGGCCGGCGGCGCACCGCCTCGGTCAGCGCCCCGCCTTCCTCATAGCCGACATAGCCCGGAGGCGCGCCGATCATGCGGGCGACGGAGTGCTTCTCCATGTATTCCGACATGTCGAGCCGGACCATCGCCGTCTCGTCGTCGAACAGGAATTCGGCCAGCGCCTTGGTCAGCTCGGTCTTGCCGACGCCGGTCGGACCGAGGAACAGGAAGGAGCCGATCGGCCGGTTCGGGTCCTGCAACCCGGCCCGCGCCCGGCGCACCGCGTTGGACACGGCGACGATCGCCTCGTCCTGGCCGATCACCCGGCTGCGCAGCTTCTCCTCCATCGCCAGCAGCTTCTCGCGCTCGCCGGCCAGCATCTTGTCGACCGGCACGCCGGTCCAGCGGCTGACCACCGCGGCGATGTCGCCGTCGCGCACCTCCTCGTTCAGCATGCGGCTGCTGGCATGCTCCTCGGCCTCCTTCAGCGCCTTTTCCAGGCCGGGAATGACGCCGTAGGCCAGTTCGCCCGCGCGGCCCCAGTTGCCGTCGCGCTGCGCCGTCTCCAGTTCGGTGCGGGCCTTCTCCAGATCCTCCTTGATCTTCTGCGCGCCCTGCAGCTGGTCCTTCTCGGCCTGCCACTTGGCGGTCAGCTCCGCCGACTCCTGTTCCAGGTCGGACAGCTCGCGCTCCAGGTTGGTCAGGCGGTCGCGCGATGCGGCATCCTGCTCGCGCTTCAGCGCCTCGCGCTCGATCTTCAGCTGGATGATGCGGCGGTCGAGTTCGTCGATGGCTTCCGGCTTGCTGTCCACCGCCATGCGCAGGCGGCTCGCCGCCTCGTCGATCAGGTCGATGGCCTTGTCGGGCAGGAAGCGGTCGGTGATGTAGCGGTTGGACAGGGTCGCCGCCGAGACGATGGCGCTGTCGGTGATGCGGACACCGTGGTGCACCTCATAGCGCTCCTTCAGGCCGCGCAGGATGGAGATGGTGTCCTCCACCGTCGGCTCCGACACGAAGACCGGCTGGAAGCGCCGGGCCAGCGCCGCGTCCTTCTCGATATACTTGCGGAACTCGTCCAGCGTGGTGGCGCCGACGCAGTGCAGTTCGCCGCGCGCCAGCGCGGGCTTGAGCATGTTGGAGGCGTCCATCGCGCCGTCCGACTTGCCGGCGCCGACCAGCGTGTGCAGCTCGTCGATGAAGACGACGATCTCGCCGGCCGCCGCCTGGATTTCCGACAGCACGGCCTTCAGCCGCTCCTCGAACTCGCCACGATATTTGGCGCCGGCCACCAGCGCGCCGAGGTCGAGCGACAGCAGTTGCTTGTTCTTCAGGCCTTCCGGCACGTCGCCCTTGACGATGCGTTGGGCCAGCCCTTCGACGATGGCGGTCTTGCCGACGCCGGGCTCGCCGATCAGCACCGGGTTGTTCTTGGTGCGGCGGGCCAGGACTTGGATGGTGCGGCGGATTTCCTCGTCGCGGCCGATCACGGGGTCGAGCTTGCCGTCGCGCGCCGCGGCGGTCAGGTCGCGCGCATACTTCTTCAGCGCGTCATAGCCCTGCTCGGCACTGGCGCTGTCGGCGGTGCGGCCCTTGCGGATGTCGTTGATGGCGGTGTTCAGCGCCTGCGGTGTCACGCCGGCCGACTTCAGCGCCTTGCCCGACGGGGTGCCGTCGGCCATGGCCAGCGCCAGCAGGATGCGTTCGGCGGTGACGAAGCTGTCACCGGCCTTTTCGGCGACCTTCTCAGCCTGTTCGAAGACGCGGGAGAGTTCGGGCGTCAGGTAGAGCTGACCGGCGCCGCTGCCTTCCACCTTCGGCAGCTTGTCCAGTTCAGCGTCGACCGCCGACAGGGCCGCCTTCGGGTCGCCGCCCGCCGCACGGATCAGGTTGGCGGCAAGGCCTTCCTTGTCGTCCAGCAGGGTCTTCAGCAGATGTTCCGGGGTCAGGCGCTGATGCCCACGGCGCACGGCCAGGGTCTGCGCGGCCTGAATGAACCCGCGGCTGCGCTCGGTGTATTGCTCGAAATCCATGATGCTTCCCTTTCTCCCGTCGACCGTCCGCGAGGCAGCCCGGTCAATCCGATCCACGTACCTGTGCGATCCGCAAGGATGCCGCCGAAGATGTAGGCAGGGCACAGGACCATGCAAGACCATCGGTGCAGAAAGGTTATCGGTGGAGAAACGCCGCCACCGCCCTCTCCGCCGGACCGCCTAGGACCGTGGAAAAGGGGTAGCTCCGGCCCCGCCGATTGCCCCCCTACACGGCACGCGCCCAGCCCGGCTAGACTTCCGCCCGCCCGCCGTCCCAGCCGCCCGCCGTCCACGGGTCCTTCCGGATGTCCATCATGACCGATTTGGCCGCCTCCAGCACCAGCACGCGCACCGCCGCGCCCACCACGAAGCCGTCGCCGGTTCCCGCCCATCACGCCATGCCCAGGACCATGACGGCCCGCCTGCTTCGTCTCGCATGGACCCTGCGCGGGGTCTGGCACCGGGTCGCCCGGCCGCTGACCATGGGGGTGCGGGCGATCATCATCGACGACTCGGACCCGGCCACCCCCTGTGTCCTGCTGATCCGGCACAGCTATGTCGACGGCTGGCACCTGCCGGGCGGCGGCGTCGGGCGCGGGGAGACGCTGGTCGATGCCATGAGGCGGGAGGTGCGGGAAGAGGTCGGCCTGATCGCCGACCGCCCCGCTCAGCCTTTCGGCATCTATGCCCGCTTCCGCAACGGCGCGAGCGACCATGTGGCCGTTTTCGTCGTGCCCAGCTGGAGCGGCAGCCCCAAGGCGGACGGGGTTGAGATCGTGGAGACCCGGTTCTTCCCGCTCGACCGGCTGCCGGCCGGGCTGTCCCCGGCCACCGGACGGCGGCTGGAGGAATTTCTGGGACACCGCCCGGTCGCCGAACGCTGGTAAAGGCACCAGATTAGAGGGTGGAGCGGGCGGTTCGGGGTGCTCCCGGCTGCCGATATCCCAGCCGTGGAGTGAGAAACAGGCACCGCATCGGTTGACAGGGACGCTCCAGCCCTTTCATTGTGCAGTGCAATGAACGCCACACTGACCGCCATCCGCCGCTATCCCGTCAAGGGCATGAGCGGCCAGGACCTTCCCGCCACCGACCTGACCGCCGGCCAGGCGATCCCGCTCGACCGCCGTTACGGCCTGCTGCACGGCCCGGCAGCCCTGGATACCGAGACGGAAGGCTGGCGCCTGCCGTCGGACTTCTTCACGCTGGACCGCACCGAAAAGCTGGCGGCGCTGCAGACCGAGTTCGACGAGGCGACGCGTGCGCTGATCATCCGCCGCGGCGGACGGCAGGTGTCGCGCGGCCGGCTGGACCAGCCGATGGGCCGCACGCTGCTGGAACAGTTCTTCGCCGCCTATCTGGCCGGGATCGTCCCCGGCATGCCCCGGCTGATCGAAGCGCAGCACGGCGCCTTCGGCAACAGCGAGGAACCGTCGGTCACGCTGCTGAACCTCGCCAGCCTGCGCGACCTGGAAGAGCGGATCGCCAAGCAGCCGGTCGACCCCCGGCGGATGCGGGCCAACCTGCTGGTGGACGGCATCGATCCATGGGCGGAACGCGGCTGGATCGGCCGGACCCTGACCTTGGGTGCCGCGACGCTGGAGGTGGTGGAGGCGCTGGACTGCACACCCGGCAACGATGTGAACCCGGATAGCGGCGTCGCCGACCTCAGCCTGCCGAATATCCTGGAGCGCGGGCTTGGCCACAGCCAAGTCCTGCTGCGCGCCTGGGTGATCGGCAGCGGCCGGATCGCGGTGGGCGACCCGGTCACGCCGCTCGACTAAACCTAGGTCCAAGAAACCTCAGGCGTTGACGGCCGCCCGTTCCTCGCCGTCGGTCTCGTCCTCGGCGCCCTGGTCGTCGTCATCGCCGGCATGCGAGGCGCTCTGCGGCTGATGACCATGCCCGTTGTTGGGCTGGCCGCCGCGCTGGCGGTTTTCCGATTCCTGGATCTGGTTGATGATGCGGAGATAATGCTCCGCATGCTGCAGGTAGTTTTCCGCCTGCACGCGGTCGCCGGACGACATCGCGTCGCGGGCCAGCGCCTGATACTTTTCCTGCACCTGCCACGCATTGCCGCGGATGCGGACGTCGGGGCCGTTGCTGTCGAAGGTCTGGTGACGCAGCGGAACATTCTGGCGCCGGCCGGCACCGCCGCCCCCGCCACCACCACCGCCGCTGCCCCCGCCGCCGCTGTTGCCACGACCACGCGAACGCCTGGAGTTCGGTCCCTGTCTCATTCGGCTCTTAAGGCCCCATGCAAGAGAAGTGCAGTCCCCGGAACGCTCCGGCAGCCATCCGGCCTTGCGGCCCGGCCACCAAGCCCGCCATGGACGATTTCCATGGGTCGCTCACGGGGTTCAAACGACGCGTCCGCATCGCGTGCGGCAGGCCATGGCGGTCAGCGCTCGGCAGAAAACCATCCGAGATTCTTGCTCCGCAGGCCATAGGTTCGCGGTCGTGTACCGCACACTACCCGCCAAAGCCCGCCGATCCAACCGTTTTTTTGGATAAGCGGCCGCCTCACAATGCCTTTCGTGCCCTGACGCAACGCTTTACCCCACCAAGGTCACACAGGATGGCGGTCTCGCCCAGCCCCTGTGCCTCGACCAGCGCCGCCACGTCCTCTGCTTGACCCTGCCCGACCTCGAAAGCCACCAACCCGCCGGGCACCAGCAGGCGCGGCAGTTCGGCGGCGAGGATGCGGTAAGGCTCCAGCCCGTCGGGTCCTCCATCCAGCGCGCGGAGTGGATCGTGTTCCCGCACCTCCGGCTCCAGCGTAGCGATGTCGGCGCTGGGGATGTAGGGCGGGTTGGACACCACGATATCGAAACGATCCTCGATCCCCTTGGCCCAATCCCCGGTCTGGAAGCGGGCGCGCGCCGCCAGCCCGTTGCGTTCGGCGTTCCCGGCCGCCGCCTCCACCGCCAATGGGCTGAGATCGACGCCCAGACCGGTGGCGTTCGGCAGCTCCGACAGCAGCGCCAGCAGAATGCAACCCGTTCCGGTTCCGAAATCGATGAGATTTAGATTGGCTTTTCGGTCGGGAATGGCAGCGAGCACCGCCTCCACCACCGTCTCGGTGTCCGGCCGTGGTTCCAGCGTGTCCCGGTTGAGGGCGAGGTCGATGGTCCAGAACTCCCGGTGACCCAAGATGCGCCCCACCGGCTCCCGCGCCGCGCGGCGCTCGACCAGCGCCAGGGCGCGGGCGGCATCGGCGTCGGGGATCAGTTGTTCCGTGTTCGTAACGAAATCGGTGCGGGTTAGGGTCAGCACATGTTCAAGCAGATAGCGGGCGTCGAGCTCCGGCGTATCGACACCGGCCTCGCGCAGCCGCGCCTCGGCCTGCGCGCGCAGGGTACGGAGGTTCATGCGCTCACCCCAGCTCCGCCAGCCGAGCGGCCTCGTCCTCGGACACCAGCGCGTCGACCAGCTCGTCCAGTGCCTCGCCGGCCATCACCTTGTCGATCTTGTAGAGCGTCAGGTTGATGCGATGGTCGGTCACGCGCCCTTGCGGGAAGTTGTAGGTGCGGATGCGTTCCGAGCGGTCGCCGCTGCCGACTTGGTTCTTGCGGTCGGCGGCGCGGACGGCATCCTTGGCGGCGCGTTCCATGTCGTAGAGCCGGGCGCGCAGCACCTTCAGCGCCTTAGCCTTGTTCTTGTGCTGCGACTTCTCGTCCTGCTGGCTCACCACCAGCCCGGTCGGCAGGTGGGTGATGCGCACCGCGCTGTCGGTGGTGTTGACCGACTGGCCGCCGGGGCCGGAGGAGCGGAAGACGTCGATCCGCAGATCCTTTTCGTCGATGTGGATGTCCACCTCCTCCGCCTCGGGCAGCACAGCGACGGTGGCGGCGGAGGTGTGGATGCGGCCCTGCGCCTCGGTCGCCGGCACGCGCTGGACGCGGTGGACGCCGGACTCGAACTTCAGCCGGGCGAACACGCCGCGGCCGGTGATGTTGGCGGTGGCCTCCTTATAGCCGCCGATGCCGGTCTCGCTGACGTCCATCGCCTCGAACCGCCAGCCACGCAGGCCGGCATAGCGGCGGTACATCTCGAACAACTCGGCGGCGAACAGAGCGGCTTCGTCGCCGCCGGTGCCGGCGCGCACTTCCAGGATGGCGTTCTTCTCGTCCGCCTCGTCCTTCGGCAGCAGCGAGATCTGCACCTTGCGCTCCAGCTCCGGGATGCGCTTGGTCAGGACGTGGAATTCCTCCTCCGCCATCGCCTTCATCTCGGGATCGGCATCGGGAGCGGCGATCATTTCCGCCAGATCGGCGGCCTCGGCGCGGCCCTTCTTCAACTCCGCGATGGCCTCGGCGATCGGGGTGAGGTCGGCATATTCCTTGGACAGCCGGGCGAAGTCGCCGGACTCGGTCAGGCCGGCCGCAAGCGTGTCGCGCAGCTCGTCATACCGGGCCATCACCTTATCGAACTTCTCGTCCAGGCTCACGTCGCTCGTCCTTATCCCGTTCAGTCTCTTCCAGTGCCGCGCCGGTCCCCCTGTCCAGCCCGAAAAGCCGGAACATCAGCCGTTCGGCCGCGGCCCGTTCGGCCAGCCCCTCGCCGCTGCCGTCGGCGGCCAGCGCCCGCAGCGCCTCCGACGGGGCGTGCAGCAGCCGGTTGACCAGCAACCGCGTCGCCGACGCCGCGTCCAGATCGGCATGCCCGGCCAGCAGGCGCCGCCGTTCCGCCTCGAAATGGGTGCGGAGCGCTGCCACGGCAGGCACCGCGGCACGTTCCGCACGGTCGCGGGCGAAGGCGGCCACCGCCTCGTCCACGATCATCCAGGCCGCCTGGGTCGCCGCCTCGCGCCCGACACGGCCCTGCAGCGCCACCCGCTCCAGATCGCCCAGATCATAGACGAAGGCGCCGTCCATGCCGGCGACCTCCGGATCGACGTCGGCCGGGATGGCGGCATCGACCACGAAGACCGGCCGGCGGCGGCGGCGCTTCAGCACCGCCTCCATCATCGGGGCGGTCAGGATATAACGCCCAAGACCGGCTGCGGTCACCAGGATATCGGCGCCGGTCATCGCCGTCTCCAGATCGGCCCAGGGAGCGAAATGCCCGTCCAGCCGCCGCGCCGCGGCTTCCGCCCGCCGGTCCACCGGCGCTGCGACGGTCAGCCGCGGCAGCCCGGCCTCGCGCAGCCCTTCCAGCACCAGGGCGCCCATGTCGCCCAACCCGACCAGCAGGGCACCGCAGCGCCTGATGTCGCCGTGCAGATCGCGCGCCACCTGGATGGCGGCCGCGGCCAGCGAAGTTGCCCCCTCGGCGATGGGCGTCTCGCTGCGCACCCGCTTGGCGGCGGCATAGGCGGCCTGCAGCACCGCCTCCAACTCCGGCCCGGTCATCCCGGCGCCGGCGGCGCTGCGGTGGGCGGCCTTCAGCTGCCCCAGGATATGCGGCTCGCCGACGATCTGGCTGTCGAGGGAGCAGGCCACCGCGAACAGGTGGCGCACGGCGTCGATGCCGGTGCGGGTGTAGAGCTGCGGCGCCAGATCGGCGGTTGGCAAGCCGGCACGGTCGGCCATCGCCTCGGCGATCGCCAGCGCCACCTCGTTGGGGCGCTCGTGGACCGCCTGCACCTCCACACGGTCGCAGGTGCTGAGCCACACCGCCTGCCCCACCCCGGCGGCACGCAGCCGGTCCAGCATGCCCGCCACTTCCGCCTCGTCGGTGGACAGGCGGTCGCGGACGACGCCGGAGCAGGTCCGGTGGCTGGCGCCGATGACGAGGTAGGAGGTGGTGGTCACGCCTGGGGTCGCTGTCCCTGCCCGAATTCCGGGCAGCTTACTCCGCGGCGGGGGCCACGTCTCGCGTGGTTTCCGGGGCGGCTTCGGCGGCTTCCGCCGCGGCCTTCGCCGCCTCGATCTCCGCCGCCTTCTTCTCGACCAGCCCGACCAGATGCTGGACGATGTCCTGGTCCTTCAGCCGATGGTCGGTGACGCCGGACAGATAGACCTGATGGGTGTTGTTGCCGCCGCCGGTCAGGCCGATGTCGGTCTCCCGCGCCTCGCCCGGGCCGTTCACGACGCAGCCGATCACCGACAGGGTCAGCGGCGTGGTGATATGGGCCAGCTTCTGCTCCAGCAGTTCCACCGTCTTGATGACGTTGAAGTTCTGCCGCGCGCAGCTGGGGCAGGAGATCACGGTGACGCCGCGCCGGCGCAGGCCCAGCGACTTCAGGATATCGTAGCCGACCAGGACCTCTTCCGCCGGGTCGGCCGACAGCGAGACGCGCAGCGTGTCGCCGATGCCCGACCACAGCAGCATGCCAAGCCCGATGGACGACTTCACCGTCCCGGCGCGCAGGCCGCCCGCCTCGGTGATGCCGATGTGCAGCGGGTAATCGCAGGCCTCGGCCAAGCCCTGATAGGCGGCGACGGCTAGAAAGGCATCCGACGCCTTCACCGAGATCTTGAACTCGCGGAAATCGTTGTCTTCCAGGATCTTCGCGTGGTTCAGCGCGCTTTCGACCATCGCCTCCGGGCAAGGCTCGCCGTATTTCTCCAGCAAATCCTGCTCCAGCGAGCCGGCATTGACGCCGATGCGCATCGAACAACCATGGTCCTTGGCCGCCTTCACCACCTCGCGCACCCGCTCGGCCGAGCCGATGTTGCCGGGATTGATGCGCAGGCAGGCGGCGCCGCTCTCCGCCGCCTCGATGGCGCGCTTGTAGTGGAAATGGATGTCGGCGACGATCGGCACCTTCACCTGCCGAACGATCTCCTTCAGCGCCAGCGCCGACTCGCGGTCGGGGCAGGAGACGCGGACGATGTCCGCCCCCACCCGCTCCGCCGCCTGGATCTGCTCCACCGTCGCCTTGACGTCGGTGGTCGGCGTGTTGGTCATGGTCTGGACCGAGATCGGCGCGTCGCCGCCGACCAACACGTTGCCGACGCGAATCTGGCGCGATTTGCGGCGAAGGATCTGACGGTAGGCGCGGACGGTCATCTCAGGTCAGCCTCTGGACAGCGAAAAGCAATGCCGGATGCCGCATCCTAGCGCAGCCGGCGTCAGGCCAGAAGTGCGCTCCGGCGCCCAGGATTCAAGGCCCGGGATTTAGGAGAAGGCGGTGGTGGGGCGCCGCCGCTGCATGGCTGCTGCCCCGAACCAGTGTCCCAGACACGGGGCGTCAGCGCCGCACCACCCCATGAGCGTCGATGGTGACGTCGCGCAGAACCTGCCCGACGGACCCCAGCGGCGGGCTCTCGCCGCCATCGGCCATCACCACCAGCCCGCCGGCATTGCCGGTGCGGATCTTCACGTTGGGCTTGTCGGGAACACGGAAGGTATCGCCCGGCTTCAGCACGCGGGTGAAGACGATGTCGCCGCCGTCGCGCACCTGCAGCCAGCTGTCCTGCGTCGCCTTCAGGATCAGCTTCGCGTTGGTGTTCAGCGTGCCGTACACCTTGCCGTTGGCCGGCACCGTCGCCGCCGGGGCGGCGGGCGCGGCCGGCGGTGCCGTCGCAGCATTCAGCGGCGTCGGCTCCTGCGGCGAGGCCTCGTCATCGTCCTCCGCCGGCGGGGCCGGAACATTGACGATGCCCGGCGCCGCCGTTGCCGCAGCAGGCGCGGGGGCTGCCGGAGATTTCGCGGCAGGCTGCCCCGGCGACGGCAGTGCCGCGGACGGCGCCGACGCGACGGCCTGCGGACTACCGGCTGCGGGGGAAGTGGTGGACGGGGACGGCGCGGCAGGCACGACCGGAGCGGTGGCGGCGGACGGCGGAACCGCAGCGGGAGCGGCTGGAGTCGACGAAGGCGGAGCGGACGCGATCACCGGCGTGGACGCTTCGGGAGCGGCTGCCGGCTGACCCGGCGCAGTGGCGGACTGGTCCGGAGCCTGCTCCGCCGGCTTGGCCGGCACGCCGTCCAGCAGCGAGACCAAGCGGTCCG
>NZ_CAMLJP010000118.1 GCF_946480385.1 uncultured Azospirillum sp.
CCGTCGGTGGAGCGGGTTATAGGCGCCCTCCCCCAAACCACGCAAGCGCTTTTTTCGTCGCCTTCTGCATTTTTATGTTCGCTGAACCGACTGATATTTTCGTCAGAGCAGGCCGAGCGCCCGCAACTCCGCCGCCATATCGGCCGGCAACTCGTCCCCGGCCCCGCTGGCGGCGGAGAGATCCTGCGGAGCGGCCTCGGCCGTCAGGTAGCGCCAGCCCTGGAAGGGACGATGCGGGGTTGGCACCGTCGGCACCCGGTCGGCGGCGAGTTGCAGGGTGCAATAGCTCTCCCCCTCCTCGTCGGTATCGGTGTCAATGGCGAGGATCGGTTGGCGCACCAGGACGCTGCCCTTGATGACCCAATAGATCGAACCGCCGGCCAGCAACTCGTCGCCGCGCTTGGGCAGGCGGCGGGTGTAGACGGGGATGCGGGTCTGGCCGCCAGCCGTTGCGGCGCGGCGGTCCTGCAGTTCCGCCAGATGGTCGAGGTCGCGGACACCGACGGCGAGCTTGATGAGATGGAGAGGCATGGGGACGCTGAAGTCTCTGACGTGAAGAACGGAACCGCGCCCAACATAGCGCGCCCCCTGACATAGTGCGCTATGCAGGATTGTCCGTCTGCCGAGACCGCTGGGCGGATCTGTCCTCAGAGCGGATCGTTGCGGTCGGACCGGTTGGTCGGCCGGGCGTGGCCGATGATGGCGCTGAAGCCGAACAGCAGCAGCAGCACACCCATGACGATCTCGATGCCGCAGACCAGACGAACCGGTCCGGACACCGGGTGAATGTCGCCATAGCCGACGGTGGCGAAGGTCACGATGGAGAAATAGATTCCCTCGGCGAAGGTCAGGTCGCGCCTGACGCCTTCGATGACGAAGTTCGGCTCCGCCATGAAGCGGTCCATGATGGTGTAGATGGCGCCGAACAGGATGATGCAGAGCGAATAGAAGGTCAGGAAGGCGAAGGCCGGCAGGACCAGACGTGCCGATTGCTGGAAGAATCCTTCGAACAGCAGGCCGGCGTCGAGCAGGAAGATGGCGATGTCGCGCGACACCAGGGCGACGATGGCGGCGATGGCCGACATGGCCAGCAGGAAGATCGCGCCGATCGTCTGGGTGTCCATGGCCTGTTCGGGCACCAGGAAGGTCAGGGCGCCGATGCCCCAGACCGGCGCCATCCACAGGAAGACGCGATCGAAATGGCCCCCTTCCCGCAATCGCCGCGACATCACGATCCGCCGGATGTCCTCCGCCCGCCACCAGGCCCCGCCCAGGAAGGCGACCAGCGGCAGGACAAAGGCGACACTCTGGATCAACGGACTGATGTTGTGGAAATTGCTTTCCAGGAAAAAGACGAAGATGCAGGCATAGACGCCGATGAAGTTGGTCAGCGCCAGCGTGAAGAACTGGCTGCCCGGAAACAGATAGTGGAAGGCGCCGACCACGAGGCCGACCGATCCCAGCAGAACGAAGGTCAGATTGCCGGACACCGACCGGATCGACAGCGCGATCAGGCCGAGCAGCAGGGCCGTCAGCAACGCCCCGCCCAGCCAGGATTTGGATGCCCCCTTGGCTCCATGGGGGCTGCCGTGAGCCCCTCCATGGCCGTTGCCACCGGAACTGCCGGAAGGAACCGCCGGGGGCGGGCTGGTCGTCCGAGGGCGGCGGTCGGGAACGATCTGGTCCATGAGGCGGCAAACCGAAACGGAAACAGACACCAGACCCGGTGCCCGGACGAAGGTCCTATTCCGCAGTTATAGCGGTTTGCCCGCCCCGGGAGTCAGCATTTTCCGCAGCTCCCCGAGGATTCCGCCCCCTGCCCTACCAGCCGCCGGTGGTGAGCCAGCGGTCGACCATGTCGAGGCGGTCCCAACCCCAGAACGGCTCGCCATCGACGAAGACGAAGGGCGAGCCGAAGACGCCGCGGTCCACCGCATCATCGGTTTCGGTGCGCAGCCGGTCCTTGACCGCCGGGTCCTGGATGGCGGCGGTCACCGCGGCACGGTCAATGCCGACGCTGCCCAGGGTCTTCGCCGCGATCTCCGCCACAGTGTCGGCCGGTCCGATGTCCCGGCCCTCGCCGAAATGGGCGTGGAAGAGCGCATGGGCCAGCAGCTTCGCCTGTTCCGGATGCTCGTCGCTCAGCCAATAGAAGGCGCGCGAGGCGGCGACGCCGTTGACCGGAGCCGAATCGGGGAAGGTGAAGGGGGCCCCGGTCAGCCGGGCGATGCGGCCGACGTCATGAGTCAGATATTCGCCGCGCAAGGGCTGCTGCAGGTTGGGCTTCATGCCCGTCACCTTGAAGATGGCTCCGAGCAGGACCGGGCGCCAGGTGACGGTGCGGCCATGCTTCGCCGCCAGCTCGTCGATGCGCAGGCTGGCGAAATAGCCGTAGGGCGAGGCGAAGTCGAAATAGAAATCGATCGGGTCCGGCACGCGCGTTTCCTCTCCGACAGGTTTTCCGGAAAGGCTAACGCGGGTACGGGACAGCGTCCAGCAGTGCATCCAGGGGCGTCCGGGGAAGGCGCGATCCCCGAACGGTCCGGCCCCCGTCAGACCGTGCGCACCTTGGCGTCGAAGACGTAGCCGGCGCCGCGCTCGGTCTTGATGATGCGGGGTTCCTTCGGGTTGGCTTCGATCTTGCGGCGCAGGCGCAGGATCAGCACGTCGATGGACCGGTCGAACACCTCCGCCCCGTCGACGCGGGTGAGGTCGAGCAGCTGATCGCGGGTCAGCACCCGCTGCGGCCGCTTGACGAAGGCCGCCAGCAGGCCGAACTCCGCCTTGGTCAACTCCACCTCGCGCCCCTCCTGCCCGCGCAGGCGCTGGGCGGTGAGGTCGAGCTCCCAATTGGCGAACTGCACGACGGCGCGCAGTTCGTCCGCGCTGCGGGCGGGGCGGGCGTCGTTGGAGACGCGGCGCAGGACCGCCTTGATGCGGGCCAGCAGTTCGCGCGGGTTGAACGGCTTGGTCAGGTAATCGTCGGCCCCCAGCTCCAGCCCGACGATGCGGTCGACGTCCTGGTCCTTGGAGGACAGGATGATGATGGGGATTTGCGATTCGGTGCGGATCTGGCGGACGAGGCCCAGCCCGTCGCCGTCAGGCAGGCGCAAATCGCAGACCACGAGATCGACAGGGTCGCCATCCAAAGCCTGCCGGGCCGATGCGGTGTCCTGCGCCGTCGTGACCCGGTAGCCCTCTCCCGCCAGATATGAGGCCAAAAGCTCCCGAATCGGCTCGTCGTCGTCGACAGCGAGAATGTGCATGCCTGTTACCTCCCCAAATCTTCTTATCTCACGCGCGAGCGGCACGCAATGCGTTACAACCCCGTAACAGCCGCGGCCGAATCGCCGACCACATGAGTTGGTTGAAACCGCATCCTGCGCCGTCGACATAAAAGTACCGTTGCGCGGACATTAACCAGAAACAAGCTGCGGTTTAAATCCAGACCATTGAACAGGGGATGCTGGCGAACAGGGGACGGCGACCCGCCTCTGGACGCCGGACCAATGCCGTGATGGGGAAGCACCGCCATGTCGAACATCGATCATTGCCTGGAGCGCCTGGCCCTGCTCGACCGCGCCGACCGTCTGCTGAACGAGGTGCGGGTCTATGGGCAGCATGGCTCGATCCGCGAAACGCTGGCGCAGCACCGGCTGCTGCTGGGCGAGGCGAGGCGCCACCTCGACTCGGCGCGCTCGGTCGGGCGGCTGGGCTGAGGACCGTCGGCAAGACCATCATCATGTCCGGCTGCAACGCCCAGGCGGCACCGATGCCGTCCCACCGCACCGCCCCCCATGGCCAGCCCCACTCCAGGGCGGCAAGGCGGCTGCCCGTCGACGGCCACCGCCGTCCGGCGACGGAGCGTTGCGCCCATCATTCCATCTGCGTGACCGGTGCCGCACAGGTCGCGGCCCAAATCTCGCCACAGATCTCGGCCACCGGCGGCGCGCCGCTGTGGCGCACGATGATGGAACGCTGGCTGGCCGCAGCCCCCTGACCCGTCCGGACTTTCGGACAGCCTCCTGTTGCGCTCTCCCTAATCCCGCCCGATTTCGCGCCTATGTCGGCAGTCGGGAGCCACAATAAGGAGAGACCCATCATGACCCGCGCCATCCTTCTCGCCTCCACTGCCCTGCTGATTACGGTCCCGGCGGCGTTTGCCGCGACAGGCGGGCCGTCCGGCGGGCAGCTGGCGCTGACGCGGGTTCTGCTGTCCACCGGCGGCGTCGGCTATTTCGAATATGAGGCGACGGTGAGCGGCGATGCCGACCTGTCGCTGGAGGTGCGGCGCGATCAGGTCGACGACGTGCTGAAGAGCATCGTCGTTTATGACGACAAGGGCGGCGTCGGCACCATCGCCCTGCCGGGAGCCGAACCGCTGGACACCGCCTTCCGCGAGCTGCCCTTCTCGGCCGACGACCTCACCTCCCCCGCCGCATTGCTGAACGCGATGCGCGGGGCGGAGGTGACGACCGGCGGCTCCCGCCAGCTGACCGGCCGGCTGATGTCGGTGACCGAGGAGACGGTGCGGCTGCCGGGGAACGACGGCGCCACCACCACGCGCCATCGCGTGACGCTGATGACGGCCGAAGGCCTGCGCCAGCTGGTGCTGGAGGATGCCGACGCGCTGCGCTTCACCGATCCGGCGGTGCAGGCGCAGATCGACCGGGCGCTGTCGGCGGTGGCGGAGAACGCCCGGCGCGAGCGGCGGCGACTGACCGTCCACAGCCGGGCGCCACAGGGCCAGGAGGCCGGACAGGGGGCCGGCGAGCGGCGGGTCCGGGTCGGCTATGTCGCGGAGATGCCGCTGTGGAAGGCGACCTACCGGCTCAGCCTCGGCACCGGGGCCGGTCAAAACGGGCAGGGGCAAAACGGGCAGGGGCAAAACGGAAAAGAGCAAAACGGGCAGGCGGACAAGGGCAGCGGTGCACTGCAGGGCTGGGCGGTGCTGGAAAATCTGAGCGGCGAGGATTGGCGCGGCGTCGACCTGACGGTGGTGTCGGGCAATCCGGTCACCCTGCGCCAAGCGCTCTACACCCCCTATTTCGTCGAGCGGCCGGAGGTGCCGGTGGAGGTGCTGGGCCGGGTTCTGCCCAGCGCCGACGAGGGTGCGGTGACGCTGAACGACACCCGTCCGGCGATGCGGTCGCAGTCGGAAGCGTCGCGTGCCGGGGCGCCGCCCGCCGCCGCCGTGGCCGCTCCCCCGCCGATGCCCGGCGCGCCGGCTCCGGCGCCGATGGGGGACGCGCTGGCGAAGGTCGCCCCCTATGGCAGCGCCGCCAGCACGCCGGCGATGGCCACGGTGCGCGGCGCCGAGGCCGGTGCGGCGGAGGGCGCCCAGGTGCTGTTCCATTACCCGCAGCCGGTCAGCGTGCCGAATGGCGGGACTCTGATGATGCCGATCGCCGCAACCAGCCTGCCGGTGGAGCGGGTGGCGCTCTACCAGCCCGCCGCCGACGCCCGCCACCCGCTGGCCTCCCTGCGGCTGCGCAACGACGGCGACACCGCCCTGCCGCCGGGACTGCTGACCTTCTATGACCACGGCGCGGCGAACAGCGCTTATGTCGGCGATGCCCGGATGGCGACCCTGCCGGCGGGCGAGAGCCGGCTGCTGTCCTTCGCCGTCGATCAGGCGGTCACCGTCGACCGCGAGGAGAAGCCGAGCCGTCGGCTGTCCCGCGCCACCATCGCCGACGGCGTGCTGACCCTGTCGGTGATCGACCGGCAGAGCACGACCTATACGGTGGCCGGCGCCCCGGACGCGGACCGCGATGTCGTGATCGAGCATCCGCGCCGTCCCGGCTGGGACCTGGCCGAACCGGCGAACAGCAAGCCGGAGGCGACCGCCACCGCCTACCGCCTGCCGCTGGCGGTGCCGGCCGGCAAGACGGTGACGCTGACCGCCACGCTGGAACGGCCACGGCAGGAGCGGATCGTCCTGACCGACCTGACCGCCGACCAGATCGCCGCCCGCGCCTCCGCCCCCGAATTGCCGGCGGAGGTTCGTCAGGCGCTGACCACGCTGGCCGGTCTGCGCGCCGCCGTCGCCGAGAAGGAGCGCCGCATCGCCGAGTTGGAGCGCGAGCGGGCCGAGCGCATCGCCGACCAGGACCGCCTGCGCGAGAACCTGAAGGCCCTGCCGGCGGGCAGCGACCTGCACAAGCGGACGCTGGCCAAGATGGCGGAAGCGGAAAACCGGCTGGACGCGCTGGCGCGCGACATGACCACCGCCCGCAACGAGGCAGAAGCGGCGCGGCAGACTCTGCGGGAGCGGGTGAAGGCTCTGGCGATCTGAGGGTAGCAGAGAGTTGGGTGTCGGCTTGGATGCCCCCTCCCCGCCCTCCCCCGCCTTCGGCGGGAGAGGGTGCCTTATGCGAAGCGGCGGCAGTCCCCTCTTCCGCGTGAGCGGGGGAGGGTTAGGGAGGGGGCACCCGCCGCGACACGTCTCCTACAGCGTCGTCGCGCTGCAATAGGCCCAATCGTCGCCCTGCAGGCCGAAGAAGGCCGCGACCGGCTTGCCGCTGGAGCGGTCGACGACGACGCGGAAGCGGCTGCCGGTGCAGGTGCCCTGCGGCTGCTTGGCGAAGGGCAGCTTGACGTGCTTGGACTTCAGGCAGGAGTCCGACATCTTCGGCGGGTTGGACGGGCCGTCCACCTTCTTGCCGTTCAGCACCATGTAATAGTTGGTGGCCTGACCGCCCTTGACGTCGGCCTTCACCTCGATCTTGCCGAAGCGCGACTTGTAGAGGCCGGCATCCTGTTCGCCGTCGGGCGCACCGCTGAGCAGCGCGCGGAAGGAGATGGCGGCGCAGGACGGCGGATCCTTGGCCTCCGCCGGGGCGGCGGCCAGAACGGCAAAACCGCCGGCCAGCAGAAGAGCGGCGGGCATGGACAACAGACGCCGTGAAAGAAGATGGGCAGACAGCATGAAAGAACCCTTTCGAACCGGTTGAACCGTCACTTCGGCAACAGACAGATGGCGGTCTGCTGCATCAGGGCGCAGTCCTTCTCCACATCGCCATCCAGCATCGACACCTCGACCTGGGTGATCGTCAGGGTGCGGCCCGGCTTGACGACACGGGCGCGGGCGATCATCACGTCGCCCTTGGCGGGCGCCATCAGGTTGATCTTGAACTCAACCGCCAGCACCTCGGCACCTGCCGGCATCAGGCTGTAGGCGGCATAGCCGCCGGCATTGTCGGCCAGCGTGCTGACCATGCCGGCATGGAAGAAGCCGTGCTGCTGCGTCAGCTCGGCACGGAACGGCAGCCGCATCTCGCAGAATCCCGGCTCCACCGCCGTCAGTTCGATGCCGAGCGTCCGGCAGATCGGCTGCTGTTCGAAGGAGGCGAGACAGCGCGCCTTCCAGTCGGGGTCGCGGGGAACGAAGGTGTCGGCCAAGGCGAAGCACTCCGGCAAGGGGACGTTGCAGGACAGCCTGCGTCAGCCGCCCCGCCGGATCAAGCCCGGAACCCTGCAGGTCAGCTGCCGATCAGGCCCATCTGCGGGCTGGAGGGTTCGGCATGGGCGCGCATCGGCATGCGGCCGGCCAGATGGGCGGCGCGACCGGCACTGACCGCATCGCGCATCGCCGCCGCCATCCGCACCGGATCGCGCGCCTTCGACACCGCGGTGTTCAGCAGCACGGCGGCGCAGCCCAGCTCCATCGCCAGCGCCGCGTCGGATGCGGTGCCGATGCCGGCGTCCAGCACCACCGGCACAGGGCTGCGGGCGCAGATCGTCTCGATGGCGTGCGGATTGCGGATTCCCATGCCCGAGCCGATGAAGGCGCCCAGCGGCATCACCGCTGCCGCACCGAGGTCGGCCAGCTTGCGGCAGGTCACGGGGTCGTCGTTGCAGTAGGGCAGCACGACGAAGCCGTCATTGACCAGTTCCTCCGTTGCGCGCAGCAGTTCCTCCACATCGGGATAGAGCAGTTCGCGGTCGCCGATGACCTCCAGCTTGATCCAGGGGGTATCGAGCGCCTCGCGCGACAGCTGGGCGGTCAGCACGGCCTCCTTGGCGGTCATGCAGCCGGCGGTGTTGGGCAGCAGCCCGACCGGGCCAGTGGGGCGCCCGGCGGTGGCGCGGGCCAGCACGTCGACGAGGCTTTCCGAATAGCCGTCCAGGCTGATGCGCCGGATCGCCAGCGTGACCAACTCGCTGCCGCTGGCCGCCAGCGCGTCGAGCATCACCTGCTGGTTGGGATAGCCGGCGGTGCCGAGGAAGAGGCGCGAGCCGAGGTTGCGCCCGGCGATGGTGAGGGTGTCGGTTTGGGACATGGGGAGTGCCTTTTGGAAGGCCCTCTCCCGAGACGGAGTGTCACGGGGCGGGAGAGGAAAATTGGGGTCAGCCGCCTTGGATCGGGCGGACGATTTCCAGGCTGTCGCCGGGCTGGAGCGGGGTTTCGGACCAGCGGCGGCGGGGGACGACGGCGCCGTTCAGGGCGACGGCGACACCACGCGCTCCATCGGCGATGCCGCGGCCGGCCAGAAGTTCGGCCAGGGACGCAGCGGACAGCGGTTCTTCACGGCCGTTGATACGAATGGCGTTCATGCCGCCGCTCCCGCCGCAACGAAGCGGTCGGCGGCGAAGGGGCGCAGCAGCGGGTCGGTCTCGCCGGTCAGCACCAGCCGGGCGATGCCGTCGGCGGTCACCGGGGTCAGCAGGATGCCGTTGCGGTGGTGGCCGGTGGCGTGGATCAGGCCGGGAATGCCGCTCTCGCCCAGGATCGGCGCATCGTCGCGGCTGCCGGGGCGGAAGCCGACCCAGGCCTCCTCGATCGGCAGTTCGGCGATGCCGGGCAGGGCCCGCCATGCTCCCTCCAGCAGGGCGAACTGCCCGCCGGCGGTCAGACGGTCGTCGAAGCCGCGCTCCTCCGTCGTGGCGCCGATCAGCAGCCGGCCGTCCAGCCGCGGGATCAGATAGGTGCCGGGCGTCCACACCACATGGCGCAGCAGCGGCAACCGCGCGTCCATCCGCAGGCAGACCATCTGCCCCTTCACCGGCCGCACCGGCGGTTTGGCGACGGGCGGCAGTCCCGGAACCCCGGCCGACCAGGCCCCGGCGGCCAGCACCACCCGGTCGGCCCGGTGCAGCGTTTCGGCAACCCGCACCCCCACGGCGCGCCCGCCCTCCATCGCCAGCGCCACCTCGCCGCAGTGCTCATGCAGGCGGGCGCCGGCGGCTTCGGCGGCGCAGCGCAGGGCGGCCGCGACCTTGCGGTTGTCGACCTGATGATCGCCGGCGCAGAACAGCGCACCGGCGACGCCCGGCTGCAGGAAGGGCTCACGCCGCCTCACTTCGGCCCCGCTCAGCCATTCCACCGGCAGGCCCAGGTCGCGCTGGAAGCCGTGCAGGAAACGGACCTTGGCGGCATCATCGGCATTGAGCGCGATGACCATCGTGCCTTCGCTGCGCAGATCGACCGCCATGCCGCTCGCGGCTTCCAGATCGCGGGCGAAATCCGGCCACAGCGCCTGCGAGGCGCGGGTCAGCGGCAGCAGCCCCTCCTCGCCCGGCTCGGTCTCGACACAGGCGGCCAGCATACCGCCGGCGGCATGGGTGGCGCCGCGCCCCGCCTCCCCCCGCTCGAACAGATCGACGCGGCAGCCGGCCGACGCCAGCCTCCAGGCGATGGCGAGGCCGATGCAACCGGCGCCGATGATAGCGACGGATGGGCCGGTTCCGGAGTCGGAAACGGAAAATGGATGTGGTTTTGGCGCATGGATCATGCGGCGGCTCCCTTCGCTGGAATTACCCAGACAGGTTCGATGGGTGTGTTCTCAGCCGCGCGACCACCGCACGGCACCCCAGGCCTATGGCTTGCCTTATGCCAATGTTTCGCTGGCCCCACAAGCGGAATCGACACTCACCAATTCCGCAGCTCTACCCCATCCCTTCCCACCGATGCGGCGACATGCCACAGCCCGATAGGGAGTTTCCCGGATGAGAAACGCTACCAATAGGCAGCTAAATTATCCGCAAAATAAGCCATACCGGGACACTCGCGGCAACAAACGGGCGCGACCGGTGTGCGGAACGAACACCATCGATGACCGAGGATTCGCCAGCATGCTGTCATTCTTCCGCTCGGACACCCCGACCGCCCCCACGTCCGGCACTCCGGTCGGCAACCCGACTGGCAAATCCGATCCGGCAACACCGGCCGCCACGCCGGCGGAGACGCCGATCCGCAGCCTGTGCCTGCCGGCCGGCCAAATCGGCGCTGCGGCGCTGGAGGGGCTGAGTTTTGCCGCCGGCGCACCGGCGCTGGTCGTCGGCTTCGTGTCGCCGCATGTCGACTTCGCCGCCACCTCCCGCGCCCTGCGCTCCGCCCTGCCGCCGTCGACGCAATTGGTGCTGGTCTCCACCTCGGGCGAGCTGTGCGCTGCCGAAGGCCAGCCGCTCTACCGCAAGGCCGGCGACCGCTGGGACAGCGTGGTGCTGCAATCCTTCAGCCCGCGCCTGTTCGCCGGGGTCAGCGTCCACACGGTGCCGCTGCATTGCGACGACCTGCGCGCCGGCCGCCCGACCCGCGACGTGGCTGCAAGGGTGGATGCGATCCGCGGCGAGCTCGACCGCATCCGCGTCCCCTTCGCCGTCGACAGCCACGACACGGTGGCGCTGACCTTCATCGACGGCCTGTCGGCCAGCGAAAGCTGGTTCATGGAGGCGGTCTACCGCTCCGGCCACTTCCCCTGCCTGTTCATCGGCGGCTCGGCCGGCGGCAAACTGGACTTCCGCAACACCCATCTGTTCGACGGCCAGCGCGTGCTGGAGAATTCGGCGGTGACCATCTTCCTGAAGATGGCGCCCGGCATCCGCTACGGCATCTTCAAGTCGCAGAATTTCCGCCCGACCCAGACCCGCTTCGCCGTGGTCGACGCCGACCCGATGCGCCGCATCGTGCGCAGCGTGATCGACCGCGACAGCTTCGAGGTCATCGGCTTCATCGACGCGCTCGCCAAATCCCTGCGCTGCAAGCCGCAGGAGCTGCCGGGCAAGCTGGCCAACAACACCTTCGCCATCGAGATGGAGGGGGAGCTGTTCGTCCGCTCCATTTCCGGCTTCGATTTCGAGAAGGGCGAGGTCGGCTTCTACTGCGACGTCAATCCCGGCGATTCGCTGTGCCTGGTGGAGGCGACCGACTTCGTCCGCCAGACGGAGGACGACCTCGCGGCCTATCTGCGCGGCAAGCCGCGGCCCCTCGGCGCCATCCTGAACGACTGCATCCTGCGCCGGCTGAACAACCAGGACCAGCTGTCGCGGGTTCATGCCTTCGACGGTCTGGCCGCCGCCGGCTTCTCCACCTTCGGCGAGCTGCTGGGCATCAACATCAACCAGACCCTGTCGGCGCTGATGTTCTTCGAGGTTCCGCCCGGCACCGCGTTCTCCGACGACATGGTCGACCGCTTCCCGGTGCATTACGCCCGGTTCCAGAGCTATTTCATCGCCACCCGCTACAACCGGCTGGAACTGCTCAGCCGCATCCGCAACGCGGTGATCGAGCGGATGCACAGCTATCTCGACGCGCTGGTCACGCTGAACAGCGGCGTGCAGGAGACCGCCAGCTATGCCGCGCGCATCGGCGGCTCAATGTCGGCGATCGAGGCGACGCTGAACCGCCACGCCAGCCTGTTCGACGGCCATGCCGACCGCAAGGAGGCGCTGGTGCGCGAGTTCACCCAACTCAACACCGTGGTGAAGAGCATCGAGAAGGTGCTGTCGGTGATCGACGGCATCGCCAGCCAGACCAACCTGCTGGCGCTGAACGCCACCATCGAGGCGGCCCGCGCCGGCGAGGCGGGCAAGGGCTTCGCCGTGGTGGCGGCGGAGGTGCGCAAGCTGGCCAACGACACCAAGCAGACGCTGGGCGACACCCGTCGCGCCATCGATCAGGTGGTGACGTCGGTCCGCTCCGTCGGCGGCCAGTTGGACGACACCAGCGCCCGCATGGACGAGGCCGCCTCCGCCTCTCACGAGTTGCAGACCGACATCCACGCGGTGATCGACGAGGTCGAAGGGGCGCAGAAGGCCATTGAGGGCCGCCTGTCCGACATGAACGACCATGCCCGCCGGATGGAGGACATCAACCACTACATCGGCTTCCTGAAGCAGCTCGACCGGGCGGGGTGAGGGCGCGCGGCGGGTGCCCCCACCTGCCGCAGCACCTACAGCAAAAACACCGACGCCAACCCCAGGAACGCCAGGAAGCCGACGACGTCCGTCACCGTCGTCAGGAACACCGCGCTCGACACCGCGGGGTCGACCCCCAGCTTTTCCAGCCCCAGCGGGATCAGCGCGCCGCTCAGGCCCGCCACCACCAGATTGATGATCATGGCGAGCGCGATGACGACGCCGATCAGCGGGCCAAACCAGACCAGCGCGATCGCGCCGACCATCACGGCGAAGATGCCGCCGTTGATCAAACCGACCAGCAGTTCCTTCCCCACCACGCGCAGCGCGTTGGCCGACGACAGCTCGTGCGTCGCCAGCGCGCGGACGACGACGGTCAGCGTCTGGGTGCCTGCATTGCCGCCCATCGAGGCGACGATGGGCATCAGCACCGCCAGCGCCACGATCTGCTCGATGGTGGCCTCGAACAGCGAGATGACGCCCGACGCCAGGAAGGCGGTGGCGAGGTTGATGGTCAGCCAGCCGACGCGGCTGCGGGCGATGTCGGCGATGCCGCTGAACACGCCGGTGTCGCCCGACCCGCTCAGCTTGCGCAGGTCGTCCTCCGCCTCCTCGTCGATGATGCGGACGACGTCGTCGACGGTGATGACGCCGATCAGCCGGCCGGCGGGGTCGATAACGGGTGCGGAGACCAGGGCGTATTGCCGGAACAGGTTGGCGACCTCCGCCCGCTCCATGGTGGCGGGGATGGCGTCGACCTCGCCGGTCACCAGATCGGCGATGCGCACTGCCCGGCGCTGGCGCAGCAGGCGCGACAGCGGCACCGCGCCCACCACCCGGTGCATGGGATCGACGATGAAGATGTCGTAGAAATCCTCCGGCAGCGTGTCGGTCGCCGCGCGGACGAAGTCGATGGTCTTGCCGACCGTCCAGAATTCCGGCACCGCGACCAGCTCGCGCTGCATCATGCGGCCGGCGCTGTCCTCGTCGTAGGTCAGGTTCTCCTGCACCAGCGCCCGTTCGGCGTCGGGCAGGTTCGCCAGGATCTGCGCGCGGGTCTCGGCGTCCAGATCCTCGATCAGCTCCACCGCGTCGTCGGTGTCGAGGTCGGCGACGGCGGCGGCCAGTTCCTGCGGCTCGAACCGTTCGATCAGCGCTTCGCGGAGATCGGGGTTCAGGTAGGACAGCACCTCGCCGTCCAGTTCGGCGGGAAGCAGGTCGATCAGGTCGGCGCGCTCGGCCGGCTCCGCCTGTTCGATCAGGTCGGCGATGTCGGCGGCATGAAGCCCGTCGAGCCGCGCCAGCACGGCCTCGCGTTCGCGGGCGCGCAGCAGGCCGACGATCTCTTCCACGAACTCCGGCTCGACGCCGTAGGGCCGTTCGTCCTCCGCCTCCGGACCCGGATGAGAACGGGCGTGGGCGGCGCCGTCGGGGCGCAGATCCGGCGTGTGGGGATCGGTGTGCATGCCGGCACCCTCCCTTCGACGATGCAATCCCCCCACATGCCTGAGCCGGGTCACCGGCGGCATGGGAACGGTGGGACGGCTCCGCGACATCGGACGGGGCCGAAGGCGCTTGGGGCCGGCGTTCGGGGTTTGCGGGTTGTGGAAGCCTTCCGGCCGGTGCCGGGAGCCGTCCGTCAAGGGACGGGACCGGTGACGGCGGAAGCGCCCCCGACATAGAGGCGCCGCCCCCGTTTGTCCAGCCCGGTTCGGCGGAAACCGGCAGGCAACGGCGGCATTGGCAGCTTTTGCCACCATATCCTTGCACCGCCGCGACCCTTCATGCTCCCATGCATCTCGCGCCGCATCCGCGGCGGCGCCTGATGGGGAGAGGGACCGGACGCGCCGATGGAGTATGCCTTCACCACCGTCGGCGATCGCGACGGCATCCTGCTGTCCGGCCGCTGCACCTACGAGGACGGCACCCGCTTCCACGACATGCTGCGCGACTGGGACTTCGCGGCCAGCCCGGTGGTCCCGATCGATCTGCGCTTCGTCACCTTCATCGATTCCGCCGCCATCGGCATGATGTTCATCCTGGCGAACCGCTGCCGCGAGGCCGGCGGCCACATCGTCGCCAGCGGTGCCGCCCCGCACATCGTCCGCGCGCTGCGCCGCGCCACGCTGGACCGCTACATCGAGTTCCGCTGAGGCCATCGGGGGCTTCAAAGCAGGCCGCCGCCCCGAAATCGGGGAGGGAGGCACCCCGAACCGCACTTCCCGGTCCCGGACGGCGCCTTCCGATGCGCCGTTGACCCATCCTGTCATAAAAACGCAACACTGGGTGCTCCGTTACCATCCAGTGTTGGAGCCCCCGTGGAGTTTCTGCATCGTCTCGACCAGTCACTGCTGCTGTGGCTGAACCAGTTTGCGGGGCACAGCGCGGCGTTGGACATGGCGGTACGCGGGATCGCCAACATCTATCTGATCAAGCTGGGGCTGTTCAGCGCCGCCCTGTGGTGGCTGTGGTTCCGGCGGGAGGAGACGGAGGCCGGGCACCGGCTGGTGGTGGACGCCATCACCGCGGTGGTGCTGGCGGTGGCGGTGTCCATCCTGATCCAGGCGGTGATGCCGGCCCGGCCGCGTCCCTTGCACGACGCCGGCCTTGCCTTCGTCCCGCCCATCGGCCAGAGCCGCGATGCCCTGAAGAACTGGAGTTCCTTCCCCAGCGACAACGCCGCGCTGGGCTTCGCGCTGGCCGCCACCTTCCTCCGCGCCTCGCTCCCGTGGGGGCTGCTGGCCTGCCTGTGGGCGGCGCTGGTGATCGCGCTGCCGCGCGTCTATTTGGGCCTGCATTATCCGGGCGACGTCACCGGCGGCGCCCTGATCGGCATGCTCAGCGCCTTCGCCATCGCCCGGCTGCTGCCGATGGGCGGCATCCATCGGCTGGTCGCCTGGATCGAGGAGCGTTGGCGCCCCTGGTTCTACAGCGCCGCCTTCCTGGTGATCTACGAGATGATGGTGCTGTTCGAGGATCTCCGCCGCGCCGCCGGGGGTGCGTCCAAGCTGCTGCACGCGCTGGCGGGGTAAGGCCCGGATACTGAAGCCCGGAAACGAAAAAGCCCGCTCGGTCTTGCGACCAGCGGGCCTTTCGGTGTTCCCGTATCCCCGGGATGGTCCCATCTGCATGGGAGAGTGGTGCGGTCGAGAAGACTCGAACTTCCACGGGTTGCCCCACAGCGACCTCAACGCTGCGCGTCTACCAATTCCGCCACGACCGCATCAGGCTGGTAGTCCCCGACGCTCGCTCGCGCGCCTCATCGGGTGGAGCGGGTAGATATCAGCTTCCCGATGGCCGATCAAGCGTTACAATCATCGTCTGCGAAGAAAAATGCGGTACGGTCCTCCGGCGGCTCCGCCGATACCGCCCGCCGACATCGTTAGAGACCAGATCGAATGACCTCCCCGACCAGCCTGTCCGCCAGTCAGCCCGACACGTCAGCCCCGCAGCAGATCGAGTGGCGCATTTCCGACCAGCCGGTGCCCTATCCCGACGCCATCGCCGAGATGGAGGCCCGCGTCGAGGCGATCCGCGCCGGCACCGCGCCGGAACTGGTCTGGCTGCTGGAGCACCCGCCGCTCTACACCGCCGGCACCAGCGCGCGCGACGAGGATCTGCTGGAGGCCGACCGCTTCCCCGTCTACCGCAGCGGGCGCGGTGGCCAGTACACCTATCATGGGCCGGGACAGCGCGTGGCCTACGTCATGCTGGACCTGAAGAAGCGCGGCGCCGACATCCGCGGCTTCGTCCGCGATCTGGAGGAATGGATCATCCGCACGCTCGCCGCCTTCAACATCAAGGGCGAGCGGCGCGAGGGCCGCGTCGGCATCTGGGTCGACAAGCAGCCCTATGGCGGGCTGAAGGGCCAGGAGGACAAGATCGCCGCCATCGGCGTGCGGGTGCGGCGCTGGGTCAGCTTTCACGGCATCGCCCTGAACGTGGAGCCGGACCTGTCCCATTTCGGCGGCATCGTCCCCTGCGGCATCGCCGAGCATGGCGTCACCTCGATCGTCGCGCTGGGCCAGCTGGTGACGATGGAGGACGTCGATTCCGCCCTGATCGCGGCATGGCCGGAGGTGTTCGGCGGCCCGATGCGGGGCGAGGGAGACGGCCGGGGGGACGCCTAATACTTCTTGAACCCGCCGGCGGCCGGGGTGGCGGCCTGGGTGCCGGCGGGGTTCACGCGCGGGTCCTGGTTGTCCATCGACTGCACGGTGCAGCCGGTCGAATCGCCGTTGCGGAACAGGTAAATCTTCTTGCGGTCGGCCTTCTTGCCGGGGTCGTGCAGGTTCAGCCCATGGCCGAAGGCGACGCCCAGCACCTCGCCCTTGTAATAGGCGCGGAAGCGCATCGACTCGATTTCGTTGAAGCGCAGGGCGGCGCACTCCTTGCTCAGGTCCTTCTCGAACTTGCCGGCCTTGCGCCAGTCCTCCTTGGAGCGGATCGTCATCCATTGCGACGGCAGCGCGTACTGCACGATCGGCGGGGCGATGGGCAGGCTGGACCCCGGCTGCGGCGGCGCCATATGGCCCTGCTCCGTCCGCTCCAGCGCACCGGCCAGCGCCGGGGTCGCCCCCAGCAGAGCCAGCCCGCACAGCCAGAGGGCTGCCTTGATGGGCGCATCAAATCCGGACATCGAACCCACGCTCCTTGACCTCGCCGACCGGCTTCTCCGTTGCCGATTTGTGGTTTGAAGGCGACACGGTCGTCCCCTCTCCCAACCGTCCGGAGAGCGACAGCGACAAGTCCAGCGCTCCGCCTTCGGCCGGCGCACCCAGCGGCGACAAGGTCACCGTGCCTTCCAGCCCCTGCGGCGGCCCGGTCATCGCCCCGCTCAGTGCTGCCATGACGCGGCCGAGATCATCGATGGCGACCCGGTCGGTCTCGACCGTCAGCCCCTTGCCGGGACGGATGGCGGAGCGGAGGACGCCAAGCATGGCGGCCAGCCCCTCTCCCTTCTCCTCGGCCGGTACCCGCGCCAGCACCAGCGCCGCGTCGTCCAGCCTCACTTCCGCACGCCCATCAGCCACGACCAAGCCGATTCCTTGCAGCTCGACCGCCACATCCTGCCGGGCATCCATTGCCAGAGGCCGCAACTCGCCGGCCGGTCCATCCAACGCCATGACGGCGGACCGGCGCTCCGTCTCGCCGAAGCGGGCGAAGAGCGCAGCTTCGGCAGCGGCGGCATCGCTCCCGTCCATGCCGAAGGCGGCCAGCAGCCGGCCCAGATCGCGTGCCAGCGCCTGGATCGCCGGCCCCAGCCGGTCGGCAAGGTCGGCCGCCGGAGGTTCGGACGACCGCGCCGGCGTATCCTCCGCCGCCTCCGGCCCCAGGGTGAGGCGGACGGCGGGGTCGCCACGTCCCGGCGCGGCGGAAGCCTTTGGCGCCGGCGCGGCCACGGGCGCGCGGACAGCCCTGCCCTTCGCCTCCGCCGCCTTGGCGAAGACGCCGGTGAGCATGGCCTTCATGTCGGCCACATCCGGCTTCCTGGCTGCCATCTGACTACCGTTCCAAACCACTTCGGCAACCAGCATGCCGCCGTCATGGTTAGCGGAACGCTAATGCGGCACCTACGCGGTCGGCCGCTGCTCGAAACCGGCCATGCCGGGGTCCTGCTCCGGTTCGGACACCACGTCGCGGACGATGGCCGACGGCGGGCCGCGGCGGCAGGCGTCCAGCATGCGGTCGACGGCGTCGGCGGGGCCGGCGAACAGAGCCTCCACCGTGCCGTCGCTGCGATTGCGCACCCAGCCGGTCAGGCCGAGCCTGCCGGCCTGATCGACGGTCCAGCCGCGATACCACACCCCCTGCACCTTGCCCTGGATGCGGACGCGCACCGCCTTCCGGCCATCCTTCCGGTCATCAGCGGTCATGCGGCGCCACCCTTTGCGGCGGCGCTCCGTTTGCTCTGCTCCTCGTCCAGCAGGGCCTTGCGGGACAGTTTTCCGATCATGGTCTTGGGCAGCTCCCGGCGGAATTCCACGACTTTCGGCATCTCGATGGGCGACAGCTTGTCCTTCAGGAAGGTGTGCAGCTCCTCGGCGGTCAGGGTCTGGCCGTCATCCAGCCGGACATAGGCCTTCACCGTCTGGCCGCGATACTCGTCCGGCACACCGGCCACCACGCATTCGGCGACCGCCGGGTGCAGGTAGATCGCCTCCTCCACATTGCGGGGATAGACGTTGAAGCCACTGCACAGGATCATGTCCTTGATGCGGTCGACGATAGTGGTGTAGCCGTCCTCGTCCATCACCCCGACATCGCCGGTGTGCAGCCGGCCGTCGACCAGCGTCTGCGCCGTCTCGGCCGGGCGGCGCCAATAGCCCTTCATCACCTGCGGCCCGCGG
>NZ_CAMLJP010000119.1 GCF_946480385.1 uncultured Azospirillum sp.
CCACCGGCTTCATCGGCTACTTCTACATCCTGACCTTCATCATCGGCTTCGGCGCCATCGTCCTGATCCTGGGCAAGGATGCCAACGGTGCCTATCCGTTCCTGACCGCCGCCCCGGCGGAAGGTGTCAAGGCGGCCGTCGCTTCGGTCATCGGCGGCACCAACATGGCGGCCATCCACACCGCCCATGCGATCGGTGGCGACCTGTTCTTCGGCTTCATCTCCGCCGTCGCCTTCGCCACCATCCTGGCGGTGGTCGCGGGTCTGACGCTGGCTGGTGCCTCGGCCGTATCGCATGACCTCTACGCCTCGGTCTTCGCCCGTGGCCGTGCCAACGAGGCCGACGAAATCCGCGTGTCGAAGATCACCACGGTCGTCATCGGCATCATCTCCATCATCCTCGGCATCGCCTTCGAAAACCAGAACGTCGCTTTCATGGTGGGTCTGGCCTTCGCCATCGCCGCTTCGACCAACTTCCCGGTCCTGCTGATGTCGATGTTCTGGGGCAAGATGACCACCCGCGGCGCCGTCATGGGCGGTGCGATCGGCCTGATCTCCGCCTGCGTCATGATCGTGCTCGGCCCGACGGTGTGGAAGGCCGTGCTGGGTCACCCGACCGCCATCATGGGCTACGCCAACCCGGGCCTCTTCTCGATCGTCCTCGCCTTCGTCGGCATCTGGTTCTTCTCGATCACCGACAACAGCGCGCAGGCCCAGAAGGAGCGCAAGGACTTCGAAGACCAGTATGTCCGGTCGCAGACCGGTCTGGGTGCCGAGGGTGCGTCCGCCCACTAAGAAGAAGAACCCCCACTAAGAAGAAGAACCAAGGAAGGGATCGCGTCTCGCACCGCATCCCTTCCCCCCTCGGGCGAGCCTGAAACCGGGGGCCAAATCCGGGCGGTGACCGAACCACGCTGCCAAATGTCGCACCCGCTTCCGGCGTCCCGCCCGGCGGGTGTATCCTGAAAAGCGCCTCCGGACTCGATCCGGGGGCGCTTTTTTCATGATCAGCCATCTCCCGACCCAGCCATTTCCCGACGGAGTCCGCCCGTGCAGCATGCGATGCCGACCGCTTCTCCGGACTTCGATTTCGGGCGTCCGCCCTTCGACCTGCTGACGGAGGGGCAGCGCGCGGCACTGGCCGGCGCGCTCGACATCGCGCTCTATCCGCGCGACACCGTCATCCTCAGCCGGGAGGAACCGGCCGACGCGCTGTATGTCGTGCTGCGCGGCGCCGTGCAGGAACGCCGCGGCGGCGAGGTGGCGGCGGTTCATGGTCCCGGCGACCGGTTCGGCCTGCAGGCGCTGTACGCCACCGCCGGCGGCGGAGCTGGCGTGACCGGCGCCCGCCGCTTCGTCGCGGCGGAGGAGTGTGCCTGCCACCTGATCCCGCGCGCGGCGCTGGAGGCGCTGGCCGCCGAGAACCCGGCATTCGGCACCGCCATTCTCGGCGATTTCGCGCAGCGCATGCGCGATCTGGCCGCCTTGCGCTCCAACCGCGAGATGGCGGCGCTGACCATGGCGCGCATCCGGCATGCCTATCTTCACCCGCCGCTGTTCGTCGATGCCGCCGCCAGCCTGCGCGACGCTGCCGAGGCGATGCGGCAGAACCGCGCCAGCAGCGTGCTGGTGCAGGGCGCGGACGGCACCACCGGCATCCTGACCGGCACCGACCTGCGCGATCTGGTGGTGCTGGACGGCCGGCCGGTGACCGACCCGGTCGGCCCGCTCGCCCGCTACGGTCTGCTGACGCTGGACCGAGACGACCTTCTGTTCCACGCGCTGGTGCTGATGACCAAGCATGCGGTGCGCCGCATCGTGGTGACGGAGAATGGCGCCATCGTCGGGCTGTTGGGGCAAAGCGACCTGCTGGCGGTGCTGTCCAACCATTCCCAGGTCATCGGGGTCCAGGTGGAGCATGCCACCGATTCCGCCGACCTGCGCCGGGCCAGCCGCTCCATCGTCGAGCTGATCCGCACCCTGCACGCCACCGGCGTGAAGGTCGCCTTCATCGCCGATCTGGTGACGGAGCTGAACCGCCGCATCTTCCGCAAGCTGTTCGAACTGCTGGCCCCGCCGGACCTTCTGGCCAACAGCTGCCTGATCGTCATGGGCAGCGAGGGGCGCGGCGAACAGCTGCTGAAGACTGACCAGGACAACGGCCTGATCCTGCGCGACGGCTTCGACTGCCCCGACCTGCCGCGGATCGCCGCCGACTTCACCCGCCATCTGGTCGAGTTCGGCTATCCGCCCTGTCCCGGCAACATCATGGTCTCCAACCCGGAGTGGACTCGGCCGCTCGCCGGCTACAAGGATGCGCTGTTCAACTGGGTGCACCGCCCGGACGAGGCGGCGCAGATGAACCTCGCCATCTTCTACGACGCCGCCCCGGTGGCCGGCGACGCCACGCTGCTGGCGGAGGCGAAGGACTATCTGCTGAGCCGCCTGCAGGACAACCAGATGTTCTTCACCCAGTTCGCCCGGCCGGCCCTGTCCTTCGACACGCCGAGCGGCCTGCTCGCCGCCCTGTTCGAGCGGCGGCGGGCGGAGCCGGTGGACATCAAGAAGGCCGGCATCTTTCCCATCGTCCATGGCGTGCGCGCGCTGGCGCTGGAGAAGCACCGGGCGGAGACCAACACGGTGGAGCGCATCCAGGTGTTGGCCGAACTGGGCGCGCTGGACCGCAAGATGGCCGCCGATCTGGTGGAGGCCTTCACCATCCTGTCGACCATCCGTCTGAAGGCGCGCGTCGATCTGCCGGATGAGGAGGAGGGGGCGGAACTGGCGATCGACAACCTCGTCCACCCCGACAGGCTGGGCAAGCTGGACCGCGACCAGTTCAAGGACTGCCTGGCACTGGTGAGAAGCTTCAAGGAGCTGATCGCCCACCATTTCCGCCTGAATCATTGAGGCGGCGACGATGGGATACCCCGATCACGGCGATACCGACCGCAGGGAACGCGTGGCGATCCATTGCGAGGCGACCAGCTTCGATCCGGAGGCCGCAACGCCTCTGGCCTTCGCCGCCATCCGCATCCGTGGCCCCCGCATCCTGACCGGAAGCGCGCTGCTGCTCCATCCCGGCAGCGACACCGGCCTTGCCGAGGCCGGCGACCGGCTGCACGCCTTCATCGGCGACCGTCCGCTGGTGGGCTACTACCTCGACTTCTCCGTCGCCATGGCGGAGCGTTTGACCGGGCGGCCGCTGTCGGACGAGCGGACGGAGGTGTCGAGCCTCTATTACGCCCGCAAGATCCGCAGCCTGTCCAAACAGGCGATCGATCTGCGGCTGGACAGCATGATCCGCGACCTCGACCTGCCGGTCCGGCCCGACGGCGCCTTCGGCATCGCGCTGACCGCCGCCATGGCGTGGCTGCGGCTGACGCAGGACGGGCGCTGAGCGGCCAGAGACTGAGAAATCAGTAGCCCAGACGCTCCACCGCGACGTCGCGATCGTGGGTCAGCGACGGGACCATGCCGCGGGCTTCCGCCACCCGATCGAGGTCGAGGTCGGCGGTGATGAAGCCGACATCGGTGCCGGCATCGGCCAGCACCTCGCCCCAGGGGGCGATCAGCAGGGAGTGGCCGTAGGTCTGGCGGCCCTGGTCGTGGCTGCCGGTCTGGGCCGGGGCGACGACGAAGCAGCCGGTCTCGATGGCGCGGGCGCGCAGCAGCGTGTGCCAATGCGCCCGGCCGGTCGGCACGGTGAAGGCGGCCGGCACCGTCAGGATCGACGCCCCCGCCTGGGCCAGCGCCCGGTACAGATAGGCGAAGCGCACGTCGTAGCAGACCGTCATGCCGATGCCGCCCCAGGGGCTGGCCGCCACCACCGCCCGCTCGCCCGGCCGGAAGGTCGCCGATTCGCGATAGGACTCGCCGTCCTTCAGCGTGACGTCGAACATGTGGATCTTGTCGTAGGAGGCGACGACCTGCCCCCCGGCATCGAACAGATAGCTGCGGTTGGCGGCGCGCCCGTCGTCGAGCAGGATATGCAGGGTGCCGCCCAGGATCCAGGCCCCGGTCTCCCGCGCCAGATCGGCGAAGAAGGGGATGCCGGGATGCTCCGCCTCGGTGCGGACGCGCTCCATGGTCTTGGCGCGGCCCTGGACGATCCAGCCGACATTCTCGGGCAAGGCAATGAAATCCGCCCCGGTGTCGCGGGCGCGGCGGACGAGGTCGCCCGCCGCCCGCAGGTTCGGCTCAAGCTCCGTCCCCGCATTCACCTGGACGCAGGCGGCCTTTAGAATGCCGCTCAGGCCGTCGCTCATGCGGCGATGCCGAGCAGCGGGTCGAGCTTGCCGGCGCGGTCAAGCGCGTGGATGTCGTCGCTGCCGCCGTAGGGCTTCCCGTCGATGAAGATCTGCGGGACGGTGGTCCGGCCCTCCGACCGCTCGATCATCTCGCTGCGGCGGCCCGGCTGGGCGTAGAGGTCGATTTCCTCGTATGTCACGCCCTTGCCGTCGAGCAGGCTCTTGGCCCGCATGCAGTAGGGACAGAAGGGCGTGGTGTAGATGACGACGTCGGCCATGCCACTGGGCTCCTGTTGCAGGTGGAGAAACTATAGGATCAACCTGCGGGAGGCGCCAGACGTTGCAGCCCGCGCGGAACGCCGGTCAGCGTCGCCGGGCACGCTCCTTTTCAAGCGTCAGCGATGCACCACGCGCGCCAGCGTCAGCACGTCGACCCGGGCCGCCCCGGCGCGCAACAGGATCCGCGCGCATTCCGCCAGCGTCGCCCCGGTGGTCATCACGTCGTCGACGATCACCAGTCGCTGTCCCGTCACCGATTGTCCCGGCCGCAGGCGGAAGGCACCCTTGACGTTGCGATGACGCCCCTGGCGGTCCAGCCCGCCCTGGGTCGGGGTGGACCGGCGGCGTTGCAGCACGTCGGGGGTGGCGGGAACGCCGCAGTGGCGCGACAGCGCCTGCGCCAGCAGGGCCGCCTGGTTGTAGCGGCGGTGGAACAGGCGGGCGCGGTGCAGCGGCACCGGCAGCAGCCGGTCGGCATCTTCCAGCAACTCCCGCCCGGCGCGGGCAAGCCAGACACCATAGGCCTTGGCGGCATGGATGCGGTCGCCATGCTTGAAGCCCAGCACCAGCGGCCGGCTGCCGTCGTCATAGGCCAGGACGGCGCGGGCGCGGGCGAAGGGGGGCGGGGTGGCCATGCAGGCGCCGCACAGCGTGCCCTCCTGCGCCTCATATTCGAAGGGAAGTCCGCAGCAGGCGCAGAGCGGCGGAGCGATGAAGGTCAGCTTGACCCAGCAGGTGGCGCACAGGCCGCCCTGGCGGTCCACCGCCTCGCCGCAGCTGAGGCAGCGCGGCGGCAGCAGCGCGTCGAGCAGCAGGGTCGCCGCACCTGCCGCGGTGCGGCCCAGTCCGGACAGGATCGCGGATGGCTGCATCGCCGCCGCCCCGGTCACTGCAGCATGGCGATGCGTTCGAAGATCACGCCGGTGTAGTCGCGCAGCGCCAGATAGATCGCCGGGCCGGTGACGAACAGGATCAGCAGCGTGGCGAAGAATTTGGTGTCCTGCTGCAGCGACGCCTCGTTGATGTGGGTGACGCTCTGGAACAGCATCAGCCCGGCCGACAGCACTGCGGTGATGCCCAGCGGTGCCAGCGAAATCTTCAGGATGACCATCAGGGCTTCGTGGCTGACGGCGATGGCTTCGTCGATGCCCATTCCAATGCCTGTGCGGGTGGTGGCGTGGCGAAGGTGGCTTGAAGAAGGTGTCTGGGCTGCGAGTGTAGCACGGTTGTCGCGCCGCCGGGCTGGGGTATAGTGCGGGCATGACAAGCCCCGACAGCATGACCGTCTTCGACCGCGCGCTGGTCCGCCGCCGCCGCGACCGCGCCGTCGCCGAATTCACCGACCACGCCTTCCTGTTCGAGGAGATCGCCGACCGCCTTGCCGACCGGCTGGAGGACGTGATTCGTCCCTTCCCGCTGGCGCTCGACGTCGGCTGCCACGACGGGGCGATGGGACGCATCCTGAAAGGCCGCAAGGGGATCGAACGGCTGGTCGCCTGCGACCTGTCGCCGGACTTCGCCCGCGCCGCCGGTGGTTCGGGCAATCCCACCGTCGCGGCCGACGAGGAGTTCCTGCCTTTCGCCCCCGGCAGCTTCGATCTGGTGGTCAGCAATCTCAGCCTGCACTGGGTCAACGACCTGCCGGGTGCCCTGGTGCAGATCCGGCAGGCATTGAAGCCCGACGGATTCTTCTGCGCCTCCATGCTCGGCGGCCAGACGCTGGCCGAACTGCGCCGCTGTCTCTTCGAGGCGGAGATGGAGGTGTCGGGCGGCGTCTCCCCCCGTGTGTCGCCCTTCGCCGAGATCAAGGACGCCGGCGGGTTGCTGCAACGCGCCGGCTTCGCCCTGCCGGTGGTCGACAGCGACGTCATCACCGTGACCTACTCCGACGCCTTCGCCCTGATGCGCGAGCTGCGCGGCATGGGCGAGACCAATGCCGTTCTGGCCCGTCGCAAGGTTCCGGCAACCCGGTCCATGCTGTTCGACGCGGCCCAGCGCTATGCCCAGCTCTATGCCGAGCCGGACGGGCGGATTCCGGTGACCTTCGAGGTGCTCTATCTCGCCGGCTGGTCGCCGCATGAAAGCCAGCAGCAGCCGCTGAAGCCCGGCAGCGGACAGATTCCGCTGGGCGACGCGCTGAAGGGCAAGGGCCTGCATTGAGCCAGGAGGTGAGGGGCTGGTTTACGCAACCAGCTTCCAGGCCATCCAACCCAGAACCCCGGCGTTCACCAGCATGATCGCCGGGGCGACGCGGGCGACGGCGGTCCGCCAGGTGCGGCCGGCGATGTGGCCGGCCAGCCCGACCGCCAGCAGGCTCGGTACCGTGCCGAGCGCGAAGGCGGCCATGCCCAGCGCGCCGGTCAGCGCGCTGCCGCTCGCCGCCGCCACCGCGATGGCGCCATAGAGCATCCCGCAGGGGATGAAGCCCAGCGCCACCCCCAGCCCATAGCCGCGCCAGCCGGTTGGATTGCCGAACAGCGGCCTGGCGAGGCCGGACACCCGGTCGCCCCACCAGCGCTGCAGCCCGTTGCCGCCCAAGGACGGCATCCTGGGCAGCCAGGACAGGACGTTGCGCACGGCATAGCCGAGGAAAAACAGCGCCGCCAGCGCCAGCAGCGCCACCGACAGCCAGCGCAGGCCGGGCAGCGCCCCGACATGGCCGGCGACCGAGGCCGACAGCGCGCCGATCAGCGCATAGGTCGTCGCCCGGCCGGCATGGTAGGGCAGCACCGCCGCTCCGGTCAGGCGCCGGAACTCCGACATCGCCGACAGCGGCACCCGTTCCAGCCGCGCCGACACCTGGGCCAGCACGAAGGGACCGCACATGCCGGTGCAATGGGTGGTGCCGCCGACAAGCCCGGCGGTCAGCAGGGCCAGCAGCAGCCCGCCGTCGCGGTCGATGACCACGGCACACTGGTTCAGTCCGGCATCCAGCAGCGACAGCGCGTCCAAGGCAAAGCCTCTCCGGTTCGGGAACTCGCGGCGATCATAGGCGGAGGGGGAGGGCGGCCCAATGACGTGCGTCAATGGATTGATGGGTGTGGGGGAAAGCGACCGGGGGTATTTCGGCGGCGGTCGCTTAACCCCACGGCCTTCACGCCAGCAGGCGGGCGATGGGCGGGCGGCTGGGGTGGAGGACGACGCCGTCGTCGGCCGGTTCGACCTTCGCATCCGGATAGGCCGCCAGCGCATATTGCAGGGCCTGGACGAAACGCGGCTTGAAATGCTTCATCTGGTCGTATCCGGCGCCGAACTGGGCATAGAGCGACGGCCAGGAAATCGGCTGCGGCCGGCTCAGCGAATGCAGCCGGTAGGCCAGCCAGACATAGAGGTCGAGGCTGAGCGAGCGGTCCTTCAACTGCCGCACCGCCTCCTCCAGCAGCGGCACCGGATGGTCGCGCAGGGCCTGGAAGAAGGTCTCGTCCAACTGCACAACGTCGTTCCACAGCGTTCCCTGCCGGTCGTCGCCGAGATCATCGTGGAAGATCAGCCCGCGCTTGACGATGCCGCCCTTCTCGAACACGTCGGCGTCCTCGCCATCCCAGAAGAATTTCAGGGTGCAGGCGGAAATGCGCAGCGATTGCTCGCGGAAGCCGCGGAAGGTCTCGCCGCCGACGCTGATTCCCATCCGGGTCAGCCAGTCGCGCATCGAACGGCCCAACTCGACCTCGCGGCGGCCGGTGCGCACGGCCTGGGTCTGCAGATAGATCAGGATCATCCGCGCCCGCGCGCCATAGGGCACGCCGAACAGCTTCATCTTGCCGTTCACCTTCAGCCGGCCCGGTTCGACCAGCAGCGTCACCTGATGGCCGCGCTTTTCCCAGGGAATGTCGTCGGCCAGCTTCTTGTGCGGCAGGCTGGTCAGGCAGAAGCCGCTGTAGGTGATGCCGAGATGCTGGTTCTCGTCCGCCAGGATGTCGGCGGCGATGTCCACCAGCGTCCGTTCCTCCGGCCGGACCAGGGCGCGCGCCTTGTCCCGGCCATGTTCGATCACCAGCCTGTGTATGTCGCCCATGGCAGCCTCACCCGGATGTTGTGGCATCCTGGTGAGCGGCGGGCGGTGGAGTCAATGTGGGGTTAGGCGACCGTGCTAGTCGACGGTTAGTTGTTAGACTTATTAGTTGAGTCGCCGCTTATCCCCATGGGGAAAGCCCGAGTCGCGCCGCTTTTCCCCACGATTCCGACGCTTTTCCCCACGGGGAGCGAGGTGGAAAACGGGTGTCGGTCGCTTTTCCCCACGGGCCGCAAGGGGCGACTCGCGGTGGTTGCGGAGGGACTCGGGGGCAGCGGGGCGGTCGCTTAACCCCACGGGTGGGACAGTGCCGGCTGCCACCGCCCAACCGGCTCCTCCGGCCCACTCAATGGCTCATCAGCACCGGAACCGTCATGTGCCGCAGCATGAAGCGGGTCATGCCGCCCAGCACCAGTTCGCGGAAGCGGGAGCGGCCATAGGCGCCCATCACCAGCAGGTCGCAGCTTTCGTCGGCGGCCATGTTCAGCAGGGTGTCGCCAGGCTCCACCACGTCGGTGGCGACATGGGTGGCTTCCACGCGGCAGCCGTGACGGGACAGGTGGCGGGCGATGTCGGCGCAAGGCTCGTCGCCCAGCCCGTCCATGCTGGGCTTCGGATTGGCGGCCATCACCACAACGCGCTTGGCGGTGGTCAGCAGGGGCAGGGCGTCGCCGACGGCGCGCGCCGCCTCGCGGCTGCCGTTCCAGCCGACCAGAACCCGCTCGCCGACGGTGGCGAAGCGGCCAGCATAAGGGACGACCAGAAGCGGCCGGCCGCATTCGAACAGAAGGTCGGCCGGCTGGGCGATCGGCTGGTCGCGGTCGCGGTCTGGATCGGGCTGGCCCACCACGACCAGGTCGGCATACCGGCCGCGCACCGCGGCGGTGATGGTCGGATCGCCTTCCTGCGCCAGCCATTCGGAGCGGTCGGTCAGGCCATGGTGGCGCATGGCGTCGTCGAAGGCCGCCGCCATCCAGTCCGTCTGATCCTTGCGGTTCTGCCGGCGGCTGTCGCGCAACTCCTGCGGGATTTCGGCTTCGATATAGCCGGGGAACACCATGTCGGTGAAGGCATAGAGCGCGGTCAGATGCGCATCGCACCGGGTCGCGAGCCGCGCCGCAAGGTCGAGACGTGCCGCGGACGCGGGCGTATCATCGACGACGACCAGGAAATCTTTGAGAGCCATGGCGTAATTCCTGCCCAAATTGTGATCGTTGCCGTTATCGTCGGGGGGTGTACGACCATGCGGTGCCGATCGGGGCGACATCCCCAGCCGCGTTGGCCCCACTTGTATTGGCAGTATAAGTCCGACCGGCTCAGCCGCCGCCTTTCCATTCCAGGGCACAGCCATGCCCTCGCCGCGTTCCTGCACCGCACAAAAGCGACCGGCGGTCGGACTTCCGGCTGGATTTGCAATCTCAGGCCGCAAGTGCTGTGACAAAGAACGGAGATAATTTCATTGCTCATTCTCGATGGAACAGAAAACCCGGATTGTGTGCATTGTTTTTGTGCAACCGCGGCTTGAATGAATACTATGATATGCCCATGGACATGCCCATGTGTCTCCGTTGCATCGCCTGTAGAAATGTCCAAGCTCTGTTGCACTATGGCAGCTTTGGTTTTGACGGGCGGGTGACACTTCGCGTAAGTGTTGGGTATCGATTTCCTGATGAGTACCCCACTCTATCCTCGCCATGAGTCCAGATCCCCGAATCTCCGCGCTGGCCGACGCTTTATCGGGTGCCGCTTCCGGTGCGCCGGGGCTTGACGCTCTGCGTCAGATTCTCGACGCCATGACGGTGAAGGTGGCGTTGATGGACCCGCAGCGGCGGCACATCTACGCCAACCGCGCCTACCTGGAGATGATGGGGACGACGCTGGACAAGGCGGTCGGCGGCACCATCGGCGAATTTCTGGGGCAGGATCTCCTGCGCAACACGCAGGGTGCCGCCGAACGCGCGCTGGCGGGCGAGACGGTGCAGACCGAAGGCTGGATCACCCAGGCGGACGGCCAGCAGCGCTACGTGATGCGGCTGCACGCGCCGCACCGGGCGGAAGACGGTACCATCACCGGCTATTTCGTGATCCTGCAGGACATGACCGAGCGCCGGCAGGTGCAGGACGACCTGTTCCGCCTCGCCTATTACGACCCGGTGACCGGGCTCGCCAACCGCCTGATGCTGCTGAAGCACATGGCGGACTATCGCAACATGGGCGAGCCCTTCACGCTCGTCATCCTGGACATCGACCGCTTCGCCGAAATCCGCAGCAGCATGGGGCAGGGCTTCGCCAACGAGCTGCTGGACGGTCTGGCGCAGCGAATGGCGGCGCAGGCTGCGTCCTTCGACCTGATCGCGCGCGTCAGCGACCATGCCTTCGCCATGCTGGCCGGCGGCGTCTGCGACCGGCCGGCGCTGGAAAGCGCCATCGAGGACTTGGCGGCGGTGGTGCGCTCCGCCCGCTCCAGCTCCGGCGGCACCGTGTTCCTGTCCGCCAGCATCGGCGTCGCCGTCTCGATGCCGACGCACGAGCGTCCCGACGACGTGCTGCGCGATGCCGAGATCGCCACTGCCCGCGCCCGCGAGCAGGGGGGCGGCCGGCAGGCCTGGTTCGATCCGGCGATGCATTCCCATGTGGTCGAGCAGGTGCGGCTGGAGCACGATCTGCGTGGCGCGCTGGACAGCGGCAGCGACCTCTGGGTCGCCTACCAGCCGATCGTGGAGATGGTGACCGGCGGTCTCGCGGGGTTCGAGGCGCTGATGCGCTGGACCCATCCCGAACGCGGCAACATTCCCCCCGGCATTTTCATCCCGATCGCCGAGAGCACCGGTCTGGTGGTATCGCTCGGCACCTGGGTGTTGCGGCAGGCCTGCCGGCAGATCGCGGAGTGGCAGGACCGCCGCGAACCGGGCTCGGCCCCGCTGTTCATGAGTGTCAATCTGTCCAGCCACCAGCTGTCCGACCCCAACTTCGTCCAGGTCGTGCGCGAGGTTCTGCGCGAAACCGGGGTGGAGCCGTCCTGGATCAAGCTGGAGCTGACGGAAAGCGCGGTGATGGACAAGGCGGAACAGTCGATCCGCCTGCTGCGCGACCTGCGGGCGCTGGGCATCAAGCTGTCGATCGACGATTTCGGCACCGGCTATTCGTCGCTGTCCTACCTGCACAAGCTGCCGATCGACAGCCTGAAGGTCGACCGGTCCTTCGTCTCGGCCATGCACCAGTCGGAGGAAAACCGCGCCATCGTCCGCATCATCATGGATCTGGCGCGCCTGCTGGGCTTCGACGTGATCGCCGAAGGCATCGAGACCAGCGCCGACGCCAATCTGCTGCGCGCGCTGGCCTGCGACTATGGCCAGGGCTATCACTTCGCCCGCCCCTTGCCGGCGGCGGAGGCGGGCAAGCTGGTCGGCGGGGAACTGCCGTGGCAGATGCCGCGGTGAGGGTGGCGGCCTGACGCCGCCCCCTGAACCTTGCTTTCCTCGGGCTTACTTCCCCCGGACGAACTTGGGCGTACCCGCCGCGCTGGGCAGCAGGCGGATGGCGTAGGGGCTGGTGCGCATCTGCGCCACTGCCTGGGCCGGGCCCGGCACGCTCTCGTGATAGCCGACGATCAGGTCCGCGCCCTTCTGCTGCACGCTGTCGATGGCGACGCCATAGCCGGCCGTATCGCGCGGCCCCAGGAAGACCGCCACCGCCATCCGGCCGCCGGGCAGGGAGGACGGGGCCGGCTCGCCGACCCGCGCCCACAGCGCCGACCATTCGCCGGCATCGCGGGCGACGACATAGGCGCGTTCGGCGGCGCTGCTGTGGTCGCCCTGCCAGCCGGTCCCGGCCTCCGCCTGGGCCGGCAGCAGGTTGCCGTCGGCACGGTCGTTGCCGCCCTGGCAGGCGGCCAGAAGCAGCGCGGGCGTGAACAGCAGCGGGATCAGGCGGAGACGGAACGGCATCTTCATGGGACGGTCAGGCGCTCCGCGGCAGGATCGTCTCGACCAGCGAGGCCCAATAGCTGGCGCCGGTGGTCAGGATCGCGTCGTTGAAGTCGTAGTGCGGGTTGTGCAGGCGGCAGGAGGTCCCAAGATGACCGCCATGGCCGAGCCAGATGTAGGCGCCCGGCCGCTCCCTCAGCATGTACCCGAAATCCTCCGCCGCCATGGTCGGGGCAGGGGCCCAGATCACATTCTCCTCGCCCACCACCCTGGCGGCGGCGGCGGCGGCGATGCGCGCTTCGGGCTCGCTGTTGATCGTGGCGGGGTAGCCGGGGCGGAAGCGCAACTCGGCCTTGGCGCCGAAGCCTTCGGCGATGCTGGAGACGAGGCGGCCGAACTGCTCCTGGATGCGGCGGTGGTTCTCTTCCGAGAAGGTGCGCATGGTGCCGCGCATCCGCGCGCTGTCGGGGATGACGTTGGCGGCGGTCCCGGCCTCCACCACCGTGATCGACACCACGGCGCTTTCGGCTGGGTTGGTGCCGCGGCTGACCAGGCTCTGCGCCGCGGTGATGATGTGGGCCGACACCAGCACCGGGTCGATGCCGCGGTGGGGCATGGCGGCGTGGGCGCCATGGCCGGTCACATGAATTTCGAACTGGTTGGCCGCCGCCATCACCGGGCCGGGATGAACGGCGATCTGGCCGGCCGGCAGTTCCGGCCAATTGTGCAGGCCATAGACCTGCTCGCAGTCGAACTGCCGGAACAGCCCGTCGTCGATCATCCGCTTCGCACCGCCCAGCCCTTCCTCGGCCGGCTGGAAGATGAAGTGGACGGTACCGTCGAAGTTGCGGGTCTCCGCCAGATAGCGCGCGGCGCCCAGCAGCATCGTCGTGTGCCCGTCATGGCCGCAGGCGTGCATCTTGCCGGCGTGGCGCGAGGCATGGTCGAAGTCGTTGGCCTCCGGCATCGGCAGCGCGTCCATGTCGGCGCGCAGGCCGATGGTCCGGCCGCTGTCGGTGCCGAGCCCCTTCAGGGTGCCGACCACCCCGGTCCCGCCCAGGCCGCGATGCACCGTGATGCCGAATTCCGCCAGCTTCGCAGCGACGATGTCGGAGGTGCGCTTCTCCTCGAACCCCAGTTCCGGGTGGGCATGGATGTCGCGCCGCCACGCGGTCATGTCGTCCTGGAAGGCGGCGATGCGGTTGTTGATCGGCATGTCTCTAACGTCTGGTTGGAACGGCTGAATGGCGTTCAGGGGAACTGGCGGGAGAAGGTGGCAAAGGTCAGTGGATGGGCAAGGAAGATGGAGCGTTCGGCCGGAACCGGCCAGATCGGGGCGGGTTCCCGGATGTGGCGGCGCCAGTCTGGCCGATTTGTGTGGCGAACGCCAGCGACAGCAAAGAGCAATTCCGGGACTTAAAACGGCGCGGCTCCACCGCTGGTAAACACCGCGGCGCAGCCGTCGGGTTTGACGATCCGGGTGGTCGATGGCGGGTTGGCCGTCAGCTTCGACGCCGGACGGATCGGCCGCCGCACCAGCTCGCCCCCGCAGTTCGGGCAGCGCTCCCCCGGCAGGCGGGCGCGGCAGTCGGCGCAGAAGGTGCACTCGAAGGAGCAGATATAGGCGTCCGGCGCCTCGGGCGGCAGGTCGCGGTCACAGCATTCGCAGTTGGGGCGCAGGTCCAGCATGGCGTGGTCTCCGGTTCAGGGATGCGCCACGAAGGATAGCGGGAGTTTCGGCGGTCGGTGAGTGGCGTGAATGCCTACGGGCATCAAGATCTTGCCAAAGCACTTCGCCCTGATCGGCAAAGGCCATCGCGACGGTGGTTCAGCCCGCGACGTGCGCCGCCAGGACTTCGGACGCCAGCAGGCTGGGGTTGACCGGCTTGGCGATGACGCGGGTCACGCCCAGCTTGGCGAAGGCGGCGGAGGTCAGCTGGGACGGCACCTTGTCGTCGATGGCCGACAGGATGACCACCGGCATCTCCGGACGCAGGGAGCGGGCGGCCTTGATCACCTCGAACCCGTCATGGTCCGGCATGATGATGTCGGTCAGGACAAGGTCGAACTGCTGCACATACAGGATGCCGATCGCCTCCGTGGCGCCGGCGCACAGGGTCAGGTCATGACCTTCGCGTGTCAGGATCGCGCGGATCAGGTTGCGCGTGACCGGATCGTCGTCAACCACAAGCAGCTTGGCCATGCCAGTTCCCGTCGCCCAATTCCAGTCATTCGGATGCCGCGCGCAGATATAGCCCGAACTTCGGCTTAAGCCAGAGGTCCTAGTCAATAGTGCGGGCGCCATTGCGCGTGTCAAAATGTCACGCGGTGTCCAGCCCGCGCTGTGAGAAACAGACCGGTTCCGGTCCGCCGGCCTTGGAATGCGCTGTCCGTTTGGGGTAGTGTCCGCCCGCACCCCACGGACCAACAACGAGCAGACGCAAGACCGATGTTGCTTCCCAACGCCGTCCGCCGAATTGCCGGGGCCGCCTTTGCCGGTTCTGTCCTCTCCACCCTTCTCGCCGCCGGGCTTTTTGCTTCCGGCATGGCCGCCACGCCGGCCGCCGCTGCCGACCCGCGCCATCTCGGCACCTTCAAGGATTGGAACGCTTTCGTGTTCGAGGAGAAGGGGCAGAAGGTCTGCTACATCTCCAGCCAGCCGAAGAAGACGGAGCCGAAGGCGAAGCGCGGCGACATCTATACGCTGGTCACCCACCGCCCGGCGGAAAAGGCCCTGGACGTCGTCAGCGTCATCGTCGGCTACCCGTTCAAGAAGGGCAGCGAGGCCGAGATCAACATCGACGGCAAGGACTTCAAGCTGTTCACCGACGGCGAGACCGCCTGGGCCCGCGATGCCGACGGCGACCGCGCCGTGACCGCGGCGATGCGCGACGGCAAGCAGATGGTGGTGAAGGGCGTGTCCAGCCGCGGCACCAAGACCACCGACACCTACAGCCTGGCCGGTGTCTCCCAGGCCTATGACGCCATCAACGAGGCCTGCGGCGTGAAGCGCTGATCGTCACAGCACTTTACTTGGTCTTTTTCCCCTCGAGTCTTTTGACTCCGCGCGCGCATGGCCCTATGTAGTGGGGCCATGAGCGCCTCCAATCATGCCTCCGCCTTCGTTCCGCCGGCGACCGATGCCGACGGACGCAAGAACCTTGTCGGCCTGTCCCGCGAAGAGCTGGAAGCCGAGATGCTGTCGATCGGCCTGGAAAAGTTCCGGGCGCGCCAGCTCTGGCACTGGATCTATCACCGCGGCTCCACCGATTTCGCCGAAATGACCACGCTGGCCAAGCCGGTGCGGGAAAAGCTGGCCGACGTCTACATCGTGGCGCGGCCGACGGTGGTGAAGGACCTGAAGTCGGCGGACGGCACCCGCAAATGGCTGCTGCGCATGCCCGACGGGCAGGAGGTGGAGAGCGTCCACATCCCCGAGGAGGACCGCGGCACGCTCTGCGTCTCCTCGCAGGTCGGCTGCACGCTGACCTGCCGCTTCTGCCACACCGGCACCCAACGTCTGGTGCGCAACCTGGATTCGGCGGAAATCGTGGCGCAGGTCATGCTGGCCCGCGACATGCTGGGCGAATGGCCGGCGCCGCCCGACGGGCGCATGCTGTCGAACATCGTCATGATGGGCATGGGCGAACCGCTGTTCAATTACGACAACGTCGCCAAGGCGCTGAAGATCGTGATGGACGGCGACGGCATCTCGATCTCCAAGCGGCGCATCACCCTGTCGACCTCCGGCGTCGTGCCGATGATGGAGCGCTGCGGCGAGGAGCTGAACGTCAACCTCGCGGTCAGCCTGCATGCGGTGACCGACGAGCTGCGCGACATCATCATGCCCATCAACCGCAAATACCCGTTGCGGGATCTGATGGAGGCCTGCCGCAATTACCCCGGCCTGTCCAATGCCCGGCGCATCACCTTCGAGTATGTGATGCTGAAGGGGATCAACGACACGCCGGCCGATGCGCGGGCGCTGGTGAAGCTGCTGGAAGGCATCCCAGCCAAGATCAACCTGATCCCCTTCAACGAATGGCCGGGCGCTCCCTACGAGCGGTCGACCGCGCGGGCGATCCAAGTCTTCGGCGACATCGTCAACAACGCCGGCTACGCCAGCCCGGTGCGCACCCCGCGCGGCGAGGACATCATGGCCGCCTGCGGCCAGTTGAAGAGCGCCAGCCTGCGCCTGACCGCCGCCGAACGCGCCGCCATCGCCAACGTCATCGCGGAGAAGGACGCGGCGCTGGTGTCGTGAGGGCGGCTTCCCGACAGTGCGTCGCCCCCGGTAATTGCGGAGGGCGCCGTGCTGTGACAGGGTGGCGCCACTTCCGCCAACCAGATCCGGCCCAAGCATCGGCATGCCCGCCCCCATCGAGGACATCATCGCCAAGGCGATCAAGGACGCCGACAAGTCCTTCTTCAACGAAGATTACGCCAAGCAGGCGAAGGCCGTGACCGCCGCGCTGAAGAAGGCGGGGTACGAGGTGGCGCCGGTGAAGCCGCCGCCGGGGCTGGTCGAGTGGGCCAAGGACAACATTCCGTTCGGCCGTCTTAGACCCGCGGAACTGATTACGCAGATGTACTCGATGATGGTCGAGAACGTGCGCCGCTTCGACAAGTAGCGGGGAGCCAAGCGCGGCGGCCTGGGACTGGCCTCATTCGCTGGTAATACCACAGAACCGGAAGGCCGTTTCTTTTCAGCCACTTCCCGCGCTGCGCCAAAATCGTCACACCAGCACTTTCGGCCACCCCCCGCCGTTGACTCGGCTGCTGCGGGAGCGTAATTCATTGCGCCAACCAATAGGACGGGACAGCCGTCTTAAAAAGGGCACGCACCACCCAGCCGCCGCGGCAATCGTCATGTTGCGCCGCGTCCGGCCGCGAACAGAGGACGACGCAATGGCAAACGGCAGCGGTCGGCCGCTCTCCCCGCACCTTCAAGTCTACAAACTCCCGTTGACCGCAGTCATGTCCATCACGCACCGCATCACGGGCGTCGGGCTGGCTGTGGGCACGCTCCTGCTGGTCTGGTGGCTGGTCGCCGCCGCCGCCGGTCCAGAGGCGTTCGCACGCGCGCAGGGCTTCATCGGGTCGTTCTTCGGCCTGCTGCTGATGTTCGGCTGGTCGGCGGCGCTGTACTACCACCTGTGCAACGGCATCCGCCATCTGGTCTGGGACGCCGGCAAGTCGTTCGAACTGACCGATGCCGACCGCAACAACAAGGTCGTCCTCGGCGCGACGGCGGTGCTGACCGTGCTGACCTGGATCGTCGGCCTGGCCGTGTGGTGAGGAGATAAGACATGGCGTCCAATAGCAAGACCCTCCGTTCGCCGCTTCAGGTCGCGCGCGGTTTGGGTTCCGCCAAGCATGGCACCGAACATTGGTGGTCGCAGCGTCTGACCGCGCTCGCGCTCGTCCCGCTGACCGTCTGGTTCGTCTTCGGCGTCATCGGCCATCTCGGTGCCGATCACGCCGGGTTCATCACCTGGATGAAGTCGCCCTTCTCGGCCGTCATGATGGTCCTCACCGCCGTGGTCACCTTCCACCACGCCCAGTCCGGGCTGCAGGTGGTCATCGAGGACTACGTGCATGTGGAATGGCAGAAAATGGCGCTGATCATCGGCGTCAAGTTCCTGTCCTTCGCCCTGGCGGCGGCCTGCGTGCTGGCCGTCGTGAAGATCTTCATCGGAGCCTGACGACCATGGCGACCGCCTACAACATCATCGACCATACCTATGACGTCGTCGTCGTCGGCGCCGGCGGTGCCGGTCTGCGCGCCACCTTCGGCATGGCCGAAAAGGGGCTGAAGACCGCCTGCATCACCAAGGTGTTCCCGACCCGC
>NZ_CAMLJP010000120.1 GCF_946480385.1 uncultured Azospirillum sp.
CGCCGCCTGCGCATCCCTTCTCACAACACGGTATAAACTTGTCAAAGAACCCGCAGCACTGATCGTGCTTCTTCCGAACAACTCGGCGGCGCTCCGTTTTGGATCACCGCGTCGTGTTCGGCTTATTTAGTGATTTTTACTTTCGTTGTCAACCTCTTTTTTTCGAGGCGTTTGACACTTACTTGTTCGAACCACTGTTTCCTTTGAAGCGTCACTGCCTTGTCGGCCGTGCTGCGTCGCGGGAGGCGGTGTATAGGCCGGCTGGCCGATGCCGCGCAAGAGCTTTTTTCGCCGCCTCCGCATTTTTCATTCCGACCCGGTTTTCACCCGATCCGCTCGCGCACCTCGGCTCCGATTTCGAAGGAGCGCAGGCGGGCGGCGTGGTCGTAGATCTGGCCAGCCAGGATCAGTTCGTCGGCCTGGGTGGCGCGGATGATCTCCGACAGTTTCGCCGCCACCTGATCCGGCGTGCCCACCGCGGCCATGGTGCCGAGCGCGCGGTCCACCATCATCTTCTCGGCCGGGCTGCTCCACCACGCCTCGATGTCGTCGACCGGCGGCGGCAGCTTGCCCGGCGTGCCGCGGCGGAGATTGGCGAACTGCTGCTGGGCCGAGGAGAAGATGCGGCGGGCCTCGGCCTCCGTATCGGCGGCGAAGATATTGGCGGCGACCATGGCGTGCGGCTTGGACAGGGTGGCAGACGGCTCGAAGCGGGCGCGGTAGATCGCCAGCGCCTCCATCAGCATGTCGGGCGCGAAGTGGGAGGCGAAGGCGAAGGGCAGTCCCAGCATCGCCGCCAGCTGCGCGCTGAACAGGCTGGAGCCCAGCAGCCACAGGGGCACCTTCAGCCCGGCGCCCGGCACTGCGCGGATGCGCTGGTTGGGCTCCGGCTCCTCGAAATACATCTGCAGCTCGACGACATCCTGCGGGAAGCGGTCGCCGCTGTCGGTCATGTCGCGGCGCAGAGCCCGCGCCGTCATCATGTCGGTGCCCGGCGCGCGGCCGAGACCGAGGTCGATGCGGCCGGGATAGAGGGACTCCAGCGTGCCGAACTGCTCCGCCACCATCAGCGGCGCATGGTTGGGCAGCATCACCCCGCCCGACCCGACCCGGATCGTCGAGGTGCCGGCGGCGACATGGGCGATCACCACGGCGGTGGCCGCACTGGCGATGCCCGGCATGTTGTGATGCTCGGCCAGCCAATAGCGCTTGTAGCCCAAGCGCTCGGCATGGCGGGCGAGGTCCAGGGTATTGCGGAAGCTGTCGGCGGCGGTCGCCCCCTGGACGATCGGGCTGAGGTCGAGAACGGAAAAGGGGATCATGGCGCGGTCCGTAATGGGGGCCGGCTGGCGGCCATCTGTTGCCATTCAAGGTATGGTGCGGACGCCGCCGGTTCCACGCCACCCCCTGCGCGGCTGCCCTGCGTCGGGAGACCGGACAGCGTCACGTCCGGCCATTGCTGCTGTAGAGCCGCCGGCCGATGGGCTCCAGGGTCAGGCCCTGGACCAGGATGGTGAAGGCGACGACGACATAGCAGACGGCCAGGATGGAATCGCGGTAGGGGCTGTCCGGCAACGACAGCACCAGCGCCACCGCGATGCCGCCGCGCAAGCCGGCCCAGGTCAGGATGACCAGAGCGCTGGATTTGCCGCTGCGCCCGACATGCATCAGCAACGCAGGCGTCAGGCTGAGCAACCGGACGATCAGGGCCAGCGGCACGGCCAGCGCGGCGGCGAGCAGGGCCGGCCCCGTCCAGGTGATGACCACCGTCGCCTCCAGCCCCACAAGCAGGAACAGCAGGGCGTTCAGCACAGAATCGATCATCGCCCAGACCACCTGAAGATCGCGGCGGCTCTCGTCGCTGCTGACATGCTTCTCGGTGGTGTAACCGATCAGCAGACCGGCGACGACGACGGCGATGGGCCCTGACACACCCAGCCAACTGGCCAGCGAATAGGTCCCCAGCACCAGGGCCAGCGAAATGGTCAGCTCCACCGTGCTCTCGTCGATCTGCCGTTTCGCCTGATAGGCGATCCAGCCGCAGACGAAGCCGAGCGCGGCGCCGCCAAACGCCTCCTTGACGAAGTCCAGCGCGACCTCCCCGGCCCCCAGATCCTGGCCGCTGCCGGTGGCGAGGTGGAGCAGCGTCGCGAACACCACCACCCCGACCCCGTCGTTGAACAGGCTTTCGCCCGAAATCACGGAGCGCAGTGTTTCCGGGACCGGCAGCCGCCCGAGGATGGCATGCACCGCCACCGGATCGGTCGGCGCGATGGCCGCCCCCAGCACCAGGCACCAGATCAGCGGGACGTCGATCCCGGCCAGTCTGAAAATGACGGTCAGCCCCAGCCCCATCAGGCCGGTGAACAGCATCACCCCCAGCGTCGCCAGCGCCAGCACCGTCCATTTCCGCTTCAGCAGCGCACACAGATCCTCGTTCACCGCGGCGGCGTAGAGCAGCAGACTGAGAATGCCGTCGAGCAGGATCTCCGGCAGGCTGATCTGCTGGATCAGGTTGCGCAGCCAGTTGCCGACGCCCAGGCTGGCGCTGATCGCATCGACGCCGCTCACCAGCAGGGCCAGCGCCAGCCCTTCGAAGAACAGCGCGATGGTGCTGGGCAGCTTCAGCCACTTGTAATTGATGAAGCCGAAGGTGGCCGCCAAGGTCAGCAGGACGGCGGAAAGATGGAACGGACCCACGAGCATTCTCCAAAAAAAGCTGTGCAGCCAAAAAAGCGGTACAGAATGAACGGCTGCCCGTCTGATCTCCCGGGTCCAATCTCCCGGACAGGACAAGAAGCGGTTGGCAGATATGATGATCTCGACAACATCGGCACAGGCGTGAAGGTAGCGCCGGTATGACGAGACAAGAAAACTACTCCCAAATGGCTAGAGACCGCTGATTGCCACCCATCTTGCGATTGCCTATTCTCGCGCCATGATCTGCTTGAAAGCCCCTATCTTTTTCCGGATTACCGGGCATCGACGACGCAAACCCGCGGCAGCGGTGTTCGTCGCATGACGACCGATCCGGTCTGGCAGGATGCCGCAAGGCTGCGGCAGGCCGGGGTGTCCGGCGATTCGAACACGCGGGATGTCGGAACGCGGTCCAAGGGCAACCCGGACGTCTTCACCGGCGGCGGAGAGATGGGCCGGCGGATGCGGGCGATGGACTGGTCGGCCACACCGCTCGGCCCGGCGGAGGACTGGCCGCAGTCGCTGCGCACCATCGTCAACCTGATGCTGACCTCCAGCTTTCCGATGTTTGCGGTCTGGGGGCCGCAGTTGACCTTCCTCTATAACGACAGCTACCGCCCGATCCTGGGCGACAAGCCGGAGGCGCTGGGCCGCCCCTTCGCCGAGGTGTGGGCCGACATCTGGCCCGACCTGTCCCCCCTGGTGGTGCGGGCGCTTGCCGGCGAGGCGACCTATCACGAGGACCGGCGCCTGGTGATGGAGCGGCACGGCTATCGCGAGGAGACCTATTTCACCTTCTCCTACAGTCCGGTGCGCGACGAGACCGACCGCGTCGCCGGCATGTTCTGCGCCTGCACCGAGAACACCGCCCGCGTGCTGGCCGAGCGGCGGCTGACCTTCCAGCTCGATCTGGCGGAGCGGTTGCGCGGGCTGAACGATCCGGTCGGCATCACCGCCGCCGCCGCTGAAGCGATCGGCCGCCATCTGCGGGTCGCGCGGGCCGGATACGGCCGCACCGATCCGACCGGCAGCATCATCTCGGTCGAGCGCGACTGGAGCGACAGCGGGGTGGCCAGTCTCGCCGGGGAGTCCCGCCTGCTCGACAGCTTCGGGACGGCGCTGATCGCGGAGCTGCGGGCGGGATACACGTTGCGCGTGGACGACGTCGCCACCGATCCGCGCACCAGCGGCGGCGGCCCAGCGTCGGCCTTCGCCAGCATCGGCGCGCGCTCCCTGCTGGTGGTGCCGCTGCTGAAGGCGGGACGGCTGACGGCGATCCTCTACCTGCATGAAACCAAGGCGCGCCATTGGACCGACACCGACGCCGCCCTGGCGGAGGATGTGGCGGAGCGGACCTGGGCCGCGGTGGAGCGCGCGCTCGCCGAGGCGGCCTTGCGCGCCGCCAACAAGGCGCTGATGCGTGAACGCGCGGCGGTGGAGGCGGCCAACGCCCGGCTGGCGGCGGAGGGGGAACGGCTGCGCACCCTGTTCCGGCAGGCGCCGGGCTTCATGTGCGTGCTGCGCGGGCCGGACCATGTCTTCGAGATGGCGAACGACACCTATATGCAGCTGGTCGGCCGCCAGGATCTGGTGGACCGCCCGGCGCGCGACGCGCTGCCGGAGGTGGAGGGCCAGGGCTTCTTTGAGCTGCTCGACCGCGTCTATGCCAGCGGCGAGACCTTCGTCGGGCGCAACATGCCCATCAGTTTCCAGCGCCGGCCGGGCGAACCGCTGGAGGAACGCTTCCTCACCTTCGTCTATCAGCCGATCCGGGACGAGGACGGGCGTGTCAGCGGCCTGTTCGTGGAGGGCAGCGACGTCACCGAGGCCAAGCGGGCGGAGGAGGAGCTGCAGCAGCTCAACGCCACGCTGGAGGCCCGCGTCGCCGAAGAGGTGGCGGAACGCGAGCGCGTCCAGGTCGCCCTGCTGCAGACGCAGAAGACGGAGGCGCTGGGCCAGATGACCGGCGGCGTCGCCCACGACTTCAACAATTTGCTGCAGGCGCTGTCCGGCTGCCTGCACATGATCGAGAAGCGGGCGGAGGGAACGCGGATCCAGCCGCTGGTCGATGCCGGGCGGCAGGCGGTGGACCGCGGCGCCAAGCTGGTGCAGCAGCTGATGGCCTTCGCCCGCCGTCAGGCGTTGCGGCCGGAGACGGTCGATCTGCGCGACCGCGTGCTCGGCATGTCGGAGCTGCTGAACCGGGCGTTGCGCGCCGACATCCGGTTGGAGATCGACTTCACCATGGGGCTGTGGCCGGTGGAGGTCGATGCGACCCAGCTGGAACTGGCCCTGCTGAACCTCGTGGTCAATGCGCGGGATGCGATGCCCGACGGCGGCGCCCTGACGATCCGGGCGGCCAACGTGATCCTGACGTCCGGCGACGCGCGGGCGCCCCAGGATGGTCCGGAAGGCCTATCGGGCGAGTTCGTGCAGCTGACGGTGAGCGACACCGGCACCGGCATGCCGGCGGAGGTACGGGCGCGCGCCTTCGATCCCTTCTTCACCACCAAGGAGATCGGCAAGGGAAGCGGGCTGGGCCTGTCGCAGGTCTACGGCTTCGCCCGCCATTCCGGCGGAACCGCCTGGATCGAGAGCGAGGAGGGGCAAGGCACCACCATCGGCCTGCTGATCCGCCGTTCCGGCACCGCTCCGTCGACGATGGCCGAACCGGCCATGGCGGAGGCGGGGTCCAGCCGCGTCGGCGGCCATGTGCTGGTGGTGGAGGACGACCCCATCGTGGCGCTGACCGTGGCGACGGCGCTGGAGGATGCCGGCTTCACCATCACCCGCACCGCCACCGCCGACGAGGCGCTGCCGCTGCTGGAAGCCGGCGGGTTCGATCTGCTGTTCAGCGACGTGGTGATGCCCGGCACCCTGAGCGGCGTCGATCTGGCCCGCACCGCGCAACGGCTTCGGCCGGACCTGCCCGTCGTGCTGGCGACCGGCTACAGCGAGGATGTCGCCCGCGCCACCGGGGTGATGGTGCTGCCGAAGCCCTACCGGATCGACCGTCTGGTCGAGGTGCTGGACACGCTGCTGACGGATGCCAGCCGGGTGGGGGTGAAGATCCCCTCTCCCGCCCCGGGAGAGGGAAGGGGCCCGCCGCGAAGCGGTGGGATGGGTGAGGGGTAATCCAAGGAACCGTGCGGATCGGGATCCTTGCTTTACTCCTCACCCTCCCCACGCCTGCGGCGCGGGTCCCCTCCCTCTCCCGGGACGGGAGAGGGCGTTTATCCCCGGGTGCGAGATGCCCTCCCCGCCTCAATCCCCCGCAGCCGGCTGCGGCATGGTGCCGTGGCCGGGGCGGCGGCGGACGAACAGGCGGTAGACGGCGACGAAGAAGACCGGCACGAACAGAACCGCCAGCACGGTGGCGGAGATCATGCCGCCCATCACGCCGACACCGATGGCGTTCTGGCTCTCCGACCCGGCGCCGGTGCTGATCGCCAGCGGCAGCACGCCGAGGATGAAGGCCAGCGAGGTCATGATGATCGGGCGCAGGCGCTGACGGCAGGCCTCCGCCGCCGCTTCCTTCAGCTCCATGCCCTGGTCGTAGAGCGATTTGGCGAACTCCACGATCAGGATGGCGTTCTTCGCCGACAGGCCGATGGTGGTCAGCAGGCCGACCTGGAAATAAACGTCGCTCGGCAGACCGCGCAACGTCGCCGCGACGACCGCGCCGATGACGCCCAGCGGCACCACCAGGATGACCGACACCGGCACCGACCAGCTTTCATAGAGGGCGGCGAGGCAGAGGAAGACGATGATCATCGACAGGGCGTAGAGCGCCGGGGCCTGCGAACCGCTGAGCCGTTCCTCGTAAGAAAGCCCGGTCCATTCGTAGCCGATGCCCTGCGGCAGCTTCTGCATCATCGCCTCCATCTCGGCCATCGCCTCGCCCGAGCTGATGCCGGGTGCGGCCGATCCCTGGATGTTCAGCGACGAGGCGCCGTTGTAGCGTTCCAGCTTGGGCGAGCCGTAGATCCACTGCGCCGTCGTGAAGGCGGAGAAGGGGACCATCTGGCCGCTGGCGTTGCGCACGTACCAGCGGTCGATGTCGCTGGGCTGCATGCGGTAGGGCGCGTCGGCCTGGAGATAGACCTTCTTCACCCGGCCGCGGTCGATGAAGTCGTTGACGTAGGACGAGCCCCAGGCCGCCGACAGCGTCGTGTTGATGTCGCTGAGCGACAGGCCGAGCGCGCTCGCCTTCTCGCGGTCGACGTCCAGCTTGAACTGCGGCGTGTCCTCCAGCCCGTTGGGGCGGACGCCGACCAGCTTGGGGTTCTGCGCCGCCATGCCGAGCAGCTGGTTGCGCGCCTGCATCAGCCGGTCATGACCGAGCCCGGCGCGGTCAACCAGCTGAAGGTCGAAGCCGGTGGCGTTGCCGAGGCCGGGCACTGATGGCGGCAGGAAGGAGAAGACGACCGCGTCCTTCAGCTTCGACATCGCCCCCATCACCCGGCCGGCGATGGCCTGCGGCTTCTGCGACGGCAGGGTGCGCTCGCTCCAGTCCTTCAGCCGGACGAAGGCCATGCCGGCATTCTGGCCGCGGCCGGAGAAGTTGAAGCCGACGATGGTGAACAGGCCCTCGACATTGTCCTTCTCCTTTTCCAGGAAATAGGCGGTGACGGCCTTGGCGGTTTCGGCGGTGCGCTGGGAGCTGGCGTTCGGCGGGGCCGACCACAGCACGAACAGCTGACCGCGGTCCTCCGTCGGCAGGAAGGAGGACGGCATCTGCAGGAACAGGTAGCCGAGGCCGCCGAGGATCAGCAGATAGGCGATGAAATAGCGGCCCAGCCGGTTCACCGCCCCGCGCACGCCGCGGACATAGACCCGGCTGCCGGCGTCGAAGCCGCGGTTGAACAGGCCGAAGAAGCCGCCGCGGGCATGGCCATGCCCCTCTCCATGATTGGCTGCCACCGGTTTGAGGATGGTGGCGCAGAGCGCAGGCGTCAGCACCAGGGCGACCAGCACCGACAGCGCCATCGCCGAGACGATGGTCAGCGAGAACTGGCGGTAGATGGCGCCGGCCGACCCGCCGAAGAAGGCCATCGGCACGAACACCGCCGACAGCACCAGCGCGATGCCGACCAGCGCGCCGGTGATCTGGTCCATCGACTTGCGCGTCGCCTCGCGCGGGGGAAGCCCCTCCTCGCTCATCACGCGCTCGACGTTTTCGACCACGACAATGGCGTCGTCCACCAGCAGGCCGATCGCCAGCACCATGCCGAACATCGTCAGCACGTTGATGGAGAAGCCGAAGGCCGACAGCACCCCGAAGGTGCCGAGCAGAACCACCGGCACCGCGATGGTCGGGATCAGCGTCGCGCGGAAGTTCTGGAGGAACAGGTACATCACGACGAAGACGAGGACGATCGCCTCGAACAGCGTCTTGATGACCTCGTGGATCGACAGCTGGACGAAGGGCGTCGTGTCGTAGGGGTAGATGACCTCGATGCCGGCCGGGAAGAAGGGCTGGAGTTCCGCCACCCGCGCCTTGACCGCCGCCGCGGTGTTCAGCGCGTTGGCGCCGGTCGCCAGCTTGATGCCGACACCCGCCGCCGGCTTGCCATTGTAGGCGGCGCTGATCTCGTAGGTCTCCGACCCGATCTCGATCCGCGCCACGTCGCGCAGCCGCACCTGCGACCCGTCGGGGTTCACGCGCAGCAGGATGGCGCCGAACTGCTCCGGCGTCTGCAGCCGCGACTGGGCGGTGATGGTGGCGTTGATCTGCTGGCCCGGAACGGCGGGGGCGCCGCCGAGCTGGCCGGCGGAGACCTGGGCGTTCTGGGTCTTGATCGCGTTGGAGACGTCGGTGGTGGTCAGCGCGAAATTGTTCAGCGCGTCGGGGTCCAGCCAGATGCGCATGGCATGCTGCGGCCCGAAGACGGTGATGTCGCCGACGCCCTCCACGCGGCTCAGCGTGTCCTGCAGGTTGGAGGTGACGTAATCGGCGATGTCGCCCTGGCTGAGGCGCCCGTCGCTCGACACGAAACCCACCACCAGCAGGAAGTCGTTGCCGGCCTTCGACACCTGAATGCCGCGCTGCTGGACCTCCTGCGGCAGCAAGGGAGTGGCCAGCTGCAGCTTGTTCTGCACCTGGACCTGGGCGATGTCGGGGTTGGCCTCCGGCTCGAAGGTCAGGGTGATGGTGACGTTGCCGGAGGAGTCGCTGTTGGAGGACATGTAGCGGAAATGGTCGAGCCCGGTCATCTTCTGTTCGATGACCTGGGTGACCGTGTCCTCCAGCGTCTTGGCCGAGGCGCCGGGATAGCTGGCCGTGATCGACACCGTCGGCGGCGCGATCTTCGGATATTGCTCGACGGGCAGCCGCAGGATCGCCAGCGCGCCCGCCATCATGATGACGATGGCGATGACCCAGGCGAAGACCGGCCGGTCGATGAAGAATTTTGACATGTGACGGTATCCTGGGGACGGTATCCGGGGATCAGCGGGCCGACGCAGCCTTTTCCGGCAACGACGCAAGGGCGTTCTGGGCCGGCACCGGCTTCACCTCGGCACCCGGTTTGACCTTTTGCAGGCCTTCGACCACCACGCGCTCGCCGACGGCCAGCCCGTCCGACACCAGCCAGACATTGCCGACCGCGCGTTCGGTCTTGATGGTGCGCGGGTTCACCTTGTTGTCGGTCCCCACCACCCAGACACGGGCGGAGCCGTCCGGCCCGCGGGCGACCGCGGCCTGCGGCACGGTGATGGCGTTCTCTGCCACCCCCTGCTCGACGCGGGCGCGGACGAACAGGCCGGGCAGCAGGTCCTTGTTCGGGTTGGGGAAGACCGCACGCAGCTGGACCGAACTGGTGCCGGCATCCACGGTCACGTCGGAGAACTGCAGCTCGCCCTTCGCCGGATAGGCGGTGTCGTCGCCGCTGCCGTTGCTGTTCAGGAACAGCGTCACCGGAATCTTGCCGGGCTCGGCCGGGCGGATGCGGCCGGTCGCCATATCCTCGCGCAGCTTCATCAGCTGCGAGGCGGTCTGCGTGACGTCGACATAGATCGGGTCGAACTGCTGGATGGTGGCCAAGGCCGTCGCCTGGTTGGCGGTGACCAGCGCGCCCTCCGTCACCGCCGACTTGCCGATGCGGCCGGAGATGGGGGCGAACACCTTGGTGTAGTTCAGGTTGATGCTGGCGAGGTTGTAGGCCGCCTTGGCAGATGCCAACTGCGCCTCGTTCTGCTTCAGCGACGCCTGGACGTCGTCGAAGTCCTGCTTGCTGACCACGCTGTTCTTGACCAGATCGCCGTAGCGCGACGCCTTGTTGCGGGCGGCCTGCAGGTTCGCCTCCGCCTTCTGAACGTCGGCCTGGGCGCTTGCCAGCGACGCCTCGTAGGTGGCGGGATCGATCTGATAGAGCTGGTCGCCCGCCTTCACCTCGCTGCCCTCGCGGAACAGGCGCTTCAGCACGATGCCGCTGACCTGCGGCCGGATTTCGGCAACCCGGTAGGCGGCGGTGCGGCCGGGAAGCTCGGTCGTCACGGTCAGGCGCTGCGGCTCGATGGTGAGGACCGACACCTCCGGCGGGCCGCCGCCCTGGGGCTGGCCGGACGCCTGCTTCTGCTGGTTGCAGCCGGCGAGCAGCGCGATCAGGCAGGCCGCCGCGGCCAGCGTCATGAATGGATTGGATCTGGACATCTGTTTCCTCGTCTCGGCGCCGCGCGTCGGCGGACCCGTCTCCCTGCTACGCTCGCGCACCAGGTGGTCCGGCACATCCCCGTTGCTTAGTACTGTCTCATACAGTACAGTGTACCAGACGATACAGTGAGAATGCTGCACCGCGCAAGAGGGTTCCGCGAATGACCGGTACGGGGTCCCGCGGAAAGGCGCTGGATAAAAATGAACCCGGCCGCAGCCGCCGCACCGGAAGGGAACGCACGATGACCAGCAGCCACAAGGCGCGGATCGACACCGCACCGGACTCACCCGCCAGTGGAACCGCGATCTGCGGCCCGTCCACCTGCGGTCCGCGCGGCATGGCGCGCCGACAGGCGATCCTGACGGCGGCCCGGCGGCTGTTCATCGAAAAGGGGTTCGAGAAGACGACGCTGAGCGACATCATCGCCGTCGCCGGCGGGTCCCGCGCCACGCTGTACGAGCATTTCGGCGACAAGGAGGGACTGTTCCGCGCCATCATGGAGGAGGACAACGCGATGATCCTCTCCGGCCTCGCCCCTGCCCAAGCGGACGAGCGCGTAACGCCGGAGGCCGGGCTGACCGCCTTCGCCCTGCATCTGGTCAAGGCGCTGCTGAACGAGGAGACGACCGCCACCGTCCGCATCCTGATCGCCGAGGGCGACCGCGTGCCCGACATCGCCGAGGCCTTCTTCCGCATCGGACCGGAAAACGCCATCGGCCGGCTGGCCGACTATCTGCGGCGGCTGTCCGACCGCGGAGACCTGCGCATCGACGACCCGGCCGCCGCGGCGCAGGCCTTCCTCGGCATGGTCACCGGCAATCTGGTGATCCGTCGCCTGATCCTGCCGCAGAGCGCGCCCGCCATCCCCGACCTCGACCGCTATGTCCGGCAGGCAGTGCGGCTCTTCCTGAACGGGGCTCGCGTGCCGCAAACCAAGACGGATTGACGACGACAAGCCGTCAGATCGTCTCTGCCGCCTCCTCTCCCACGCCTTGGTCGCGGTTGGCCTTGGTCAGCGGTTCGGCGATGTCCTCCAGCCCCTTGCCTTCGGCGTCGACGCCATAGAACAGGGCGACCATCCCGCCGAACATCATCACCACCGATCCCACCACATAGCCCCAGAACAGCGGGTCGCGCTCCGTCCCCTCCCCCACGAGCCAGCCGAACAGCAGCGGGCCGGTGGAGCCCACCACCTGGGCGATGGCGAAGAAATAGGAGATCGCCTGCGCCCGGACCTCCAGCGGGAAGATCTCGCTGACCGTCAGATAGGCGGACGAGGCGCCGGCCGACGCGAAGAAGAAGGAGATGCACCAGAAGATCGTGTGCGTGTTCGCCGTCAGCACCCCCTGGCGGAACAGGAAGGCCGAGACCAGCAGCACCACACCCGCCAGCAGATAGGTGCCGAAGATCATCCGCCGCCGTCCCACCGTGTCGAACAGCGGCCCCAGCAGCAGCGGCCCGATCAGGTTGCCGGCAGCGAAGGGGAAGAAATAGAGCGCGGTCTGTGACGGGTCGAGATGGTAGAAATTCTGCAGCACCAGGGCATAGGTGAAAAAGATCGCGTTGTAGAGGAAAGACTGCGTCACCATCATCGTCACGCCCAGGAAGGTGCGCGACGGGTATTGCCGGAAGAACACGTCGACCAGCTGGGCGTATGACACCGAATCTTCCGGAATGATGCTCATGGCCCGCTTCGGGTCGACCGGCGGCACCGTCCGTCCCTGTGCGCGCACGCTGGCCTCGATGTCGTCGACGATGCGCTCCGCCTCGTCCTCCATGCCGTGGGTGACCATCCAGCGCGGGCTTTCCGGGATGTGCCGGCGCAGATAGATGATGATGAGACCCAACAGCGGGCCGATGAAGAAGGCGATGCGCCAGCCGATATTTTCCGGCACCAATGAATGGTCGAGCAGGAAGACGCTGCCGACCGCGCCGATCATCGCCCCGCCCCAATAGGTGCCGTTGATAGCGATGTCGACCCGGCCGCGGAAGCGGGCGGGGATCAACTCGTCGATGGCGGAGTTGACGGCGGCATATTCGCCGCCGATGCCCATCCCGGCGATGAAGCGCCAGACATAGAGGAACCACGGCGTCCAGGCAAAGCCTGCGATGCCCGACGCGATCAGGTAGAGCGCCAGCGTGGTGATGAACAGCTTCTTGCGTCCCCAGCGGTCGGTCAGCCGGCCGAAGACCAGCGCGCCCACCACCTGCCCCATCAGATAGATGGTGCCGGCGAAGCCGACCTCGGCACTCGACATGCCCAAGGTTTCCTTGTAGCCGGAGGCGGAGATCAGCTGGATTTCGATGCCGTCCAGGATCCAGCTGACGCCCAGCCCGACCACCACCATCCAGTGAAAGCGCGCCCAGGGCAGCCGGTCCATCCGGGCGGGGACGAGGCTGCTCACCGCGGCGGTGCTGGTTCCTGCGGTCATGTCGGGTTGACTCCTAAAGGCTGGCGGTTGCGCGGCACACCGGTGAAACGCCCTGTGCGGCTGGAAGGTTTCCGCACATGCTGGACCCGATCAAATGTCTGGCACACGAATTATCACGACACTCCTCATTTTCCGTTGCGCTTTTGGATCGATCCAATTACCGTGTACGAACACTGAGAGAGCGGGACCGCCGTCGTCATGGCGTCCCGGCGATCCGGGTGAGCTTCCCCGGACGACAGCCCAAGCGGACAAAGGCAATCCGCGCGACGCCAGCCTTGAAGGGCGGCGCGACGCGGGTGCGGAGGAACGCCCGTGACCTACGATTTTCAATTCGACGCGGTGTTCGCGTCTTGGGATTACCTGCTCGACGGCGCCTGGCTGACGGTCAGGCTGTCTTTCGGCGCCATGGCCATCGGCCTGGTGATCGCCATCATCTGCGCGCTGGGCAAGACCTCCGGGCCGAAGCCGGTGCGCTGGCTGATCAACGCCTATATCGAGGTCATCCGCAACACGCCCTTCCTGGTGCAGATCTTCCTGATCTTCTTCGGGTTGCCGAGCATCGGGCTCAGGCTGTCTCCGGACGTGGCGGCGCTGATCGCGATGGTCGTCAATGTCGGCGCCTACGCCACCGAGATCATCCGCGCCGGCATCGAATCCATCCACAAGGGCCAGATCGAGGCCGGGCTGGCGCTGGGTTTGCGGCCGCTGCAGGTCTTCCGCTATGTCGTGCTGAAGCCGGCTCTGCGCACGGTCTATCCGGCGCTGACCAGCCAGTTCATCCTGCTGATGCTGAGTTCCAGCGTGGTGTCCGCCATCTCCGCCGACGAGCTGACCTCGGTCGCCAACAACATCCAGTCGCAGACCTTCCGCAGCTTCGAGATCTACATCGTGGTGACCGGCATCTATCTGGTGCTGGCGCTGATGTTCTCGGCGCTGTTCGCCGGCATCTACCGGCTGGCCTTCGCCTATACCGTCGACCGGCGCTGAGAGGGGACTGAGCGATGATCCGCGCCTTCGGATACAACGAATTCCTGTTCCTGCTCAGCGCCGTGCAATGGACGCTGATGCTGTCGGTCATCGCCTTCATCGGCGGCGGCATCGTCGGGCTGTTCGTGGCGCTGGGCCGCACGTCCGACGTGAAGCCGCTGCGCTTGCTGGCGACCGGCTACATCCAGGTCTTCCAGGGCACGCCGCTGCTGATGCAGCTGTTCCTGGTCTTCTTCGGCGCCACCGTGATCGGCATCGACATGAGCCCGTGGGTCGCCGCGGCGGTCGGGCTGACGCTGAACACCAGCGCCTTCCTGGGCGAGATCTGGCGCGGCTGCATCCAGTCGGTGCCGCGCGGCCAATGGGAAGCGGCGTCGGCGCTCGGCCTGCGCTATCCCGGCCTGATGCGCTACGTGATCCTGCCGCAGGCGGTGAAGGTCGCGGTGCCGCCGACAGTCGGCTATCTGGTGCAGGTCATCAAGGGCACCTCGCTGGCCGCCATCATCGGCTTCGTCGAGCTGACCCGCGCCGGGCAGATCGTCAACAACGCCACCTTCCAGCCCTTCCTGGTCTTCAGCATCGTCGCCGCGATCTATTTCGCGCTGTGCTGGCCGCTGTCGCTGTTGAGTCAGCGTCTGGAAGCCCGCTACGCAGCGCCTTCCCGTTAAATCCTTAAAAACGCTCGCATTCGGAGGAAACATCCATGGCCTTCACCGTCACCCGCCGCCTTGTCGTCGCCGGCGCTCTCTTGACCGCCGCAGTCGGCCTCACCGCCACGGCCCACGCCCAGAGCGTCGAGGACATCAAGGGCAAGGGCAAGCTGACCATCGGCATGCTGGTCGACTTCCCGCCCTTCGGTATCACCAACAGCGAAGGCAAGCCGGACGGTTACGACGCCGACGTCGCCAAGCTGATGGCCAAGCATATGGGCGTGCCGGTCGACATCGTGCCGGTGACTGGGCCGAACCGCATCCCCTACCTGCTGACCGGCAAGGTGGACGTGCTGGTCGCCTCGCTCGGCGTCACGCCGGAGCGCGCCAAGCAGGTCGCCTTCTCCGAGCCCTATGCGGCGATCGAGATCGGGCTGCTCGCCCCGCAGAAGTCGGCGGTCAAGAAGCCGGAGGACCTGTCGGGCAAGAGCGTCGGCGTCGCCCGCGCCAGCACGCAGGACCAGTCGCTGACCGCGGTGGCGCCGAAGGACGCCCGCATCATGCGCTTCGACGACGACGCCAGCGCCGTGCAGGCCCTGCTGTCCGGTCAGGTCGATGCGCTGGGCGTCAGCAACGTGGTGGCGCAGCAGATCAAGACGATGGCGCCTCAGGCTAATTACGAGATGAAGTTCGTGCTGAAGAGCCAGGTGCAGGGCATCGCCCTTCGCCAGGGCCAGGACAAGCTGATGGGCTGGGTCAACGGCTTCCTCGACACCGTGAAGAAGAACGGCGAGTTGAACGCCATTCATCAGAAGTGGCTGGGCACCGACCTGCCGGCGGCGGTCACCGCCAGCAAGTCCTAAGTCGAACGAAGCGCAATCCCCGGTGGAGGACAGGACCATGGAACCCACATCTGGACAGATGAGCGCGGATGTCGTCATCCGCATGGAAGGCGTCCAGAAATGGTACGATCATTTCCAGGTGCTGAAGGATATCGACCTGGAGGTCCACCGGGGTGAGCGCATCGTCATCTGCGGCCCGTCCGGATCGGGCAAATCGACCCTGATCCGCTGCATCAACCAGCTGGAACGCCACCAGAAGGGCCGGATCACCGTCAACGGGGTAGAGCTTGGGCCGCATCACCGCCAGCTCGACACCGTCCGGCGGGAGGTCGGCATGGTGTTCCAGAGCTTCAACCTGTTCCCGCACCTGACCGTGCTGGAGAACTGCATGCTGGCGCCGATGAAGGTGCGCGGCACCACCAAGGCCGAGGCGAAGGCCACCGCCATCCGCTATCTGGAGCGGGTCCGCATCCCCGAACAGGCCGACAAATATCCAGGCCAGCTGTCGGGCGGCCAGCAGCAGCGCGTCGCCATCGCGCGGTCGCTGTGCATGAACCCGAAGGTGATGCTGTTCGACGAGCCGACCTCCGCCCTGGATCCCGAGATGGTGAAGGAGGTGCTGGACACCATGATCGGATTGGCCGAAGACGGCATGACCATGCTGTGCGTGACGCACGAGATGGGGTTCGCCAAGTCGGTCGCCCACCGCGTGATCTTCATGGACCGCGGCGAGATCGTCGAGCAGAACACGCCGGAGGCGTTCTTCACCGATCCGAAATCGGAGCGGACCCGAAGCTTCCTCGGCCAGATCCTGGCCCACTGAGGAATTTTCTGTTTCATCAAGGTCGAATTGCCAAGGACGAGTTGCGATGAAGCCCGAAATCCTGCTGGTCGAACCCATGATGCCCGCCATCGAGCAGGCTCTGGATGCGGCCTACACCGTCCACCGCCTGTCCGCCGCTGCGGATCGCGACCGGCTGATCGCCGAGGTCGCCGACCGGGTGCGCGCCGTCGTCACCGGCGGCGGGACCGGCGTGAGGAAGGCGGTGGTCGAGGCGCTGCCCAATCTCGGGATCGTCGCCATCAACGGTGTCGGCACCGACGCCGTCGATCTGGAGCATGCCCGCGGCCGCGGCGTGCGCGTCACCAACACGCCGGACGTGCTGACCGACGATGTGGCCGACCTCGCCATCGGGCTGATGATCGCCGCCTCGCGCCGGATGATGGTGGGCGACCGCTTCGTCCGCGCCGGCCAATGGACCAAGGGCAAGCTGCCACTCGCCCGCAAGGTCACCGGCAAGCGGCTGGGCGTGCTGGGTCTGGGCCGCATCGGCGAAGCCATCGCCAAGCGCGCCGAAGCCTTCGGCATGACCATCGCCTACACCAACCGCAAGCCGCGCGACGGCGTGTCCTACCGCTTCGTCGCCTCGCCGGTCGATTTGGCGCGGGAGAGCGACATCCTGATCGTCGCCACCTCGGCCGGGGCGGACGCCCGCAACATGGTCGGCCGCGCCGTGCTCGACGCGCTGGGACCGGAGGGGCTGCTGATCAATGTCGCCCGCGGCAGCGTGGTGGACGAGCCGGAGCTGCTGGCGGCCTTGACCGAGGGGCGGGTCGGCGGCGCCGGGCTGGACGTCTTCGCCGACGAGCCGAATGTGCCGGAGGGCTTCTACGGTCTCGACAACGTCGTCCTGCAGCCGCATCAGGCCAGCGCCACGGTGGAGACGCGGATGGCGATGGGCCAGCTGGTGCTGGACAATCTGGAAGCCTTCTTCGCCGGCCGGCCGCTGCCGACCGCCGTGGTGTGAGGCGCCGCCGCCGTGGCCAGAGCGCCAGATAGCAGCAAGCCGGGAAGCGTCACCCTGACGGAGGTCGCCGGCCATGCCGGGGTGTCGCGCTCGACCGTGTCGCTGGTGCTGCGCGGCAGCCCGCTGGTGGCGGCGGAAACGCGGGAGCGGGTCCAGGCCGCCATGGCGGCGCTCGGCTACATCTACAACCGCGGTGCCGCCAACCTGCGCGCCGCCCGCACCCATACGGTCGGGCTGCTGGTCTGCGAACTGAACAACCCCTTCTATGCCGAGCTGACGGCGGGGGTGGACGATGTGCTGGACACCGAAGGCTTCGTCGCCTTCATCGCCAACACCGCCGAGCAGCCGGAACGCCAGGACCGCTTCCTGCAGCGGATGCGGGAGCACAATGTCGACGGGGTGATCCTCTGCCCCGCCGCCGGAACGCAGGCAGAGCTGCTGGACCGGCTGGACCGCTGGCGGCTGCCCTGCGTGCAGGCCTTGCGTCTCGTCTCCGACCAGGGACGCGACTATGCCGGGGTGGATTATCAGGCGGGCATGGAGACGGTGACCGAGCATCTGATCTCGCTGGGTCACCGGCGGATCGCCTTCGTCGGCGGGACGCTGGACCATTCCGCCTACGCGGCGCGGCATGCCGGCTTCACCGCGGCGATGCGGCGGCACGGGCTGGCCGACGATCTGGTGCTGCGCTGTCCGCTGACCCGGCGGTCGGGTGCTGAGATGGCTGATGATCTGCTGAATCGGCCGCAGGC
>NZ_CAMLJP010000121.1 GCF_946480385.1 uncultured Azospirillum sp.
CAGGCCGGACAGGCTGTCGCCGCGGAAGAAGACGTTGTCCGGGAACAGGTCTGCATGGATGACGCCGGCCGGCAGTCCGACCGGCCAGTTGGCCTCCAGCGCCGCCAGTTCGGTCTCCAGCGTCGCGCGCAGGCCGGGGGCGACCTCATCGGCGCGTTCGGCGGACTTGGCGAACAGATCCTTCCAGCCGGGAAGGGCCAGCGCGTTCGGGCGTTCCATGCGGAAGTCGCCGACCGCCAGATGCAGGCGGGCCAAAGCCTCGCCCAGCTGGGCGCAATGCTGTGGCATGATCCGGCGCGGCCACATGCCGGCCAGGAAGGTGACGATCACCGCCGGGCGGCCGCAAAGCTCGCGCAGCGCCATGCCGTCGCGCCCCGCAACCGGCAGCGGGCAGGCGATGCCCTTCTCCGCCAGATGCTCCATCAGGCCGAGGAAGAAGGGCAGATCCTCCTTCCGCGTGCGCTTCTCGTAGAGCGTCAGGATGTAGGGGCCGCGTTCGGTCACCAGCAGGAAGTTGGAATTCTCCACCCCCTCCGCGATGCCCTTGCACGACAGCACCGCGCCCAGATCGTACTGGGCGGCGAAGGTGCTGAGATCCTCGTCGGTGACTTCGGTGTATACGGCCATGATATCCAGCGCCTTACCGGGTTTCCGGCCTGCGGTCAATTTCGGGAGTGATCGGCTCGTAATATTCCGGGCCGAAGCCGGCCAACTGGCGGCTGGCGGTGTTGAAGGGGCGCTTCAGTCCACCGCGGAAGTGGCGGCCGACCAGTTCCTGCCACAGGGCCACCGGCTCCGCTCCGCGCTCGGCGCAGAGATGGACGAACCAGCGCCGGCCAGCGGCGACGTGGCTGATTTCCTCGTCATGGATGGTCTGGAGCAGGTCGGCGCTCTCGGCATCGCCAAAGTCGCGCAGGCGGCGCACCGTCTCGGGCGTGACGTCCAGGCCGCGCGCCTCCAGAACCATCGGCACCACCGCCAGCCGGGCGGCGAGGTCGTGCGCGGTCTCCGTCGCCGCCTGCCACAGCCCATCATGGGCCGGCAGGTCGCCGTAGGAGGAGCCCAGTTCGTTCAGCCGGGTCTCCAGCATCTGGAAATGCCGGGCCTCGTCGTCGGCGACCTGGATCCAGTCGTCGGTGAAACCCTTCGGCAGGCCGAGATGCGCGAATCGGGCGACGATGTCCCAGGCGAGGTCGATGGCGTTCAGCTCGATGTGCGCCAGCGCGTGCAGCAGGGCGATGCGGTTCTGCGCGCTGCCGCCGCGCCCGCGCTTGGGCATGTCGCGCGGCAGCTTTAGCTCCGGCCGGTCGGGACGGGCGGGGCGGTCGGGCGGCGGGGCCGGCACGGCGGGCGACAGCAGGCCGTCGCGCCAGGCGGCGGCATGCAGGCGGGTCAGGCGCACTTTCTCCAGCGGCGCCGCGGTGGTCAGCACCGCGGTCGCCGCCTCACCCAGGCACGAAACGGAAGAGGTCATTTCCAGCCGTAGGCGACGAAGTGCGGGTTGAGGATGTCGTCCTTGCCATAGACCAGCGGCGAGCCGTCCGGCTGCTCCACCCGGCCGCCGGCGCCGATCAGCACGGCATGGCCGGCGGCGGTGTCCCACTCGCTGGTCGGTCCGAAGCGGGGGTAGAGGTCTGCCTTGCCGCTCGCCACCGTGCAGAATTTCAGCGAGCTGCCGCAGGACACCCGGTCCTTGACCGTGTACTTGCCAAGGAAGTCGTCCAGCACCGACCCATTGCCGTGGGAGCGGCTGGCGACGACGGTCAGCCCGTCGGGCGGCGGGTTGCGGACGGCGATGGGGTGGTCATGGCGGCCCTCCGCGCAATGGACGGCGGTGCCGGAGCCGGCCGCGGCGTACATGTCGCCGGTGGCGGGAGCATAGACGACGCCCAGGACCGGGGCGCCATTCTCGATCAGGGCGATGTTCACCGTGAACTCGCCGTTGCGGGAGATGAATTCCTTGGTGCCGTCGAGCGGATCGACCAGCCAGAAACGGCCGCCGGAGATGTCGGGCTTGTGGCCGGCGGCCATCGCCTCTTCCGCGACGACAGGCACGCCCGGCAGCAGGTGGTGCAACGCCGGGACGATCACCGCCTCCGCCGCCTGGTCGGCCTGCGTCACCGGGCTGCCGTCGACCTTGGTGGCGACGTCGATGCCGTCGTTGTAGAAGCGCAGGATGACCTGACCGGCCTCGTGGGCGATGGTGCGGACCGTCGGCAGCAGGCTCGCCACAGCGGCATCGGGCATGGGGTAATCTCCCTATGGTATGAAGAGTCAGCATATCCTGCCCGAAGGCGGGCCGGAAGCTCTTGAACGGGTGTGGAACGGAGAAGGCGGATGACGGCCGGGGAATTGTCGGACATCGGGCGGACTGAGGGCCACGGCGCATCGGCCCTATGGCGTGCTATGACCGTGGCCGATCTGGACCGGATCCTGGCCATCGCGGACATCGTTCATCCGGACTATCCGGAGGAGCGCAGCGTGTTCGAGGAGAGGCTGGCTCTCTACCCCGCTGGCTGCCGTGTGGCGGAATGCCGCGGCGAGGCCATCGGCTACGGAGTCATGCATCCGGGCAGGCTGGGGGTGCCGCCGCCGCTCGACACGCCGCTGGGCGGTCTGCCGGCGGACGCGGACTGCCTGTACCTGCACGACATCGCTTTGCTGCCGGAGGCGCGCGGCACCGGGCTGGGGGCGGCGGTGCTGGGCTATGCCCATCGGCTGGCGGCGGGGGAGGGATGGCGGTGGCTGGCGCTGACCTCGACGCCGGGAGCGCGAAGCTATTGGGACCGGGCCGGCTTCGCGCCCTACGAAGGCGGCGGGCCGGCGCTGGCGGCGAAGCTGGCGAGCTATGGCGCGGGGATGAGCTACATGACCGCGCCGGTGCGGGCTTAGGCGGCCAGCTGGGCCAGATCGGGGTCGGTTACCACGGCTTCGAAGGCCGGCTTGGCGAACAGGTAGCCCTGCATCAGGGTCACGCCCAGGTCGCGCAGGGTCTTGGCCTCGTCGGCGGTCTCGATGCCTTCGGCGATGGGGGTGATCCCCAGATCCTCGCACACCGCCAGGATTGCCTTGACGATGCTGCGCCGGGCCCGCTCGCTGTCGATGTTGCGGGTCAACTCCATGTCCAGCTTGATGATGTCGGGCTGGAATTCTGCCAACAGGTTCAGGCCGGAATAGCCGGAGCCGAAATCGTCAATGGCGGTCAGGAAGCCCTGGCGCTTGTATTCGCTGAAGATGCTCTTCAGATGGTCGTGGTCGACCACGCGCTCGTTCTCCGTCACTTCGAAGATGATGCGGTCGGTGGGGAAGCCGGTGCGCCGGGCGGCGGCGAGCGTCGCCTTGATGCAGGCCTCCGCCTTGTAGACGGCGTTGGGCAGGAAGTTGATCGACAGGCGGGCGCCGTTCATCGGCAAGGACGACGCCAGCTCGATGGCCTTGATGCGGCAGGACTGGTCGAAGGCGTAGCGGGTGGCGTCGGTCACCTGGCCCAGCACCCAGCCGGCGCCCTGGCCCTGGGTCCCACGCACCAGCGCTTCATGCGCCCAGACGCCGCCGCTGGCGACATCGACGATGGGCTGGAACGCCATCGTAAAGTCCAGATCGAGGCGATCCGCACATTGACCGCCGCACCCACCGTCGCCAAACGCCATCGGCCTTACCCCTGTCAGCTCAAGAACTCCACCTTTAGGTAAGGAACAATGCCATGGATTTCATCCGACGGAGGTGTGGCAATCGCCACACCTTCCGACTAGGACTTTCCCCTATTCCGCTGCCATCAGGGTCTCGGCCTTACGGATCGCCGCCCACACCGATTCCGGCGTCGCCGGCATGTCGATGTGGGTGATGCCGAGGTCGGACAGCGCATCGACCACCGCATTGATGATGGCCGGCGGCGCGCCGATGGCCCCGGCTTCGCCGGCGCCCTTCATGCCCAGCATGTTGGTGGTGCTGGGCACGCTGTTCAGCTTCACCTCGATCGGCGGCATGTCGACCGCGCGCGGCATCTGGTAGTCCATGAAGGAGCCGGACAGCAGCTGCCCGCTGTCGGGATCGAACACCACCCGTTCCTGCAGGGCCTGACCCAGCCCTTGCGCCACGCCGCCATGGATCTGGCCGATCACCAGCATCGGGTTGACGACCGTGCCGAAATCATCGACGACGCTGTAGCGCAGCACCTCGACGATGCCGGTGGCGGGGTCGATCTCCACCTCCGCGATGTGGCAGCCGTTGGGGAAGGTGCTGGCCGGCGGGGTCCAGCGCGCCATCTCGGAGAAGGCGATGCCGCCGCCGCCGCCCGCCGCCGCCTTGGCCGCCACCTCCTTCAGCGATACCGAGCGGTCGGTGCCGACGATGGTGAAGCGGCCGTCGGCGAACTCCACGTCCACCTCGGCGGTTTCCAGCAGGTCGGCGGCGACCGTGGTTGCGGCCTTCACAACCTTGGCCGCACCCTCCGCCAGTGCCGAACCGCCGACCGGGACGGAACGCGAGCCGCCGGTGCCGGCGCCCCAGCTGACACGGTCGGTGTCGCCCTGCACCACCTCCACATCCTCCGGCGGGACGCCAAGCCGGTCGGCGAGGATCTGCTTGTAGGCGGTCTCGTGGCCCTGGCCGTTGGTCTGGGTGCCGATCATCAGCACCACCTTGCCGTCGCCATTGACCTGGACGGTCGCCTGCTCCGGCCCGCCGCCCGAGCAGGCTTCGATGTAGGTGGACAGGCCGGCGCCGCGCAGCTTGCCGCGCGCCTTCGCCTCCGCCTTGCGAGCGGGCAGGCCGGCCATGTCGGCGAGGATCAGCCCGTCTTCCAGATTCTGGACGAACTCGCCGGTGTCATAGACCTGCCCCATCGGCGTGGCGTAGGGCATCGCGGTCGGCGGGATGAAGTTACGCCGCCGGATCTCCGCCGGGCCGAGGCCGGTGACGCGGCCGGCATGGTCGATCAGCCGTTCCAGCAGATAGGCCGCTTCCGGCCGGCCGGCGCCGCGATAGGCGTCCACCGGCTGGGTGTTGGTGAAGACGCCCTTCACCCGCACATAGACAGCCGGCGTCTTGTAGGAGCCGACCAGCATGGCCGATCCGGCATCGGTCGGGATGAAGGGCCCGTAGTTGGACAGATAGGCGCCGAGATTGGCGACGGTATCGACCCGCAGCCCCAGGAAATGGCCGTCGGCGTCGACCGCCAGCCGCGCCTTGCTGACATGGTCGCGGCCATGGTCGTCGCTGATGAAGCCCTCGATCCGGTCGGCCGCCCATTTGACCGCGCGGTTCAGCCGGCGGGCGGCGAACAGGCAGGCGACATATTCCGGGTAGTTGAACAGCTTCATGCCGAAACCGCCGCCGACATCGGTGGTCAGCACGCGGATGCGCTGCTCCGGTTCGTTCAGGATCTTGGCGAACTGCTTCTGCAGGCCGTGGACGCCCTGGCTGGTGACGTAGATCAGCAGCCGGCCCGGGCCGCCGTCCGCACCCGATTCGACGCCGGCGACGCAGGCGCGGCCCTCCATTGGGTTGGCGACGACGCGGTTGTTGATCAGTTCCAGCTCGACGACGCGATGGGCGCCGGAAAGTGCCGATTCCACCGCCGCCTCGTCGCCGGTGTCCCAGTCGAAGCAGAGGTTGTTCGGCGCCTCGTCCCACACCAGCGGGCGGCCGGGCTCCAGCGCCTCCAGCGTGCCGGTGACGGGCTCGCGATCCTCGTAATCGACCATCACCAGTTCGGCGGCCTCGCGCGCGGCCTCCAGCGTTTCGGCCACCACCATGGCGACCGGATCGCCGACATGGCGGGCGAAGCCGCGGACCAGCGCCGGGCGCGGGGTGTGGACATAGTTCGACCCGTCGCGCTGCTTCAGCACCGCCTGACAGGGGATCATGCCGACATTCTCGGCGTCGAGGTCGGCGATGGTGTAGACCGCCAGCACGCCGGGCTGGGCCAGCGCATCGGACGTGTCGATTGCGCCGATGGCGGCGAAAGCGTGGGGCGAGCGGACGAAGGCCGCATAGGCCTGTCCGGGGAGAGACACGTCGTCGGTGTAGCGGCCGCCGCCGGTCAGCAGCCGGGCGTCTTCGGTGCGCGGAACCGCCTGTCCGATGCCGAACTTCATGGGTGAACTCCCGCCTTCCGGTTCGATGCGATTGTTGTGCCCCGCGAAGATAGGCCGGCTTAAGCGTCAGGGAAACCCCGACGGGCGACATGGGTGACGGTTGTCCGCTGCAAGGATTGTCCGCCGGACTCATCGATAAGGGGGAATGCGGCTGGCGCGACCGGCCTCCGAGGGCCATATTCGGGGCATGTGTGGACGCATGCTTCTCACCACCCCGATCAACGAGATCGAGCGCGTGTTCGGCGTTCCGGAGCAGCCGAACCTGATGCCGCGGTGGAATATCGCCCCGACGCAGGACATCCCCGTCATCCGACGCGAGGAGGACGGCCGCCATCTGGCGATGGTCCGCTGGGGACTGGTGCCGCCCTGGGCCGACGATCCCGCCATCGGCGGGCGGATGATCAACGCGCGCGGCGAATCGGTGGCCGACAAGCCGGCGTTCCGCGATGCCTTCCGCAAGCGCCGCTGCCTGATCCCGCTGGACGGATTCTATGAATGGACCAACGTGGGGGAGGGGGCGAAGCCGCGCAAGCAGGGCCACGTCATCCGCCGCCGCGACCGTGGCCTGTTCGCGCTGGCCGGATTGTGGGAGCGCTGGCGCGGACCGAAGGGCGCGCCGCCGCTCGACCCGCCGCTGGAAACCGCGACGGTGGTGACGACCGGGACCAACGCGACGCTGTCCTTCCTGCACGACCGCATGCCGGTGGTGCTCGACCCCGCCGACTGGGATGCCTGGCTGGATCCGGCGACCCCGCTGCCGGTGCTGGAGGGGCTGATCCGCTCCGCGCCGGAGGAGTGGCTGGACGTGGTGCCGGTGGGGCCGAAGGTGAACAGCGTGCGCAACGACGACTGTTCCTGCCTGGATCCGCCGCAGGAGATCGCTCCGGTCAAGGCGAAGGACAAGCCGGGCGATGACCAGCCGAGCCTGTTCTGAGGCGATGGCGATGCCGAGGAAGGGGCTGGTGAGCGGGCTGCTGCTGGCGGCGTCGCTTGTCCTGGCGGGACCGGTTGTGGCGCAGACCAATCAGGCGGCCAAGGGGCGCGGCCCCATCGCCAACACGCCGGACCAGACCCTGAAGGGCACCGCCATGGCGGTGGAGGGCGATCTGCTGACAATCAACGGCACGGCGGTCAGGCTGATGGGCATCGATGCGCCGGATCCGGGGCAGAAATGCAAGAACCGTTACGGCCATGAGCTGGACTGCTTCAAGGTCGCCACCGCCGTGCTCGCCAACATGGTGAAGGGCGAGGAGGTGACCTGTGTCGTCACCGAACAGGATCGCACCGGGGAGAAGAAGGGCGAATGCCGTGTGCGCGGCGTCGATCTGGGGGCGGCGATGGTGTCGCGCGGCTGGGCCTTTCAATATGCCAGCCTGTCGCCGGCCTATCAGAAGGGCGAGGCCTATGCCCAGAGCAAGCGCATGGGGCTGTGGGCCGGACAGGTGGAAAAGCCCTGGCAATGGCGCAGCCGGCAGCTTCGTGAGACCGCCAAATGACGGCAGTCCGCTTTACGATTGCTCTACCCTCGATTGCTTTTCCCTGATCGTAGGGGCCTGATCGTCCGTTGGCGGCCGGCACCCCCATTTCCCATTCGACCGCCACCCCGCTCATGATAGGATCCGAATAGGACGAAGGACGAAGGACGAAGGACGATCCGATACATTGGCTTGCGGCCCGACGCGATTCGACAGGGCCGGCGCGTTTCCCCGGTGAACGGTTCGAGAGGCGCGATTCGAGTGCGGCAACTCCCGTCGGGGAGCGGAGTCACGGGTATGCTCGTTTACGAATGCGAATTGTTCGAGGTGGTTCCGGTGCTGCGCCGCTATGCGCGGGCGCTGACCGGCACGACCGACCGTGGCGACGCGCTGGTGACCCGCTGTGTCGAGGCGGCGATGATGGCGCCGTCGCGCTTCGGTCTGGATCGTGGCGGCGACGGGGCGCTGTTGCCGATGTATGCGCTGCTGAACCTGCTGTTCGACCGTTCGGAGGATTTTGGCCCGGCCGGCCGGCCGCTGCCCTCGCCGCACCCCATCGAACGTGCTCTTGCCGAACTGCCGGAAGCCGATCGCCGTCTGTATCTGCTGACCGCGCTGGAAGGGCTGAGCCTGCCGCAGGCGGCGAAGGTGCTGCAGTTGCGGCCGGGTGAGGCGATAGAGAGGCTGAAGACCGCCCGTGCACGGGTGCGCGGTGCCATGGTCCAGCGGGTGATGGTGGTCGAGGACAATGCCCTCCTGGCGATGGAACTGGGCGCGCTGGTCGCTGAGATGGGGCATGTCGTCTGCGGCACCGCCGGCAACGAGCCGGAGGCGTTGGCCCTGTTGAAGGCGGAGAAGCCGACGCTGGCCCTGCTGGACGTTCGGCTGGCCGATGGCGGCAGCGGGATCGAAATCGCGCGGCGGCTGAAGCGCGTGCGCGATCTGCGCACCATCTTCGTGACCGCCTTCGATGACGACATCCAGGCCGGCGATGCCCGCCATCTGGGGCAGATCGTCCGCAAGCCCTTCACCAACGCCGGCATTCAGGCCGCCATTTCCCGCGCCATCTTCATGCCGCAACCGGTGGCGCTGGCGTAAACTCGTCGATCCGACCTGAAATCAGGACACACGAAAAAGGGACCGCCGGCCGTCCGGTGGTCCCCTTGTTTTGTCCGGCTTTGGAGCAAGCCGGGTGTATGGCAGCCGGCGGTTAGACCGTCGTCCGGCGGCCGGCGATCATGCGGTAGATGGCCAGGATGATGATCGCGCCGACGATGGCGCCGATGAAGCCCGCTCCCTCGCCCGGCCGGTACCAGCCGACGGCGGCGCCCAGATATGTCGCGACGAAGGCGCCGGCGATGCCCAGCAGGGTGGTGATGATGAAGCCGCCCGGATCGCGACCCGGCATCAGGAACTTGGCGACGATGCCGGCGAGAAAGCCGATGATGATCGTCCAGAGAATGCCCATGGTGATTTCCCTTCCGTTGCGGGACCGTCTTCCCATGCCCAATAACGGGCAGGGACGCGTTTGGTTCTCGCCGATGTGTGATCTTTTAGGGTGCCTCGCCTTTGGGGATGCAAAACCCGTCCGGGAACCTTTCCGGGGCCGGCCATGTTGTCCGCATCACGTTTCCGGCGCTGCACCGCGGTGCCGCCACGGACGACTGTTTAGGAGATGCGTTATGAACAAGACCTTCATTTTCACCGCTGTGGGTGCCGTTCTGCTGTCGACCGGCGCGATGGCCCAGGTGGCCGGTTCCGCGACGACGCCGCAGGCAGGGTCCAGCTACACCATGGGTGTGACCACCGCCGTGCCGCCGCTCACCGCGCCGGCCCGCGGCCTGCCGGTGACCGACACGGCGCAGGGCGGCAAGGTCGTGGTGCTGGGGGAGAGCGTCGGCGAGCGTCAGTTGGCCGAACAGCAGCGGATGGAGAACCGGATGCCGGCCGGCGGTTATTCCGGCTCCAGCACCGGGAGCTATGGTTCGAACACCGGGACTTACGGCTACAGCAATTCGGGTACCAGCTATTCCGGCACCGCTTCCGATACGGAAGGCAACAACAGCACGCGCGGCCTGCGCGGCGGCGCGCCCTATACGCCGCCGACCCGCTGACCCATGCCTGCCGGCCGGTCTGTAACCAGTCCGGCCTGAAACGAAGCGGCCCCGCATCGCTCCCCATCCGGAGGGCGTGGCGGGGCCGCTGCCGTTTTCAGTTAGGCGGGTGGTCCGTTCAGCGCAGCGCGCGGATGTTGGCGGCATACTGCTCCGGACCACCGGTGAAGGTGGCGGTGCCGGCCACCAGCACGTCGGCGCCGGCTTCGATCGCCAAGCGTGCGGTCTCCGGGTTGATGCCGCCGTCCACCTCCAGGTCGATCTGCTTGCCGAGCGCGTCGATGCGGGCGCGCAGGTCGCGGATCTTCGGAAGCTGGCTCTTGATGAAGCTCTGGCCGCCGAAGCCGGGGTTGACCGTCATCACCAGCACGAGGTCGATGTCCTCCAGCACATGCTGGATGGCGTCCACCGGGGTGGCCGGGTTCAGCGAGACGCCGGCCTTCTTGCCCAGCGACTTGATCAGCTGGATGGTGCGGTGCAGGTGCGGGCCGGCCTCCGGATGGACGGTGATGATGTCGGCGCCGGCCTTGGCGAAGTCCGGAACGAACAGGTCCACCGGCGAGATCATCAGGTGGACGTCGAAGACCTTGGCGGAGTGCGGACGCAGCGCCTTCACCACGCCCGGCCCGATGGTGAGGTTCGGCACGAAATGGCCGTCCATCACGTCGATGTGGATGTAGTCGGCGCCGGCGGCGTCGACCGCGCGGACCTCCTCGCCCAGCCGGGCGAAATCGGCGGAGAGAATCGAGGGGGAAATCTTCACGGCGCGCATGGGGCTTTCCTGGTGCGGGAGGGGGCGGGGGAGCAGGTTTGGAACCGGTCCTAATCTGCGCACTTCCTATCACGGGGTCGCGACGCAAGTCATGACATGATGTGGATGGCCGCCATGCCTCCATGGTGCGGATTGCACCGTTTACGCTTTACCGCAACCGCGAAGCGCTGTATCTGTCGGAATATAAGCGAAGCGGCGAATTCGGCAGGAGATGGCGATGGTCGGCATGAATGGGGCGTTCGGGCGGCGCAGGTTCACGGCGGCGGTTTCGGCGGTCGTCTTGGGGATCGGGCTGACGGTCGCGGCACCGGCGGCGATGGCGCAGGATGTGCTGGTTCTGGCGGCGGCCTCGACAAAGAATGCGGTCGAAAAGCTGGCCTCGCAGTTCAAGGCGAAGACCGGCACCACCGTGACGTCCTCGTTCGCCGCATCGTCGGCGATGGCCAAGCAGATCGAGAATGGCGCCCCGGCCGACATCTTCATCTCGGCCGATCTCGACTGGATGGACTATCTGCAGAAGCACGATCTCATCAAGACCGACAGCCGGGTGAATTTGCTGGGCAACGAACTGGTGGCGGTGGTGCCGAAGGGCTCGACCCTGAAGCCGGATCTGTCCAAGGGCGGCAAGCTGGCGGACCAGTTGGGCGACGGGCGGCTTGCCACCGGTGACCCATCGAACGTTCCGGTCGGGAAGTACGCCAAGGCGGCACTGGAGTCGCTGGGGCAATGGACGGCGGTCGAACCGAAGCTGGCGCGGGCCGACAGTGTGCGTGCCGCGCTGGTTCTGGTCAGCCGTGGCGAGGTGCCGCTGGGCATCGTCTATCGCACCGACGCCGCCATCGATCCGGGGGTGGAGGTCGCCGCGGCCTTCCCACCCGACAGCTATCCGGCGATCACCTATCCGGCGGCTCTGGTGGCGTTGTCGAAGAGTCCGGCGGCGGTGGCCTTTCTCGACTACATGAAATCGTCGGACGGCATGGCGGTGTGGAAGGAATTCGGCTTCGTTCCGGCACCCAAGGCACCGTAAGCTCTGCCGCATGGAACTCCTGACGCCGATGGAAACCACCGCGTTGCTGCTGAGCCTGCGTGTCGCGGGCGTCGCCATCGCGTTGGGATTGCCGGTGGCCGTGCTCGCCGCCTGGGTGCTCGGCCGTTATTCCTTTCCGGGCAAGACGCTGGTCGATGGGCTGGTCCATCTGCCGCTGGTCCTGCCGCCCGTGGTCACCGGCTATATCCTGCTGGTGACGATGGGGACCAAGGGGGTGGTCGGCGGCTGGCTCTACCAGACCTTCGGCATCAAGCTGATCTTCACGGCGGAGGGGGCGTCGCTGGCGGTGGCGGTGACGTCCTTCCCGCTGATGGTGCGGGCGATCCGCCTGTCGGTGGAGGCCATCGACGGCGGGCTGGAGGCGGCGGCGCGCACGCTGGGCGCCGGGCCGGTCGACCGCTTCTTCACCATCCTGCTGCCGCTGATGGCGCCGGGGCTGCTGTCCGGCGCCATCGTCGCCTTCGCCGCCGCGATGGGGGAGTTCGGGGCGGTCATCACGTTCGTCTCCAACATTCCCGGCAAGACGCAGACGCTGCCGCTGGCGATCTATGCCGCGACGCAGGAACCGGGCGGCGACGCGGTGGCGGCGCGGCTGGCGGCGATCTCCTTCGGGGTGGCGCTGCTGGCGCTGATGCTGTCGGAGTTTCTGGCAAACCGGGTTCGCCGCCTGATCGGGCAGGTCTGACCATGCTGGACCTGCACATCCGCCAGACACTCGGCGCCTTCACGCTCGACATCGCCTTCACCGCGGAGGAACGCGGCGTGACGGCGCTGTTCGGCCGCTCCGGCTCCGGCAAGACCTCGGTCATCAATGCGATCGCCGGGCTGAGGCGGCCCGACGCCGGGCATATCCGCGTCGGCGACACCGTGTTCTTCGACAGCCCCCGGCGCATCGACGTGCCGGTGGAGAAGCGGCGCATCGGCTATGTCTTCCAGGATTCGCGGCTTTTCCCGCACATGACCGTGCGCAGCAATCTGGAATACGGTCTGCGGCGCGTGCCGGCCGGGGAGCGGCGCATAGCCTTCGAACCGGTGGTGGAATTGCTGGGGCTGGGCCATCTGCTGGATCGCCGGCCGCGCGGCCTCTCCGGCGGCGAGAAGCAGCGGGTCGCTTTCGGCCGCGCCCTGTTGGCGCAGCCGCGCCTGCTGCTGATGGACGAGCCGATGGCCTCGCTCGATGCTGCCCGCAAGGCGGAGATCATGCCCTATATCGAGCGGCTGCGCGACGAGATGAACATCCCCATCGTCCTGGTCAGCCACGCGCTGGACGAGGTGGTGCGGCTCGCCACCACGATGGTGCTGATCGCAGAGGGCAGGGTGCGCGCGGCCGGGCCGGTCGGTGCGGTGATCCTGTCGGCGGTGACCGGCGCTCAGGACGCCGGCGCGGTGCTGGACCTGACGGTCGAGCGCCACGTTCCGGAGGATGGGCTGTCGGTGCTGGACTTCGACGGCGGGCGCCTGACGGTGCCGCAGATCGACCGCCCGCCCGGCGCGGCGGTGCGGCTGCACATCCACGCCCGCGACGTCATCATCGCCTTGCGGCCGCCGAGCGGCGTCAGCCTTCGCAATGCGCTTGCCGCGACGGTGACGGAGGTGGCGGAGTCCGGCCCGTCGTCGGCCGACGTGCGGCTGGCCGTGGGCGGATCGTTCCTGATCGCACGCATCACGCGGGCGGCCGTGCGCGAATTGGAACTGGCGCCCGGCCGCCCGGTGGTGGCGCTGGTCAAGGGCATCGCCTTCGAACCGGACAGCAGCGGTGAGGCATCGGACCGGCGGAGGCGGGTGGTGGACGTGTGACCGTCCACCATATCCGTCCTTACTGGCTTTCGTCTTTATTGGCTGCCCGACGGGGTGGGAGAGCCGCCGGTGCTGGCGCCGCCGCCGGCCGAACCGCCGGCGGTCGCGCCGCCCGGCACGGTGCGGGTGGCGCCGCTGGTCTCGTTCATTGAATTGCCGGAGGTGCCGCCCTGCACCGGAACGCCGGTCGAGGGCGGCGGGACGGTGGTGGACCCGCTGCTCGACCCGCTGCTGGTGGTCGGGCTGGTCTGGTTCGCCGCGTTGGAGTTCTGGGCGTTTTGGTCGTCGCAGGCCGCCAGGCCCAGAAGCAGGGCGGGCAGGGCCACGATCAGAAACTTGCTGCGCATGGGGTGTTGCTCCTCAGCCAGGTGGCGGCGCCATCGGCAGGATCGCCTGTGCGAGCCTACGGTGGACTCGGGGTCGGACCCGGCGGCGCCGTGTGGGTCCAAACACGCTACCGCCGGTTTCATTCCATACACCTTCGCCCTATGCCGGGTGGGTGGCTGTACCGATGAGCGCGAGCGGCGTCCGATCGGACGCTCGATTACCGAAGAGAACTTTATAGGAACATCCCGTCGACTTGTGGCTTGGGCGTGACGGATACCCATTACTGGGTTGCGCAAAGATCACGAAGCTTTTGCGACCTGCCTGTTCCATCTTTTTCGTTTGACCGGTGGAAAGCCGCTGTGATTCCATCGTGCCACCATGACGATGATCGCCGACCTCACCGACACGCTCGCCCGCGCCGCCAAAAGCGCGATCCGCCAAGCAATCATGCCGGCGCTGTGCGCCTGCGTGGTCGCCTACTTCGCCTACTACGCGATCCATGGTGACCGCGGGCTGGTGGCGATGAAGCAGATCCAGGGGGAAATCGCCCAGGCGGAGGATGTGCTGAACCAGCTCCGCACCGAGCGGGAGGACATGGAACGGCGCGCCCAACTGCTGCGCGGCGACGGCCTTGACCGCGACATGCTGGAGGAGCGGGCGCGGCTGATGCTGAATTTCGCCAACCCGCGCGACATCATCGTCAAGCTTCCCAAACTGGCCGATCCGGAAGGGGCGAGCCAGCAGAAGTAAGGGGATATCAGCCGATTAACCGAATCGCGGTTAATCTAAAATAGCGCTGCAAAAACAGACGTTTGCGCAGACCCAGAAGCTCGTGTAGTGTGCGCGCCATATTCGCTTCCGGTGCGGGCTCTCGCATGCCCGCAACGCGCGGCGGCAAAAGGTGTTGTAAAAGACCTTTGCCGCTTGAACCCTGGGGAGGAATCATGGCCGCGTCCCGACGCCGTTCCACCAAGGCGCAGACCGACACCGCGCCCGCTCAAGCCGTCTCTTCCGAAGAGCTTCTTCATTACTATCGCGAGATGCTGCTGATCCGCCGCTTCGAAGAGAAGGCGGGCCAGCTCTACGGCATGGGCCTGATCGGCGGCTTCTGCCATCTCTACATCGGCCAGGAAGCCGTCGTGGTCGGCGTCCAGGCCGCCCTGAAGGATGGCGACGACGTCATCACCAGCTACCGTGACCATGGCCACATGCTGGCCTGCGGCATGGAAGCCAAGGGTGTGATGGCCGAGCTGACCGGCCGCATTGGGGGCTACTCCAAGGGCAAGGGCGGCTCGATGCACATGTTCAGCCGCGAGAAGAACTTCTACGGCGGCCACGGCATCGTCGGCGGCCAGGTTCCGCTCGGCACTGGTCTGGCCTTCTCGCACAAGTACCTCAATGACGGCGGTGTCTCCGCGGTCTATTGCGGCGACGGCGCCATCAACCAGGGCCAGGTGTACGAGAGCTTCAACATGGCGGCGCTGTGGAAGCTGCCGGTGCTGTTCGTCATCGAGAACAACAAGTACGCCATGGGCACCTCGCAGGAGCGCGCCTCGGCCGGTGAACTGCATCAGCGCGGCGCCGCCTACGGCATCCCCGGCTATCAGGTCAACGGGATGGACGTGCTCGAGGTGAAGGAAGCCGCCGACAAGTGGGTGAACTACATCCGCGAAGGCAACGGCCCGGTCATCCTGGAGATGAAGACCTACCGCTACCGCGGCCACTCCATGTCCGATCCGGCCAAGTACCGGACGAAGGAGGAGGTCGAGAAGATGCGGTCGGAATCCGATCCCATCGACCAGCTGAAGTCGAAGCTGCTGGCCGGTGGCCATGCCGACGAGGACAAGCTGAAGGAGATCGATCGCGCGGTGAAGGCGATCGTCACCGAATCGGCCGAGTTCGCGCAGCAGAGCCCCGAGCCCGATCCGTCGGAGCTGTGGACCGACATCCTGGTCGAGACCTGATCGTCGAATCCACCGTCTGGTCCTGACGTCAACGAAAAGCAGGAGCGGCGCCAGAGGGACGGGTTGCCCCCATATCGGGAGTGGCAGCCGGTTCTCCGCGCCGCCGGAGGTTGAGGAATGCCGATCGAAGTGCTGATGCCGGCCCTGTCGCCCACCATGACCGAGGGCAAGCTGGCGAAATGGGTCAAGAAGGAAGGCGACACGGTGAAGTCCGGTGACGTGCTCGCCGAGATCGAGACCGACAAGGCCACCATGGAAGTCGAAGCGGTCGATGAAGGCCGCGTCGGCAAGATCCTGGTGCCCGAAGGCACCGACAATGTCGCGGTGAACACCCCCATCGCCATCCTGCTGGAAGAGGGCGAGGACGAGAGCGCGCTGTCCAAGGGCGGCAACGCCCCGGCCGCCGCCGCTCCGGCCAACGCCGCCCCGGCCTCGGAAGAGACCAAGGCCGCTCCGTCGGCGGTGCAGGCTCCGGCCCCGGCGCCGACCGTGCCGGCCGCTCCGGTGTCCGCTCCGGATTCGGACGAGGACAAGTTCTTCGCCAAGACGGTGAAGAAGACGGTTCGCGAAGCCCTGCGCGACGCGATGGCCGAGGAAATGCGCCGCGACGAGAAGGTCTTCGTCATGGGCGAGGAGGTCGCGCAGTATCAGGGCGCCTACAAGGTGACCCAGGGCCTGCTGCAGGAGTTCGGCGAGCGTCGCGTCATCGACACGCCCATCACCGAGATCGGCTTCGCCGGTCTGGGCGTCGGCGCCTCCTTCAAGGGGCTGAAGCCGATCGTCGAGTTCATGACCTTCAACTTCGCCATGCAGGCGATCGACCACATCATCAACTCCGCCGCCAAGACGCTCTACATGTCCGGCGGCCAGATGGGCAGCCCGATCGTCTTCCGCGGCCCGAACGGCGCCGCCGCTCGCGTCGCCGCTCAGCACTCGCAGTGCTATGCCTCGTGGTACGCCCACTGCCCGGGTCTGAAGGTGGTCTCGCCGTGGTCGGCGGCCGACGCCAAGGGCCTGCTGAAGGCGGCGATCCGTGATCCGAACCCGGTCGTCTTCCTGGAGAACGAGATTCTCTACGGCCAGAGCTTCGAGGTTCCGGAGGACGAGGAATTCGTCCTGCCGATCGGCAAGGCCAAGATCGAGCGCGCCGGCAAGGACGTGACGATCACCGCCTTCTCGATCATGGTCGGCCATGCCCTGGCCGCCGCCGAGGAACTGGCGAAGGAAGGCATCGACGCGGAGGTCATCAACCTGCGCACGATCCGTCCGCTGGACACCGCCACCATCGTCAACAGCGTCAAGAAGACCAACCGCCTCGTCTCCGTCGAGGAAGGCTGGCCCTTCGCCGGCATCGGTTCGGAAATGTGCGCGCTGATGATGGAGCAGGCGTTCGACTATCTCGACGCCCCGGTGGCCCGCGTGGCCGGCCTGGACGTGCCGATGCCCTACGCCGCCAACCTGGAAAAGCTGGCGCTGCCGCAGGTCGCCGACATCGTCAAGGCCGCCAAGCAAGCCTGCTACCGCTGAGAGGAGGGCTGATAGGATGACCGTTCAGATTCTGATGCCCGCCCTCTCGCCCACGATGACCGAGGGCAACCTCGCCAAGTGGCTGAAGAAGGAAGGCGATACGGTGAAGTCCGGCGACGTGCTCGCCGAGATCGAAACCGACAAGGCCACCATGGAAGTCGAAGCGGTCGATGAAGGCCGCATCGGCAAGATCCTGATCCCGGCCGGCAGCCAGGGCGTCGCGGTGAACACCCTGATCGCCATCCTGCTGGAAGAGGGCGAGGACGAGAGCGCGCTGGCGTCGGCCGGCTCCGCTCCGGCTCCGGCCCCGGCGCCCGCTGCTGCCGCGCCGGCCGCAGCACCGGCGCCGTCGGCCGTCCCGGCAGCTGCTCCGGCTCCGGCCGCCGCTCCGGCGGCTGCCACCGGGGAGCGCGTGTTCGCCAGTCCGCTGGCGCGCCGCATCGCCGAACAGGCCGGCGTCGACCTGAAGTCCGTCAAGG
>NZ_CAMLJP010000122.1 GCF_946480385.1 uncultured Azospirillum sp.
CGGCCAACCGCCAGCCCGGCATCCCCGCCGACCGCGACCGGCTGAAGACCCTGCTTGCCGACCTCCTGCGCGAGGGGCTGTTGGAAGAGGCCCCCGGCCCGCGCGGCGGTGCCGGCTATCGCGTGCTGGAGGAGCCGCCGGACTGGATCGCCGACGCCATGGCCGACCGCCGCCGCCAGCGCGAGGTGGAGGCCCGCATCCGCGAGGACCGCGCCGCAGCCCTGCGCCAAGTTCTGGAAGACGGCCTGACCCACACCACCGCCGCCGGCGAGCTTGTGGAGATCGCTCAGAATGAGCGCGGCCTGGAACTGCGCTTCCCCGCCATCCCCTCCTGGGAATTGCGCGAGGAGATGAAGCGCCAGGGCCATTGCCGCTGGGATGGCCGGCGGCGGCGCTGGTGCCGCACCTCCCCCGTCACCAGCGTCGAACCCTGGCTGGCCGCTGCGCTCGATGCCGGCGCCACGGTGGCCCCGCTGGGCACCGCCGACCCCGATGCCGAGGATTGGGGCTACGAGGACTGGCCGGACTGAACCGCCAGCCGCCCTACAGATCCACCTCCAGCGTCACCTTCACCGGATCGAGCACGACCATGGTCTGGAAGGACTGCACCAGTTCGTTGTCGGCGAACAGGCGGCGCGACAGCACTTCATAGCTCGCCATGTCCGGGACCAGCAGGATCAGGACGAAGCTGGCCTTGCCGGTGATGAAATAGCATTGCTGCACCTCCGCCGCCTCGCGGAACAGGCGCTTGGCGGCGGCGATGGTGGGCGAGCGGTCGTTGACCGTCTGGACCTCCACCACCACCGTCACGCCCTGCCCGACCGCGGCCGGATCGACCACCGCCACATTGCGGCGGATGATTCCGGCCGCCTCCATACGCGCGATGCGGCGCTGCACCGCCGGGGCGGAAAGGTGGACCGCCTCGCCGATCTCCCGCTGCGAGGTCTTGTTGTCGCGCTGCAGGATGCGCAGGATCGCGCGGTCCTGGTCGTTGAGCTGGTCGGGAGGGCGAGCGATCGTTGAGCGCATGGCGACTTTCGCGAAAGAACAGTGCGTCGAAGACCCGAAACTTAAGCCCCCGGCACCGCTTCGTCACAGTATCTTTTCGCCTGACTATTCCTGCCGGGAGCCGGGCGCGTGGCGAACGCATCCCTCGAAACCACGACCGAAACCGCAACCGCCGCACGGCCGGAGCCGGCGGCCCTGCCGCTGCTGATCCTGTTGGCGTCGCTGCTGTCGCAATATGTCGGGGCGGCCTCGGCGAAGTCGCTGTTCCCACTGGTGGGCGCGGAGGGGGTGACCGGTCTGCGCGTCGGGCTGTCGGCGGTGATGCTGCTGGCGATCCTGCGGCCCTGGCGCCGCCTGCCGGAACGGGCGGATCTGGGCAACCTGCTGGTCTACGGCGCCACGCTGGGGGCGATGAACCTGTCGATCTACCGGGCGATGGAGCTGATCCCCATCGGCATCGCCATCGCCATCGAGGTGACCGGGCCGTTGGCGGTGGCGCTGCTGGGCTCCCGCCGCCTGAAGGATTTCCTGTGGATTGCCTGCGCCGCCGTCGGCCTCGTCCTGCTGCTGCCGCTGCGGGAGGCATCCGCTGCGCTGAACCCCGTCGGCATCGCCTATGCGGCGGCGGCGGCCTTCTGCTGGGCGCTCTACATCGTCTTCGGCAAGCGCGCCTCGTCGCTGCCGGGCGGGCAGGCGGTGGCCTGGGGCATGCTGGTCGCCGCCAGCTTCACCGTGCCGCTCGGGATCGCCCATGCCGGCGCCGGGCTGCTGGTGCCGGCGGTGCTGCTCACTGGCCTTGCCGTGGCGGTGCTGTCCAGCATGGTGCCCTACCTGCTGGAGATGATGGCGCTGCGCCGCCTGCCCAGCCATGTCTTCGGCCTCGCCGTCAGCGCCTCCCCCGCCGTGGCGGCGCTGATCGGCTTCCTGATGCTGGGCGAACGGCTGAGCGCCGTGCAGTGGGCCGCCATCGCCTGCATCATGTGCGCCTCGGCCGGCAGCGCGCTGGCCAAGGGCCGGCGCTGACCGGGCGTGACGCCCCTCTACCGTCACTCTGGCTACCGTCACACTGGCCGGTCAGGGATGTCGAGGTCGAGCAGCGCCGACGCCAGGCACTTGCCATGGGCGTCGAGCGCCAGCGAGCGCGTCACGCCGCCGCCCAGCGCCTGCCGCATCACGAAGTTCAACGCGCCGATGCTGGGGATTTCATACCGCACCACCTCGCCATGGACGGTCTCATGGAACAGCTCCTTCACGCGGTCGGCGGTGACATGGGCCTCGATCAGCGGATAGTCCACCTCGTCGAAGGCGATGACGGAGATGTTGGAGATGTCGCCCTTGTCGCCGGTGCGGGAATGGGCGATGTCGCGGAGTTTCATCCTAGGCCTCCATAAACTGGATTGCCGGCTTCGCCAGCTCGCGGGGCAGCAGGGCCGACAGCATCGCGACCACGTCCTTCGCCGATTTGGTTGCACCGCCGCCGCTGGCCGGGCCGTTGGTGTAGAGGGTTTCGACCTCGTTGCCGATGCGCTGCGCCTCCTTCAGGCTGCCGGTGCGCCCGACCACGCGGACCCGCACCTCATAGGGCTCCCGCCCGCTGGCGGTGGACAGCGCGTCGCCATGGATGGAATCGACGCCGATCAGGTCGAAGCGCAGCTCGGTCGCCTCGACGCCGGTCAGCGCCAGCCGCTCGCGCACGATCTCCAGCGCCAGCCGGCCGCGCGCGACGGCACCGGGACCGGCGTAGGAGATCTGCCCCTCGCCGATGACGCTGTCGACATAGCCGACCGAGACCTTCAGCGTCTCCGGGCGCCGACGCCCGGAGGCGCCGGACACCCGCACCCGATCCGGCCCCTCCTGCACGAAGCGCACCCGCGAGAAGTCGGCCACCACGTCGGGCGTGAAATAGGCGGCCGGGTCGTGGATCTCGTAGAGCAGCTGTTCCTTGCAGGTGGCGGTGGTCACCGCGCCGCCGGAGCCCGCCACCTTGGTGATGACGGCGCCGCCATCCTCAGTCACCTCGGCGATGGGAAAACCGAGCCGGGCCAGCCCGGCCACGTCCTTCACGCCGGGGTCGGCGAAATAGCCGCCGGTGATCTGGCCTGCGCATTCCAGCAGATGCCCGACCACCGTCCCCTTGCCAAGCAGGTCCCAATCCTCCATCGACCAGCCGAACTCAAAGATCTGCGGGGCGAGGAACAGGGCCGGGTCGGCGACGCGGCCGGTGATGACGATGTCGGCCCCACCCTTCAGCGCCTCGACGATGGGCGCGGCACCGAGATAGGCATTGGCCGAGACCAGCCGGTCGGCCATCGACGCAACCGGCGCGCCGGTCTCCTCGATGCGGTGGCCGCCGGACTTCAGCGTCTCCAGCACGTCGTCGCCGGACACCGCGGCGATCTTCAGCCCGCCGAGACCGAGCGAGCGGGCGATCTCCCGCGTTTTCGCCGCGGCGGCGACCGGGTTGGCCGCCCCCATGTTGGTGATGATGCGGATGCCCTTGTCATGGCAGGGCCGCAGCACCGCCAGCATGCGCTCGGCCAGCAGCGGGTCGTAGCCCTGCGTTGGGTCCTTCAGCTTGGCGCCCTGGGCGATGGCGATGGTGCGCTCCGCCAGGCATTCGAAGACGAGGTATTGGATATCACCCTTCTCGGCCAGTTCCACGGCCGGCTCGATGCGGTCGCCCGAATAGCCGGCGCCCGATCCGATGCGGATGGTTCTCATGATATGCTCCTGTCTGCGGCCACTTCTTCTAAAGCCAAGCTTGGGCCGCGTCAGAACGGGATGACCCCCAGGACGGCCGCGGCGATGGTCATGACCACCGAGGCGGCGAACAGATAGGGGATCGAGAATTTCTGGTGCTCGCCCAGCCCGATGCCGCACAGCCCGACGACGAGGAAGGTGGCGGGGGTCAGCGGGCTGACCGGGAAGCCGACGGTCATCTGGCCGAGCACCGACGCCTGGGCGATCTGGATCGGGTTGCCGCCCAGCGTCTTATAGACCTCGGCGATCACCGGCATCATGCCGAAGTAATAGGAGTCCGGATCGAACAGCAGGCTCAGCGGCATCGACAGGATGCCCAGCGCGAAGGGCACATGCTGCGCCATGTCGGGCGGGACGAAGGCGACGGCGGACTGGGCCATGGCGCTCAGCATCTTGGTGCCGCTCATGATGCCGGTGAAGACGCCGGCCGCCAGCAGGATGCTCGCCATCATCAGCGCCGCCTTGGCATGGGCGTCGACGCGGTCCTTCTGCATCTTGACGTCGGGGTAGTTGATCATCAGCGCCAGCACGGTGCCGATCATGAACATCACCACCGGATCGACCGCCCCCTCGATCATCACCGCCATGATCGCCAGCGTGAGGATCAGATTGACCCAGAACAGCTTGGGCCGGCGGATCTTGAGCTGCTCCGGCGTCAGCACGCGCGGCACCGGGCCGGCTGCGACGCCTCCGTCCACGCCCATGGCGCCGACCGACCGCGCCTCTCCCGCCGCCAGCGATCCGGACGACAGGCCCAGACGGCGTTCCTCGCGCTTGCCCAGCAGGAAGGCGACGGTGAAGATGAACAGCAGCCCGACGCCCTGCACCGCGATCAGCGGGTTGAAGATGTCGGTCACCGGCACCTTCAGCGCGGCGGCCGAGCGGATCATCGGCCCGGTCCAAGGCAGGAAATTGACTCCCGCCGCCATCGACACGCACAGCGCCAGGATGCGCTTGTCCATGCCCAGCCGGTCATAGAGCGGCAGCATCGCCGGAATGGTGATGAGGAAGCAGACCGCACCCGACCCGTCGAGATGGATCAGCAGCGCCAGCAGTGTGGTGCCGACGGTGATGCGCGCCGGCCGCGTGCCGACGAGGCGCAGGATGCGGTCGATGATCGGGTCCATCATGCCGGCATCGGTGACGACGCCGAAGAAGATGATGGCGAACACGAACATGCCGGCGGTCGGCGCGATGGAGCGGATGCCGGCGATGATGAACTTGCTGGTTTCAAGACCGAAGCCGCCCGCCAGCGCCGCGACGATCGGCACGGCGATCAGCGCGACCAGGGGAGACATCCGGTTCGTCATGATCGCCGTCAGCAGAACGACGATGGTGGCCAAGCCAAGTAACGCGAGCATGTGACCTCCTCTATGACCGTTGTTATTGTTGTTCGACTTCGTTGTCGCGATCCCTTCGCCGCATACGAAGAACCATGGCGGCCGGCCGCGGGCAGCAGCAGCCGATCTCCGAGTAACGCCGCGGAGGGGATTTCCTTAAAGCTTGCTCTTTTCACCCGCCGATCGGCGTCCTGGCATGGTCATCACCCCACCCTACTGACGGGCTGCGCCGGACCGGCTTCCTTGATTGACACTGTACGGACCCACAATCAGATTAGAGAAATGAATTTGTTGTATCACCGCAATCCGGTTCATTTATAAGAGGCGCGCCATGCTCCAGGGGGTGAGACACATCAAGGCGTTCGTCGCCGTCGCCCGCCTCGGCAGCTTCACGAAGGCGGCGGCGGAGGTCAACGTGTCGCAGCCGGCGCTGACCGTGCAGATTCGCCAGCTTGAGGAAAGCCTCGGCGTGCGGCTGTTCGACCGCAACAAGCGGCAGGTCGTGCTGACCCAGGCCGGGCGCGACCTGCTGCCGGCCCTGCAGCGGGTGCTCGCCGAACTGGATGCGGTGATGAGCGTCAGCCACGACCTGGCCGGGCTGCGGCGCGGATCGGTGTCGGTCGCCACCCTGCCGTCGGTGGCCGCCGGCCTGCTGCCGATCGCCATCCGCCGCTTCGCCGCCGATCACCCGAACATCGACGTGAAGGTCAGCGACGTCGTCGCCGAGCGGATCATCCAGCTGGTCAAGGCGGAGGAGGTCGATTTCGGCATAGGCAGCCGGGTCGGCCCGGACCGCGACGTCGAGGTGATCGATTTCCTCTGCGACCGGATGTGCGCCTTCTTCCCCGCCGACCACCCGCTGAACGGACGGCGTCCGCTGCTGCTGAAGGACGTCGTCGCCTATCCGCTGATCCTGACGGCGCGCGGCACCAGCGTGCGGTCGCTGGTCGAACGCGCGCTGGAAAAGGACGGGCTGGAAATCAGCCTGTCCTGCGAAGCGAACTACATGTCGACGGCGGTCGGGATGGTGCGGGCCGGACTGGGCGTCTCGGTGCTGCCGGAATCCGCCGTCTCCGCCGCCTCCTGCGAGGGCATCGTCGTCGAACCGATCCGTGCCGCCGGCCTGATCCGCCGCATCAGCTTCATCCGCAAGGCCGGCCGGTCGCTGTCGCCGGCGGCGGAGCGGTTCGCCGCACTGCTGCGGGAGGTCGCCGGCCCGACCCTCGCCCACTTCTCCAGCATGGAGACCGCCGCCACAAAGAAGTAATCCGGGCGGAAGAACTTTTTAATCCTATAGGGTTATTTTATTACTGAAATCAGCCATTCCGATTTCAGCCTCTCCCCTCTTTCGTAGTATATCAGTTGTCGCCTCCCTGATGCGCGCGACACGAAGGTCCCCCATGAAAATCCTGGAAAATCTGACGATCCGAGCAAAGCTGACCGCCCTGGTCGCTTTGTCCATCCTGGCTCCGGCCGTCGTGATCGCCATCAGCAGCAGCTTCACCCACCAGCGCATGGTCGATGACCGCATCGACACCATTCGCTCCGCGGTCGAACTGGCGGTCGGCATGGCCAAGGGGCTGAATGCCGAGGTCGAGGCCGGGACCCTGCCCCGCGAGGAGGCCCTGGCGCGCTTCCGCAACGCGGTGCATGCGATGTCCTACCATGACGGCGCCGACTATCTGTTCGCCTACGACCTCAACGGCATCGCCGTCGCCAACCCCTCCAACCACAAGGCGGTCGGCACCGACCGCATCGGGCTTCAGGACAAGGCCGGCAAGTTCTTCGTCCGCGAGATCGTCGAAACGCTCCGCAAACAGGACAACGCCATCATCCATTATGTCTGGCCGAAGCTGGGGTCGGATGTCCCGCTGCTGAAGACCAACTATGTGAAGCGTTACCAGCCGCTGGGGCTGATCGTCGGCTCCGGCGTCTATACCGACGACATCGACGCCGCCTATTACGACTTCCTGCGCCGGACGGGCACCGCCACCGCCGCACTGATCATCGCGCTGGTGCTGATCGGGTTCCTGGTCAACCGCGACATCGTGGGTTCGCTGCACCGGCTGCGGGACAAGATGACTGCGCTGGCATCCGGCGACCTCGCCGTCACCTTCCCGGAAGCCGCCCGCCGCAACGAGATCGGCGGCATGGCGCAGGCGCTTCAGGTGTTCAAGGAGAATGCGCTCGCCAAGGCCGACCTGGAGGCGAGCCAGGCCGAACAGGTGGAGCGGGCCGCGGCGGAGAAGCGGGAGGCGATGACGGCGCTCGCCAGCCATTTCGAGCAGACCGTCGGCAACCTGATCCATGACGTGGCCAGCGAGGCGGACGGCATCGAACGGCGCGCCCAGGACATGACGCGCGCCGCCGACGAGACCGGCACGCTGGCCGGCGCCGTCGCCACGGCGACCGAACAGACCTCGGCCAATGTCCAGACCGTCGCCGCCGCGACGGAGGAACTGACCAGCTCAATCAACGAGATCAGCCGGCAGGTCGGCGAGTCGGCGGAGATCGCCCGCGAAGCGGTCGAAAGCGCCGAGCGCGCCAATGGCAAGGTCGAGGGGCTGGCCGGCGCGGTGGAGCGGATCGGCGCGGTGGTGGAACTCATCAACTCCATCGCCAGCCAGACCAACCTGCTGGCGCTCAACGCGACCATCGAGGCCGCCCGCGCCGGGGAGGCCGGCAAGGGCTTCGCCGTGGTGGCGCAGGAGGTCAAGGCGCTCGCTACCCAGACCGCCAGGGCCACCGAGGAAATCGCCGCCCAGGTCGCCGGCATCCAGACCGAGACCGGCCGGGCCGTTCAGGAGATCAAGGGCGTGGCGCAGGTCATCGGCCGGGTCAACGACGTCGCCACCTCCATTGCGTCGGCGGTCGAACAGCAGGGGGCGGCGACCCGCGAGATCAGCCGCAACATCCAGCAGGCCGCCCAGGGAAGCCACGAGGTTTCCTCCAGCATCGGCGGCGTGAACAGCGCCGCCGGGCGCAGCGGCAAGGTCGCCTACGAGGTGCTGGAGAATGTCCGGCTGCTGTCCGTGCAGACCGACAGCCTGCGCGACGAGGTCACCCGCTTCCTGACCCAGGTGCGGGCCGGCTGACCGGCCCCACACTGATGCGGCGGCGCGGGGCACCGCCGCCGCCTCACTTCACGGTGACGAACTCCACCCAGTTCGGCTGCTTGCCGGTCGGATAGCGGGCCAGCGTGGTCAGCGCGCCGCTGCCGCCGTCGATGCGGTAGACGGTCATGCCGTCGGACTTCTCGCCCACTGCCGCCAGGAAACGGCCGGTCGGGTCGATGGCGAAACCGCGCGGCTGCTCCTCCGTCGCCACGCTGCCGAGCGGCGTCAGCAGGCCGCTCTCCGGGTCGATCCGAAAGGAGCGGATCGTGCTGGTCCGCCGTTCGGAGATGTAGAGGAAGCGGCCGTCCGGCGTCACATGGATGTCCGCCGCCCAGGGTTCCCCTTTGAAATCGGCCGGCAGCGAGGGCAGGCGTTGCCTCTCCGTCAGCGTGCCGGTCGCCGGGTCATAGGCGAACACCGCGACGGTGGCGTCCAATTCGTCCACCAGATAGAGATGGCGAGCGTCGGGATGAAAGACGATGTGGCGCGGCCCCGATTTCGCCGGCAGCTTCACCGACGGCGGGTCGTTCTCGCTCAACGTTCCGGTGGCCGCGTCGAAGCGGAACTGCACCAGTTGGTCGGACCCCAGGTTGGTGGCGAAGGCGAAGCGGTTGTCGGGCGACGGCTGGATCGAATGAGCATTCTTGCCGGTGGCAACCACCTGCTGCGGCGCTCCCACCTTGCCGTCCGGCCCGATCGGGTTCACCGCCACCTTGTCGCCGCCGTAGGACGCGCTCAGCAGATACTTTCCGCTGCGGTCGGTGACGATGTTCGCCATGCTGTCGGCCAGCGGACCGCTGCCGAGATGGCTCAGTTTTCCGGTCGCCGCGTCGAGGGCAAAGACCTGCACCTGATAGGGCTGCGAGCGCACGCCGGCATAAAGGAATCGCCGGTCCGGGCTGACCGCCATGGGGATGGAGGAGCCGGGCTTGTCCACCCCGACGAAGGGTACCGTCCCCATCGGGGTCATGGTCCCGGTCTCGCCGTTCAGCCGGAAGACGCTGATGTCGTTGCTGGCGGCATTCGACACATAGGCGAAACTGTCGGCTTGCGCCGGCACAGCTGCGATGAAGGCAGCGGAAGACAGCAGCATCGCCAGCGCGATGCCGTAACGGCGTCCCATGATTTCCTCCCTGTGTGTGAATGTCCGCCCGCCGCGGGCGCCGGTTGCTCCGGTCATCTCCGCGGCAGGGGGTCTAGGATTCCGTCGCCAATCAGGTCAAACCAAATCAAGTCACCGGCGCCGGGTTGAACAGGGTCAGCGCGTTGCGCAGGCCCCAGTGATCCGCCCAGGTCTGCTTGCTGCCGCTCGCCACCTCCAGGATCAGGCGGAACAGCTCCCAGCCCACATCCTCGATGCTGGCCTCGCCGGTGGCGATGCGGCCGGCGTCGACGTCGATCAGGTCGTGCCAGCGCGAGGCCAGCTCCGTCCGCGTCGCCACCTTGATGACCGGCGCCATGGCGAGGCCATAGGGCGTGCCGCGGCCGGTGGTGAACACCTCGATGTTGCAGCCCGACGCCAGTTGCAGCGTGCCGCAGATGAAGTCGCTGGCCGGCGTGGCGGCATAGAGCAGCCCCTTGCGCGTCGCCCGCTCGCCCGGCGACAGCACGCCGACGATGGGGCTGGTGCCCGACTTGGCGATGGAGCCCAGCGCCTTCTCCACCACGTTGGCGAGGCCGCCCTTCTTGTTGCCGGGGGTCGGATTGGCGCTGCGGTCGGCCGACCCGACCTGCAGATAGTCGTCGTACCAGCGCATCTCGCGGATCAGCGCGCGACCGGTCTCCTCGTCGATGGCGCGCGGGGTCAACAGATGGATGGCGTCGCGCACCTCCGTCACTTCGGAGAACATCACCGTCGCCCCGGCCCGCACCAGCAGGTCGGCGGCATAGCCCACCGCCGGGTTGGCGGTCACGCCGGAAAAGGCGTCGCTGCCGCCGCATTGCAGCCCGACGACGAGGTCCGACGCCGGGCAGGTCTCGCGCCGCCGCTCGTTCAGCTGGGCCAGCCGGCGGTCGGCCATCTCCAGGATGGAGGCGACCATGTCGCCGAAACCCTGGTGGCGCTCGTCCTGCAAGGTGACGATGCTCGGCTCCACCCCGGCCGGCAGCAGCCGTTCCGGCTGGAGCTTCTCGCAGCCCAGCCCGACCACCATCACCGCCCCGCCCAGGTTCGGGTTGCGGGCAAGGTTCTGCAGCGTGCGGATCGGCACCACCGCTCCCGGCGCGTTGATCGCCACGCCGCAGCCATAGGTGTGGTTCAGCGCCACCACGTCATCGACGTTGGGGTATTTGGGCAGCAGTTCCTTCTTGATGCGGTCGATGGCGAAATCCATCACCCCGGCCACGCACTGCACGCTGATGCTGATGCCCAGCACATTCTTGGTGCCAACCGTCCCGTCCGGATTGCGGTAGCCTTCGAAGGTAAATCCCTCCAGCGTCGGCGCGTCGGGTGGCACGGCGGTCGCCAGCGGCAGCGTGTCCAGCTCCGGCGCGTCGGGCAGGCGGACCAGCGATTCCTCGATCCAGGCGCCGCGGCGGATCGGCCGGGCGGCGGTGCCGATCACCTGCCCATAGCGGACGATCGACGCCCCCTCAATCAGATCGGCCAGCGCCACCTTGTGGCCCTGCGGCACGAAGTCGGTCAGGACCAGCCCGCACTCGAACTCCGTCCCCGGCGGCAGCCCGCCGGAATTCACCACGATGGCGACGTTGTCCTCGGGATGGACCAGGATGTAGAGAGGCTTCTGTGTCATGGCTTGCCCTGACTGTGTCGGGATATGTCGGAGTTCGCAATTCAATCACCCTCTCCCGTCCCGGGAGAGGGAGGGGACCCGCGCCGCAGGCGTGGGGAGGGTGAGGGGGGATCCAAGGATCCCGAACCGCATGGTTCCTTGCACTACCCCTCACCCTTCCCATGGCAATGCCATGGGCCCCTTCCCTCTCCCGGGGCGGGAGAGGGAGTGTCAGCCGGCGCCGCGCCGTTCTGCCCTCACCGCACCAGACACGGCCGCTTGTTGTCGAACGTCCAGCCGGCGATCAGGTACTGCATCGCCGTGGCGTCGTCCCGCGCCCCCAGCCCGTACCGCCTATAAAGGTCATGCGCCTTCGCCAGCTCGTCCATGTCGATCTCGACGCCCAGGCCCGGCTTCTGCGGCACGGCGACCAGACCGCCCTCGATCCGGAACGGCTCCCTGGTCAGGCGCTGGCCGTCCTGCCAGATCCAGTGGGTGTCGATGGCGGTGATCCTGCCCGGCGCCGCGGCGGCGACATGGGTGAACATCGCCAGCGAAATGTCGAAATGGTTGTTGGAGTGCGATCCCCAGGTTAGCCCCCACTCGTGGCACATCTGGGCGACGCGGACGGACCCTTGCATGGTCCAGAAATGCGGGTCGGCCAGCGGGATGTCGACCGATTGCAGCTGGATCGCATGCCCCATCTGGCGCCAGTCGGTGGCGATCATGTTGGTGGCGGTCGGCAGGCCGGTGGCGCGGCGGAACTCCGCCATCACCTCGCGGCCGGAATAGCCCTGCTCGGCGCCGCAGGGATCCTCGGCATAGGCCAGCACGTCGCCCTTCCCCTTGCACAGGCGGATCGCCTCCTCCAGCGACCACGCGCCGTTGGGGTCCAGCGTGACGCGCGCCTGCGGGAAGCGCCTGGCCAGCGCCGTCACCGCCTCGATCTCCTCCTCGCCGCGCAGCACGCCGCCCTTCAGCTTGAAGTCGTTAAAGCCGTAGCGGTCATGGGCGGCCTCGGCCAGCCGGACCACCGCGTCGGGGGTCAGCGCCACCTCGTTGCGCAGGCGGAACCAGTCGTCCTTGGCGTCCAATTCACTGCGATACGGCAGGTCCGTCTTGCCGCGGTCGCCGACATAGAACAGGTAGCCCAGCATCTCCACCGCGTCGCGCTGCTGCCCCTCGCCCAGCAATGCGGCGACCGGCACCTCCAGGAACTGGCCCAGCAAGTCGAGCAGCGCCGCCTCCAGCGCGGTCACCGCATGGATGGTGATGCGCAGGTCGAAGGTCTGCAGCCCGCGCCCGCCGGAATCGCGGTCGGCGAAGCCGCGGCGTACGCTGTTCAGGATGTTGTTCCACGCGCCGATCGGCTGGCCGACCACCAGGGCGCGGGCATCCTCCAGCGTCTGGCGGATCTTCTCGCCGCCCGGCACCTCGCCGACTCCGGTGTGGCCGGCGCTGTCCTTCAGGATCACCACGTTGCGGGTGAAGTAGGGCGCATGGGCGCCCGACAGGTTCAGCAGCATGCTGTCCTGGCCGGCGACCGGCACGACCAGCATTTCGGTGACTTTGGGCGAGGACATGTGAGTGGCCATGGTGCGGGGTCTCGAAAGCGGGAAATGCGGGGAAAGGCAGATCAGGCGGCTTGCAACAGCGCCTGGGTATAGCCGAGCGCGAAGGCGAAGAACCGCTCGCGGTCCGGATCGACCTCGGAGAAGGGAACATGGTCGGGGCAGAGGATGCCCTGGTATCCGACCTCGCGATAGGCGCGGATGCAGGCCGCCATGTCGACCGACCCCTCGTCCGGCATCGCCTCGCGGAAGTCGAGATAGCCGCCCTTGATGTTGCGGAAATGGACCATGAAGATGCGGTTCTGCGGGCCGAACTCGCGGATCGCCTCCAGCACCGTCTCGGTGGGCTCGCGCGACATCTCGGCGATGGTGCCCTGGCAGAAATTGAAGCCGAGCGACTTGCTCTCCGGCGCCAGATTGACGAAGCGGCGCAGACCGTCCAGCGACCCCAGCACATGGTGCACGCCGTTCAGCCCGCCCGGTGGATAGGCCGGGTCGTGCGGGTGGCAGGCCAACTTCACGCCGGCCTTCTCGGCGGTCGGCAGGATCGCCTCCACCAGATATTCGATGGCGCGCCAGCCGTCGGCCTCGCTGACGCCGCCGGCCTCGCTCGCCATCACCTGCCCGCAGGTTTCGGCAGCGCCGCCGGCACGCGCATCCTCGTCGTCCGGCAGCACGGTACCCCAGTAGGAGAAGCGGGCGTCGTTCTCCGCCCGGTACTCGTCGGCCTTGAAGGTCGAGCAGCGCATGCCGCCGCGCCCCTCCACCTCGCCGGTGCGGGTGATGCCGACCATGGCGACCGTGTATTTCACCGTATCGACACCGCCGTCCGCCGCGGCGCAGATGTTATGGCGCAGCCGCTCCGCCGTCGCCGCCGCCTTCTCCGGCACCCGCAGGCTGTCAAGCAGGATGGAGCCGACGTCCAGCGCCAGACAGTCCAGCGTCAGGCCATGGCCCTCCACCCACTTGCGCTGGGCGGCGACCTTGCGGCCGTCCCACAGGCCCGCCGCAACATCGTCGTCGGCCATTACCGGCGCGTTCGGCCGGCTGTCGATGACGATGCCCCTGGCGCCGAGCTGGGCGGACAGGCGCAGGCGCTTGTCGGTGGGGTTGATGAGCTGTTCGCCGATATACATGGGAAAGGACCCTCTGCCAAACCGTTCGACCCGCACCGGACCGGGGGCGGCAAGCCTTCGGCCGCCGCCCCGCCAGCCGTTACGTCCTCAGTTCCATCCGCTTGATCTCGCCGACGATGACGAGATAGCTGACCGCAGCGATCAGGGCGTTGGCGCCGACGAAGACCAGCGCGCCGTTGAAGGAGCCGGTGGTCTGGATGATGTAGCCGATGATGATCGGCGTGGTGATCGACGAGATGTTGCCGCACATGTTGAACACGCCGCCGCTGAGACCCGTGATCTCCTTCGGCGCGCAGTCCGACATGACCGCCCAGCCCAGCGCCCCGATGCCCTTGCCGAAGAAGGCCAGCGCCATCAGCGACACGATGACCCACTGCAGATCGGTGTAGTTGCAGGCGATCATCGCCATCGACATCAGCATGCCCAGCACGATCGGCGTCTTGCGGGCCGCGGTCAGCGAGAAGCCCCGGCGCAGCATGGCATCGGACAGCACGCCGCCCAGGATGCCGCCGGCGAAGCCGCAGATCGCCGGGATCGAGGCGATGAAGCCGGCGTTCAGGATCGACATGCCGCGGGCCTGGACCAGATAGACCGGGAACCAGGTGATGAAGAAATAGGTGATCGCGTTGATGCAGAACTGGCCGAGGAAGATGCCGACCATCATGCGGCTGGCGAAGAGCTGGCGGATGTAATCCCATTTCGCGCCGCTCTGCGCAGCCGACGCCTGCTTCTTGCCGTCGTCCATGTTGACCAGACCGCCGCCGGCGGCGATGTAGTCCAGCTCGGCCTGATTGATGCGGGGATGGTCCTTGGGGGCGTAGACGGTCTTCATCCACACGGCGGCCATGATGATGCCCAGCCCGCCCATGACGCCGAACACCCAGTGCCAGCCGAAGGAATGAGTCAGCCAGCCCATCAGCGGCGCGAAGATCACCGTCGCGAAATACTGGGCGGAGTTGAAGACGGCCGACGCGGTGGCGCGCTCGTTGCCGGGGAACCATGCTGCCACCACGCGGCTGTTGCCGGGGAAGGACGGCGCCTCGGCGAAGCCGACGGCGAAGCGCAGGGCGAACAGCATCATCACCGCGGCCCCGCCGGCGACGAAGCCGATGGTGCCCTGCATCAGGGTGAAGACCGACCAGGTGAAGATGCTCAGCCCATAGACGAGCTTCGACCCGAAGCGGTCGAGCAGCCAGCCGCCCGGCAGCTGGCCCAGCACATAGGCCCAGCCGAAGGCGGAGAAGATGAAGCCCATCTCCGCCGCGCTGATTCCCAGCTCCTTGGAGATCACCGGGCCGGTGATCGACAGGGTGGCGCGGTCGGCGTAATTGATGACCGTGACCAGGAACAGCATCGCAAGGATGAGATAGCGGACGTTGGTCCGCTTCGCTGTTGCCGCCGCCGCGGAAAAGGCGGTCTTGCCGGACGCGGCATTGGCGCCGGTGTTCTCGGCGGTGCTCTCGATTGTCATGGAATTTCCTCCCTCAAGGCATGAGGGCGGGCAGGCGCGGCAGTCCGTTCCCGGACCCGTTCGACGGGGCCGGCGTCATTGGCTGCACCTTGTGTCCGGCGTCGGGGACTGTGGCCCGGCGCCTGCCCGACCGGCGATGGCGTGTTGCCGTGGCTTGTTGGCGTTACTGGGGACCCAGCGCCTCGATCAGGGCGCGCAGCTCCTCGACCTCCGCCGGCGTGCAGTCAGTCAGCGGCGCGCGCACCGGGCCGGCGGGACGGCCGACGATGGCGGCGCCCGCCTTGACGATGCTGACGGCATAGCCGGCCTTGCGGTTGCGGATCGCCAGATAGGGCAGGAAGAACTGGTCGAGCAGCCGGTCGGTGGTCGCCGTGTCGCCATCGCAGACCGCCCGGTAGAACTCCATCGCCGTGCGCGGGATGAAGTTGAAGACGGCCGACGAATAGACCGGCACGCCGATGGCGCGGTAGGCGGCGGCATAGACCTCGGCGGTCGGCAGGCCGCCCAGATAGCTGAAGCGGTCGCCCATCTTGCGGCGGATGGTCGTCATCATCTCGATGTCGCCCAGCCCGTCCTTGAAGCCGATCAGGTTGGGGCAGCGCTCCGCCAGCCGGGCCAGCCGGTCGGCGCCCAGCTTGCAGGTGGCGCGGTTGTAGATGATGACGCCGATGCCGACCGACCTGCAGATCGCCTCGACATGGGCGGCGACGCCCTCCTGGTCGGCTTCGGTCAGATAATGCGGCAGCACCAGGATGCCGGCGGCGCCGGACTTCTCGGCGGCCTGCGCCATCTCGATCGCGATGCGGGTGGAATAGCCGACGCCGGCGATGATCGGCACCTCCTTGCCGCAGACCTCGACGGCCAGCGCAACGATGCTCTTGTGCTCGTCCGGGGTCAGGGAGAACAGCTCCCCGGTGCCGCCGGCGGCGAACAGGGCGGATGCGCCATAGGGCTTCAGCCATTCCAGGCGGCGGGCATAGCCGCCCGGCTCGAAGGTGCCGTCGGCGGTGAAATCGGTCAGCGGGAACGACAGAAGACCTTCGCTGACGACGGCCTTCAGGGCTTGCGGTTCCATCGGGGGCATCCTTGGAAAAACGGTGGAGACTGTCCGCAGAGGCGAAGCTGCGGACCGATGGTGGTTTGGGGCGGCGGTTCCGGGCCTTCGGTTTTAGGCCGGCGGTTCAGGCCGCGCTTGCGGCGATCCGTTCGACACCGGCGGCGTCCGATGACAGGACGATTAGCACCATATCAGTCATCATACAAGTGGTTTGATGCGCGCCAAGGCAATCAGCCTTCCCACCAATCGGCAGGCGGCGAAACCCCGCCCGGCAAAGCAAAAGGGACGCGGCCGGCGGTGCGGCTGCGTCCCTTCGTGGTGTCGAGGGCCAGAGTTGACCCGGCGCTCAGTCGGCCGCGGCGGTCGCCTTGAAGTCGCCGCCGGCGCGCAGCCGGTCGCGGCTGCCGTTCAGATGCAGACGGATCGCGGCGCGGGCGCCTTCCGGATCCTGGCGTTCGATGGCGGAATAGATGGTCTGGTGCTCGTCGTTGATCCGCCGCAGATATTGCCGGCGCGAATCGCCCTCCAGATGGCCGTAGCGCACGCGGGCGCGTGGGATCAGCAGCGAACCGAGATAGGAGAACAGGGCCAGGAAATGCTTGTTTCCGGTCGCCGCGGCGATGGCGCTGTGAAAGGCCAGATCGGCGTCGATGGCGTCCTCGCCCGCCTCCACCGCCGCCGTCATGGTGTCCAGCGCCTCGCGCATGCGGGCCAGCTGGCTGTCGTCGCGGCGGATGGCGGCCAGATAGGCCGCTTCCGATTCCAGGCTGATGCGGACCTCCAGCACCGAAATCGCCTCGTTCACCGCCTCCAGCGTCGATTCCTCGATGCGGAAGGGCAGGATCGCGGCGTCGCGCAGGACGAAGGCCCCAAGCCCCTGCCGGGTGGAGACCATGCCGACCGCCTTCAGATTGGCGATCGCCTCGCGCACCACGGTGCGGCTGACGCCGAATTCGTCGATCAGATCCTGTTCGCTCGGCAGCCGGTCGCCGCTCTTGAACTGTCCGCTGGAAATCCGTTCGGCCAGGGCATCCACCAGTTGCTTCGCCAGCGGATCCCGGCGCCTGCGCGCTGTCATCACCATCCTCACCCAACCTAAGGCTCCGGGCCGGACGCCCGTCACCACGCCACCCCGAGAGTTAACACCCACAAAACCTATACGACAATAGACAAGCAAACCAGGGTAGCAGCACGATATCAGCGCAGATGGGCGGGTTGGCGGCTGCGCACTTGTATGATGAGTGATGACATGATAGATGCCCCTTCCAACAAATAACCGGCCGCTGTCGTCGGCGGTTGCCCCTCCCAGCAAGGAGACCCCACATGACCATCACCGGCGAGATGCTGATCGGCGCGCACGCCCACCGC
>NZ_CAMLJP010000123.1 GCF_946480385.1 uncultured Azospirillum sp.
GCAGCGGCACCGAGGGCAAAGAGGCCGTCGACACCAATGCCGGTGCGCTTGCCGCGCGGGTGAATGCGCAGGGCTATCGCCAGCGCGGATCGCTGCTCGACGTATCGGTCTAGGGAAACATCGCACCGCCCATGAAAAAGGCGGCGGAGGGCGTCCCCTCCGCCGCCTTTTTTCGTGCACGGTCTTAGTGGGACAGCTCGCTCAGCGGACCCTTGCCTTTCACGGACTCATAGCGACCCTTCTGCCACTTCTCCAGGTTCTGAAGCTGCTGCTCGGTCATGTTGAGGGTGACCTTGTCGCCCTTCATGTGCAGCTTGTTCAGCGGCAGCACGACGTCCTTGTCGCTGACGTCGACGGTGTGGTCGACGTCGATCACGGCATAGAGCTTGTTGTTGTAGCGGACGACATCCTCGATCTCCGCCATGTTCTCGCCCTTGGCGCCGTAAATGTCCTTACCCTTCAGCTGATCGACATGCATCTTCATCAGCGCCGGGTCGGCGCTGTCGTCGACGGCGGCGACCGTGGGGTTGTTGGACTTGGTCGCGCTGTTGTTCGAAGACGCGGCCAGGGCCGGCGTGGCGGCGAGAAGCGCGGCAGTGCAGCCCAGGACAAGATAGCGTTTCATCGGTTGGCTCCATCTTATTGGGATGTTGTGGCGGATCAACACCCCTGCCGGCCGATGGGTTTCCTATTGCCCAAAATAAGTTGGGCCTTCCTCCCATTTGGAGAAAGGCCCAACTTCTTTGGTCTAACAAGGAACCGTTACTTCAGTTCGTCCATCGTGTTGATGACGTGGCTGACGATGCCGTAGTCCTTGGCCTCTTCGGCGAGCATCCAATAGTTGCGGTCGGTGTCCTTAGCGACCTTTTCCAGCGGCTGCCCGGTCTCACGCGCGATGATCTTGTTCAGACGCTCGCGCATGCGGATGATTTCCTTCGCCTCGATGGCGATGTCCGTCGCCCGTCCGCCCGTCCCGCCCAGCGGCTGGTGGATCAGGAAACGGGTGTTGGGCAGACAGAAGCGGTCTTCCTTCTTCGCCGCCAGATAGATGTGGCAGCCGGCGCTGGCGACCCAGCCCGTGCCCAGCATCTTCACCCGCGGCTTGATGAAGCGGATCATGTCGTGGATGGTGTCGCCCGCCTCGACATGGCCGCCCGGCGAGTTGACCACGACGGTGATGTCGTCGTCGCTCTCATGGGCGAGAGCCAGCAGCTGGGCCGACACGACCTGCGCCAGCTTCATGTCGATCTGACCGAAGATCAGGACCGTACGCGCCTTGAACAGGCTCTGCTGCACGGCGGCGAACTGCGGCTGGGCGCTTTCCTTCGACTTCTCGTCCGGTTCCTTTTCAGGTTCGTCGTCGAACCGGGTGTATCCGACCTGCGCCATTGATGTTCTTCTCCCTGGTATCGGAAGCGGGGTATCGGGACCGGGATTCGCCGCCGGAGGACTCCCCCGGCTGCCGTCCCGCTGCCGCATGCGCCTTGCCTGCTTCACCACATAGCCCGTCCGGCCTTCATGTTCAACGTCCGGCGGGTCAAAATCGATGGGTTGGGCCATGGGTGGGGCCATGGTTGGGGTGGGGCCGAATGGAACGTTTGGAACAGCGTGCAACAGTTTTCCGGGGATGTTCCACTGTTCCATTCACCGAACACGCGGGTGTCCTTCCAGTTCGCGCGGCACCATGCTCCTTCCTACCATGCGGCGCCTCAGCGGGTAAGGGGCGGCGGGAAACCGGTGGCGCGCCATTGACGCCGTTCGCCCGACGCGGCCAAACTCCGCCCGCGAATGGGGCGGGGGTGCGACGGAATGGCCGGGACCGGAATGGGGCGGGGTGCCTGCGACGACAGGTCGGCGGGCGTATCGGTCATCATTGCGGCTCATCGCGCCCACGATACCGTCGTCCGGGCGGTGCAAAGCCTGCTGGATCAGGATTGGACGGCGTGGGAGGCGGTGATCGTCAGCGACGACGGCACCGATTACCGGCCGACGCTTCAGGCCGCCGGGATCGACGACCCGCGGCTGGTCTTCACAAGCACCGGTCGGGTCGGTGCCGGGGCGCCTGCCGCACGCAATGCCGGGCTGGCGACGGCGCGGCTGGCGCTGGTGGCGCCGCTGGACGCCGACGACCGCTTCCGCCCCGGTCGCCTGTCTGCCTTGGCGCCGCTGGCGCTGGCCCATGGTGCGGCCTTCGACAATGTCGCGGTGGTGCGCGACGAGGACGATTCGCCCCTGCTGCGCCTGTATAAAGAGGGGCAGGCCCCGGCGCTACTGGACGGCGAGGGATTCGTGGCGACCTCCGTCCCGATGTTTCCGGTGGTGCGGCGCGATCTGGTGCCGGGCTGGGACGAGGACGTGAATTTCTGCGACGACGTGGTCTTCAACGTCCGGGTTCTCGACGCCACCGGCCCGGTGCCGCTGGTGGCCGAGCCATTCTACGAATATCGCCAGCGCGCCGGTTCCATCACCTTTTCCGCCGACAGCGGCGAGCGGGCGGAGCGCTGTTACCGCCATGTGCTGGACCGGCTGGCAAAGGACGGCTTGGGCATTCGGGACGAGGCCCTGCGACAGCTCTTCACAGGGGCCATCGCCGCCAAGCGCGCCCGCAACGCCGCCTATGAGGCTGCCTTCAAGGCCGGCCGCTGCGCCAATTTCCAGGAGTTCCTGGCGCTGCGGGAGGGGTAAATCCGGAAGGGCCAAGCCCCCGCTGGTTTTGCTTTACCATTTTGTGTCAGTTTTGGTGCGTCGCACATCGCCGGACCGGACACGGGTAAACTCCATGAACGCCCCGACCTGCTGCCTCGCGCACATCCCCGCCAATGGGAAGTTCTGGCTGAAGAACGCGCGGGTCCATGACCGATTACACGACATCCGGATCGAGAATGGCCGCGTCCGCGCGCTGGTGGCGGCCGGCGAGTCGCCCTGCTGCGCGCCGGGACTCGATCTGGAGGGCGGGGAAGTCCGGCGGATGGATGGCGACGGCGCGGTGACGGCCGGCGATCCCGCCGATTTGTGGGTGACGCTGTGCGGCGGCCGGACGGTGCCGATGCGTGCCGGCCGGCTGGAAGGCGGCGGGAGTTCGGAGATGGCAGCCATAAACGGACCGGCGGACGGTTCTGATCGCTGAACCTTCTCGACTCCGGATGTGAACTGAACGATATAGTTCAGTTTGCCCGGCGCCCCTTTCGGTTGCGCTGCGGTAGAACGAAACCCGTCCGGATCCCGGTCCCATGCGTCACACGCTTCGCATCGCTGCTCTTCTCGTCCTGGTGGCTCTCGCCGGCGGGGCCTACTGGTATTTCGTGAAGCAGGGTGGGACCGTCGCCGGACTGACTGCGATGGTGACCGGTGCCGTGTCCGGCGGCGCGCCCGCTCCGGGGGGCGCCTCGGGGGGAGCCGCTGGTGGCGCCAAGCCGCCGGGCGGCACGCCGCCGATGCCGGTGGAGGCCGTTCCGGTCCGCATCGGCATGGTGGAGCGGACGGTGACCGCCGTCGGGTCGCTGCTGTCCAACGAATCGGTGGTGATCCGGCCGGAAATCGCCGGCCGCATCAGCGAGATCGCTTTCAAGGAAGGGCAGCGCGTCGCCAAGGGCACCGTGCTGGTCCGGCTGGACGACGCCATCGCCCGCGCAACGCTGGCCCAGGCCCAGGCGAGCATCGCCTTCTCCCGCGCCGAGCTGTCGCGTGCCGACCAGCTAGTGCGCCAGAACACCGGTCCCCTGCGCAACCGCGAACAGGCCTCCGCCAAGCTGCTGGCCGACGAGGCGGCGGTGCAGCTGGCCAAGGCGCAGCTCGACAAGCAGGTCATCACCGCGCCTTTCGACGGGGTGCTGGGATTGCGCAAGGTGTCGGTCGGCGACTTCGTCCAGGCCGGCAAGGACATCGTGAACCTGGAGGACATCGACACGCTGAAGCTGGACTTCCGCGTGCCGGAGATGTTCCTGCCGGCGGTGAAGGTCGGGCAGACGGTGAAGGTGGCGGTGGATGCCTTCGGCGGACGCAGCTTCGACGGCACCGTCTATGCCATCGACCCGCTGGTGGATGTGAACGGACGCGCGCTGGCGATCCGCGCCCGCGTGCCGAACCCGGATGGCTCGCTGCGCCCTGGCCTGTTCGCCCGCGTGTCGTTGACGCTGACCACGGTGCCTGACGCGGTGCTGGTGCCGGAACAGGCCATCGTCGCCTTCGGCAAGGACCAGTATGTCTTCAAGGTGGTCGACGGCAAGGTGGCCCAGACGAAGGTGACGCTGGGCGAGCGCCGCAATGCGGAGGTGGAGATTTCCAAGGGTCTCACCCCCGGCGACATGGTGGTCACCGCCGGCCAGCTGAAGATCCGCGACGGCGCACCGGTGGCTGTGGTTCCGAACAAGCCGGCCGGGAGCTAAGTCGATGATCCTGTCCGAGATTTCGGTCCGCCGTCCCGTCCTGGCGACGGTGATGAGCCTCGCCCTGATGCTGATCGGCATCGTGTCGTACCAACGCCTGTCGGTGCGCGAATATCCCAAGATCGACGAGCCGGTCGTCACGGTGGAGACGACCTACAAGGGCGCCTCGGCTCAGATCATCGAAAGCCAGGTGACGCAGACGCTGGAGGACAGCCTGGCCGGCATCGAGGGCATCGACGTGATGTCCTCGATCAGCCGGGCGGAGAAGTCGCAGATCACCCTGCGCTTCCGGCTGGACCGCAACGTCGATGTCGCCGCCAGCGACGTGCGCGACCGGGTGGGCCGCGTCCGCGCCGCCCTGCCGTCGGAGATCGACGAGCCGGTGATCGCCAAGGTCGAGGCCGACGCCCAGCCGATCATCTATCTCGCCTTCTCCTCCGACCGGCATTCGCCGCTGGAGGTGACGGACTTCGCCGACCGCTATGTCAAGGACCGGCTGCAGAACCTGCCCGGCGTGGCGCAGGTCCGCATTTTCGGCGAGCGACGATTCGCCATGCGGCTGTGGCTCGACCCGCAGCGCATGGCCGCCTACCGTGTGACGCCGCAGGATGTCGAGAACGCGCTGCGCCGGCAGAATGTGGAGATCCCGGCCGGCCGCGTCGAAAGCGTGGCGCGCGAGTTCACCGTCGTGTCGGAAACCGACCTGCGCAGCCCGGCTGAGTTCGAGAACATCATCCTGCGCGACGATTCGGGCTATCTGGTCCGGCTGCGCGACATCGGCCGGGCGGAGCTGGGCGCGCTGGACGAGCGGGTGAGCGCCCGCTTCAACGGCCGCGGCGCCGTCGCCATCGGCGTGGTGAAGCAATCCACCGCCAACCCGCTGGACGTGTCGAAGGCGGTCAATGACGCGCTGCCGAAGATCCGCGCCGCATTGCCCGAGGGCATGGGTGTGGATGTCGGTTACGACAGTTCGGTCTTCATCGCCAAGTCGATCGACGCGGTGTTCCACACCATCTTCGAAGCGATCATCCTGGTCGTGCTGGTCATCTTCTTCTTCCTGCGTTCGCTGCGGGCGACGCTGGTGCCGCTGGTGACCATCCCGGTGTCGCTGATCGGCGGCTTCGCCCTGATGTACGCCTTCGGCTTCTCCATCAACACGCTGACCCTGCTGTCGATGGTGCTGGCCATCGGCCTCGTCGTCGACGACGCCATCGTCATGCTGGAGAACATCTTCCGCTACGTGGAAGAGGGGATGAACCCGTTCCAGGCGGCGCTGAAGGGATCGCGCGAGATCGGCTTCGCCGTCATCGCCATGACGATCACGCTGGCGGCGGTGTACGCCCCCATCGGATTCATGACGGGGCGTACGGGGCGGCTGTTCACCGAGTTCGCGCTGACGCTGGCCGGTGCGGTGATCGTGTCGGGCTTCGTGGCGCTGACGCTGTCGCCGATGATGTGTTCCAAGCTGCTGAAGCATGAGACCAAACACGGCCTGCTCTACCGCGCCATCGAGCGGTTCCTGGAGGGGATGACCAACGGCTATCGCCGGCTGCTGCGCCTGTCCTTGCGGGCGCGGCCCCTGGTTCTGCTGATCGGGCTGGGCGTCGCCGCGGCCAGCTATGTGCTGTTCACCGGGTTGAAGTCGGAACTGGCGCCGGTGGAGGACCGCGGCACCATCGTCGGCATCGCCATCGCGCCGGAAGGCTCGACGCTCGACTACACCATGGGCTACGCCCAGCGGATGGAGGCGCTGTTCCGCCAGATTCCGGTGCTGGAGAAGTTCTTCGTCGTCGTCGGCTTCCCGGTGGTGAACCAGGGCATCGCCTTCGTCCGCCTGATCGACTGGGACGAGCGCGACGTGAAGCAGCAGGCGATCACCGCCCAGCTGTTCCCGAAGATGTTCGGCATCCCCGGCATCCTGGGTTTCGTCACCAACCCGCCCTCGCTGGGCCAGAGCCCGATCGACAAGCCGTTCAACTTCGTCATCCAGACCTCGCTGCCGTTCGAGGAACTGCAGACGATGGTCAACGCCATGATGGCGGAGGCGCGCAAGTTCCCCGGCCTGACCAACCTCGACACCGACCTGAAGCTGAACAAGCCGGAACTGCGGGTCACGCTGGACCGCGATAAGTCGGCCGATCTGGGGGTGGATGTCGATACCGTCGGCCGCACGCTGGAAACCCTGCTGGGCGGGCGGCAGGTGACGCGCTTCAAGAAGGACGGCAAGCAGTATGACGTGATCGTCCAGGTCGCCAATGTCGACCGCCGCAACCCGGACGACATCGCCGGCATCTATGTCCGCGGCGGCACCAGTGCCACCGGTGGGCCGGGTCAGATGATCTCGCTCGCCAATCTGGTGAAGGTCGAGGAGCGGGTGGCGCCGAAGGAGCTGAACCACTTCAACAAGCTGCGCTCCGCCACCATTACCGCGACGCTGGCGCCGGGGACCTCGCTGGGCGAGGCGCTGGCGGTGATGCAGGCGGCGGCGAACAAGGTGCTGCCGGCCACTGCACAGACCGATTATGCCGGACAGAGCCGCGAATTCCGCGAATCGGCGACCGGGCTCTATTTCGTCTTCGTGTTGGCGCTGGCCTTCATCTATCTGGTGCTGGCGGCGCAGTTCGAGAGCTTCATCGACCCCTTCGTCATCATGCTGACGGTGCCACTGTCGATGACCGGCGCGCTCGCCGCCTTGCAGATGAGCGGCGGGACGATGAACGTCTACAGCCAGATCGGCCTCGTCACCCTGGTCGGCCTCATTACCAAGCACGGCATCCTGATCGTGGAGTTCGCCAACCAGCTCCAGCGCGCCGGCACCGACATCCGCAAGGCGGTGGAGGAAGCCGCCGTGCTGCGCCTGCGTCCGATTCTGATGACCACCGGCGCCATGGTGCTGGGCGCGGTGCCGCTGGCCTACGCCAAGGGGGCGGGTGCGGAAAGCCGTCAGGCCATCGGCGCCGTCATCGTCGGCGGCATGACGCTGGGCACGCTGCTGACCCTGTTCGTCGTGCCGACGGTCTACAGCTATCTTGCCCGCAAGAAGCCGATGCGGGATGAGTCTGTGGAGACGGGGCAGGCGGCCGAGGGGCAGGCGCATGGCACGCCCCATCCGGCGGAGTGAGGAGGGGACCGGCGCCATGGCCAGCGTGCTGATCATCGATGACGACGAGGTTGCCCGCGCGGTGCTGCTGCGCACGCTGACGATGGCCGGTCACGAGGCGGTCGGCGCCCGCGACGGGCTGGAGGGGATGTTGCGGTTCCGCGACCGTCCGGACGGACATCCCGTCGATCTGGTCATCACCGACATCTTCATGCCGAACCAGGAGGGGCTGGCGACGATCATGGAGCTGCGGCGCGGCGCACCGTCGCTGAAGATCATCGCGATTTCCGGCGGTGGTGCCCGCGCCTCGCTGGACGTGCTGCCGGTGGCGGAGGCGCTGGGCGCGCACCGCACCCTGCGCAAGCCTTTCACCCCGGCGGAGGTGATGGAGGTCGTGCGCGAGGTTCTGGAGGGGTGAAGCGACGTCCCCGAATAGCGAAGCGCCGCTCTCCGGGGAAAGCGGCGCCTCACAGAAAGGGGTTCAGCCGAAGGTTTCTGACCGGGCTTTATCCAGCGCTTGGGTCAGTGTGGCCGCAGGTCAGGCGGCGAGCCGTTCTTCCTGTACTCGGCGGCTCCGGCGAAGGCGTTCGAAAAGCTGCTGGACGCTGTCGGGGCTGATCCCATCGCGCGCCATCACGGCGATCACGATCGGATCCTCGAGCAGTTCGGAAAGGGTCGGCGTCGTGCTGCGGTCCATGCGTCCCTCCCTTTGAGTCCGGCTTCCGGGGGCCGTTGCCGTCCCGGAAGGGGGATCGGCGGACGGTCGAAGCCGGCAATGGCGATTGGCCTAATCCCTGCTGCGCGCTCGTCTCGGCTTTCGGTATCCGAATCGCCGCCGGGGATATACCCCGTCCGGTCCGGATTGTGGGTCTAAAATACAATATGGCGACCATAACTCAGACCAGGTGGTATTGTCACCCGTCCTTTTGTCAACAGGCGCTATATCTTTGTGTAATGCAGTAATGAGCAGCGGCGCGGCGGAGGCTCGTTGACGGCGGGCGTGGTCAGGCCAGTCCCGGCCGGCCGCGCGTCAGGCCGGCGCCGGCCGCCGAATCGGCCGAGTCGGCCGCGGGAATGGTGACGTCGACCTGGACGCGGCGCACTTTGGCGTGGGACAGGCACAGGTCCGCAGCGCGGTCGGCCAAGTATTCGGCGCCCGATATGTTGGATTCGGCACAAAGACGGCGCAAGTCTTCGACGATGTCCTCGTAAGACATCACCGCGGCGATGTCGTCGGGAAAGCCGGGTCCGGGATGGGTGACGGTCAGCGTCAGGTCGAAACGGACATCCGGCCGGTCGGTGCGGCCGGCAAGATCCACGGCGGCGGAGAACCCGCGCACCAGAATGGTGTAGGTGAGCGGCGCGCCGCCCGGTTGGACCAGCATGGTCCGTTTCACGCTATCGTCCGACAACACACTCTCCCGGCCGGCGGACGGGCGCCGGCGTTGCGTTCAGGTCGGCACTATAAGCGGTGCGGCGGCGGCATGCCACCGCACTCAAAGTCTTCCGTCACAGCGTTTCGGCGATGCGGACGACGGTCTCGCGGCCGGGAACCTCGTCGCGCAGGGCGTCGATCCGCCGGTTCAGCACTGGGTGGACGACGTCGGCGGCGATGTCAGCCAGCGGGCAGAGGACGAAGGCGCGCTCGACCATGCGGGGGTGGGGGATTTCCAACTCCGGCTCCGTCATCACGCGGTCGGCGTAGAGCAGGATGTCGAGATCGATGGGGCGCGGGCCGAAGCGCAGGCCGCCGAGATCGCGGCCCAGCGTCGCCTCGATCTCCTTCAGGAAGCGCAGCAGCTCCAAGGGGCCGAGGCGGGTGGTGCCGCGCACCGCCATGTTCAGGAAGGCCGGCTGGTCGGTCACATACATCGGCGCCGTCTCGTACAGCGTGGACTGCGCGTCGATCTCCACCGCCGCGCCCAGACGCCGGATTGCCTCGGCGAGGTTGGCGGCGCGGTCGCCCATGTTGCCTCCGAGTGCGAGATACACCGTCACGGCAGGGGCGGAGGGAGAAGTAGAGGGCGTAAGCTCGGCCATGGCGTCGGCGGTTCCGATATGCTGGTATGGACAGTGGACGGAACTCCTAGCAAATCCGGGCCCGTCCGTCACTTCCGGGTCACACCGGCCCTTCCGGGAACGGACGGGCGGCGGCGGGGTTTCAGCACTATATCAACCGGTTGAGAAGAACCCGGCGATGACACGATATTCTGGTGGAGGACGAGACATGGGCATAGGCAGTGGTAAGGCCATCGGTAGGGCGAGGAGCGTGGGCGCTGCGATGATCCTTCTCGGCGGCACGGCCGCCATCCTTGCCGGCTGCGCCACCGGTCCCGATCCGGAGATTGCGCGCCGCGCCCAGACCGCGATGGTCGGCATGCCCAAGGCCGACCTGCTGGCCTGCGCCGGCGTGCCGGACCGTCAGGCGACGGCGGCGGGCCGCGAATACTACACCTATGTCGCCCGCCCGGCGGTGGCCTACAGCCCCGGCAGCAGCATCGGCATCGGCGCCGGCAGCTTCGGCGGCAGCGGTGGGGTGGGGCTCGGCCTCGGCTTCGGGGTGCCGGTCGGCGGCAACACCTCGGCCGGCTGCGAGGCGACCATGGTGATCGGCCCGCGCGGCACGGTGGAGCAGGTCAGCTATCCGGCCGGCGCCACTCTGTCGGCCTGCACGCCGATCGTCAGCAACTGCATGGCGCCGCGCGGGTGAGGACGCCCGCCGCTTTAAGACTTTGAGATGAGGCGGCCGGGGCTGTCGCAGCGCCCGGTAATGCCATATTCTCGACCGTAACCCCGGCCGCAGTCGGGGCACGAGACGCCCGCAAAGGGCCGCATCAGGGTTGGCAATTGGGTTGGAGGAACCACGAACCATGGATATGAGCGGAAGCCACCGGATCGAGGCCAGCCGCGACGCGGTGTGGGCGGCGCTGAACGATCCGGAAATCCTGCGCCAGTGCATCCCCGGCTGCGAGGAGGTGGTCCGGCAGTCCGACACCGAGATGACGGCCAAGGTCGTCGCCAAGGTCGGTCCGGTCAGCGCCAAATTCGCCGGCAAGGTCACCCTGTCCGACCTGGACCCGCCCAACGGCTACACCATCACCGGCGAAGGGTCGGGCGGTGCCGCCGGCTTCGGCAAGGGCGGCGCCACCGTGGCGCTGGTTGACGATGGCGGCGCCACGCTGCTGACCTACACCGCCAAGGCCCAGGTCGGCGGCAAGCTGGCGCAGATCGGCTCCCGGCTGGTCGACGCCACCGCCCGCAAGATGGCGGAGGAGTTCTTCGCCCGCTTCACCCAGATCGTCGGTCCGGCTCCCGTCGAAGCGGCCTCGGTAGCGACCGAGGCGGCTCCCCAACCCGCGGTCCGGCCAGCCGTCTACTCCGATCCCGCGCCGGCCGCCGCACCCGCGGCGAAGCCCGCGACCCGCATGGCGGAGCCGCCGCCGGAAATCCCGCTGCCGCTGCCGGTCGGGCGGAGAATGGGGGGCGGAACGGGCAATTTCTATGTGCCGTGGGCGGCGCTTCTTGTGGTTGTGGTTCTGTTCGCGGCGCTTGCGTGGATGAATTAGCGCGGCAAATTGTTCATTGGTCGTACGGCGGCATCAAAGGGGGTTTGTGCCCCTTGCGGAATGTGTATGCTGCCGCGCGATTCCGGCCGGCGCCGTCGGCCGGTGGATCCATCGGAAGGGAAGCCGAAGAATGAAGAAGCTGTTGATGGGCGTTGCCGCCATCGCCGCGGTCGTGATGGGTGCCGGTGCCGCTCAGGCGGCCGATGCCGCGGCCGGCAAGGATGTCTTCAAGGTCTGCATGGCCTGCCACACCGCCGAGCAGGGCAAGAACAAGGTCGGCCCGTCGCTGTTCGGCGTCGTCGGCCGTCCGGCTGCGTCGATCGAGGGCTTCAAATACTCGGCTCCGATGAAGGAAAAGGGCGCCGGCGGTCTGGTCTGGACCCCGGAAAACCTGGACGCCTACATCAAGGCGCCGAAGGAAATCGTCCCGGGCGGCACGATGGCCTTCGCCGGCCTGAAGGACGACGCCAAGCGCGCCGACCTGATCGCCTTCCTGTCCGAGCAGAAGTAAGACCGCATCCCCTCGCCCGGCGGTAGGGGGAGTCAGCGGACGGCGAAAGGGCCGGCGGTCATCCCGCCGGCCCTTTTGCTTATCCACCCGGTCCTTTGGTCCCGAGTCTCAGCCGGCGGCCTCCAGGCTCTTGCTCGCGACCTCGTAGACGTCCGGGGACAGGCCCGGCGTCGCGACGATCCGCTGCAACTCCGCCTTCATCAGCCCCTGACGGGCCGCGTCATAGCGCCGCAGGCGGGAGAAGGGCCCCATCAGCCGGGCCGCAACCTGCGGGTTCATCGGATCCAGGCGCAGGACCTGATCGGCGAGGAAGCGATAGCCGGCGCCGCTCGCGTCATGGAAGCGCACAGGGTTGCCGTTGGCAAAGCCGCCGATCAGCGCATAGACCTTGTTCGGGTTCCGGATCTCGAAGGCCGGATGGCCGAGCAGGGCGGTGACGCGGGCCTGCGTGTCGGCGCGGTGCGACATCGCCTGCACGCTGAACCACTTGTCGACCACCAGCGCCTCGCCCTTCCAGCGCTCGTAGAAGTCGGCCAGCGCCTTCTCCCCTTCCGGCGAGGCAGCGTTGGACAGGAACTGCAGCGCCGCGATCTCGTCGGTCATGCCCTGGGCGGTGCGATACTGCGTCAGGCACAGCTCCAGCGCCTCCGCATCCTCCAGCGCCATCAGATAGGCGAGGCAGAGGTTCTTCAGTGCCCGCTTGCCGATGGCCTCGGCATCGACGGAGAAGGGCTCCTGGCTGCTGTTGCGGCGGTAGAGGTCGAGGAACTGCGCACGCAGGCGCCCGGCCAGCGTCTTGCGAGCGAATTCCCGCACCGCATGGATGGCGTCGGGATCGACCACCGGCATCTGGGTGCCGAGATAGGCCTCCGTCGGCAGCACCAGCGCCTGGGCGGCGAAGGCGGGGTCGCGCTGCGCATCGTCCAGGATCCTGGCGAAGGCATCGGCATAGCCCTCCGGAAGCACCAGATCACGCCCGACCTGCTGGTCGGCGACGAGGTTCAGCAAGATGCGGGTGCCGAGAATCTGCCCGGCCTCCCACCGGTTGAAGGCGTCGCTGTCGTTCGCCATCAGGAAGGTCAGGTCGGCGTCGGTCAGGTCGGTCTTCAGCTTCACCGGGGCGGAGAAGCCGCGCAGCAGCGACGGCACCGGCCGGGCCGGGATGTCGCGGAAGGTGAAGCTCTGGTTTTCCGCCGTCACATGCAGGATGCGGCTGGTGCCGGTGGCGGCGTCCTCGCCCTCCAGGCGCAGCGGCAGGTCCTGCCCGTTGGGGCCGAGCAGGCCGACCACCAGCGGGATGTGCATCGGCTGCTTGGTCGGCTGGCCCGGCGTCGGCGGCACCGTCTGCTTCACCGTCAGGGTGTAGGTTTTGGCGGCGGAATCGTAGCTGCCGGCGATGTCCAGTTCAGGCGTGCCGGACTGGCGATACCACAGCTGGAACTGGGTCAGGTCGACGCCGCTGGCATCGGCCATGGCGGCGACGAAATCGTCGCAGGTGACCGCCTGCCCGTCATGGCGCTGGAAATAGAGGTCGGTGCCCTTGCGGTACTTCTCCGGTCCCAGCAGGGTGTGGATCATGCGGATGACTTCCGCACCCTTGTTGTAGACGGTCGGGGTGTAGAAGTTGTTGATCTCGACATAGCTGTCCGGGCGCACCGGATGGGCCATGGCGCCGGCGTCTTCCTGGAACTGCACGGTGCGCAGCCCCTGGACGTCGGCGATGCGCTTCACCGCGCGGGAATGCATGTCCGACGAGAATTCCTGGTCGCGGAAGACGGTCAGCCCTTCCTTCAGCGACAGCTGGAACCAGTCGCGGCAGGTGACGCGGTTGCCGGTCCAATTGTGGAAATACTCGTGCGCGACCACCGCCTCGATGTTGAGGAAATCGGTGTCGGTCGCGGTTTCCGGCTTGGCCAGGATGTATTTGGTGTTGAAGACGTTGAGCGACTTGTTTTCCATCGCTCCCATGTTGAAGTCGCCGACCGCGACGATGTTGAAGATGTCCAGGTCGTATTCCAGACCATAGACCTCCTCATCCCAGCGCATCGACTTGATGAGCGAGCGCATGGCGTGGTCGATCTTGTCCTCGTTCCCCGGCTCGACATAGATGCGGAGCGTGACGTCGCGGCCCGAGGCGGTGCGGAAATGGTCCTCGCCATGGACGAGCTTGCCGGCGACCAGCGCGAACAGGTAGCAGGGCTTGGGGAAGGGGTCCTCCCAGCGCGCCCAGTGGCGCCCGTCTTCCGAATCGCCGGAAGCGGCGAGATTGCCGTTCGACAGCAGGACCGGATAGCGCGCCTTGTCGGCGGTGATAGTGGTGCTGTAACGCGCCATCACGTCCGGCCGGTCGGCGAAATAGGTGATCTTGCGGAAGCCCTCCGCCTCGCATTGCGTGCAGAAGTTGCCGGAGGACTTGTAGAGTCCTTCCAGCGCCGTGTTCTCCTGCGGCTTGATGCGGACGATGGTTTCCAGCGTGTAGCTGTCCGGCACCTCCAGCACGATCAGGTGATCGGGCGTGACGGTGAATTCGTCCGGCCCCAGAGTCCGGCCGTCCAGCGCCACCGACACCAGATCCAGCCTCTGCCCGTCGAGCGTCAGCGGTTCCGTCGCCGCCTCCGGCCGGTCGGGATTGCGGCGGATCGCGAGCACCGCGCGGACGGTGGTGACATCCTCGCCCAGGTCGACGAACAGGTCGACCGTGTCGATCAGATGCGCCGGCGGGCGATAGTCCTGAAGCCGGATGGCCTTCGGCGTGCCTTTGTCCATGTGCCTTGTCTCTGGTCTGTGTCTGTCTTGCGGATCAAGCCGTTCGGGACAGGTCCGAGGAACAGGGACTGTAGCAAGGCGGCGGCGGGCTGTCTTGAGTGGGAATGGGGGAGGGGCGCGGCGCGCCCCCGGGAATGCCCTACCTCTTGACCTGCGCGACCTTCAGCAGGGTGAAGGCGCCCATCTGGTCGATGTATTGCTGATAGAAGAAGCGCCATTTCTTGCCGTTGCGCACCCCGACGAGCGTGACTTTGACCCCGTCGGTGCCCGGCACGTTCATGTATTGCGACTTGTGCAGGGTGGTGGCGTGCATGCGCATGCCCTGGCGCAGTCCCGCCTCGTCGATCCGTCCCTGGGCGGTCTGGAGATTGCCGTGGGAGGCGGAGTAGGTGCCGCCGCCATGATCGCTGAAGCCGAAGGAGCAGCCGTCCATCGTCGGCGTGAACATCACGTCGGCCTCGTCGTCCAGCACGACGAGATGCTTGAAATCCTGGTCGTAGGGCAGCCAGTAGGCGTTCCAACTGCCCGGCCGGTTGCCCTGGTCGTAGCGCACCGACCAGACATCGACGTTCTTGGTCGAGAATTGCGAGACGATGCCGGTGCCCTTGCGGGTGCAGGTCATGCCGTCGTCGCTGAGGCTGAAGCTCTTGACGCCGCCGACGCGGTAGTTGGGCTGGTAGGACTGATACTGGATCCAGATCAGGTTATTCTTGAGGAAGCTTTCCGGGTTCGCGACCAGATCGGCGATGTTCGGCATGTGCGCGACTTTCCTGCTGGGTGGATCAGAGGACGCCGAAGACGGGGCGCTTGTATCCGGCCTCCGTCTCGTTGCCGGACAGGAACCAGTAGGCCTTCATCAGCGCGAACTGCTGGTTGTCGTCGCGCAGCAGCACATAGGCGCAATAGACGGTGCCGTCATCCGGCCGCAGGAAGGCGGCGATCCACGGGTTCTGCCGGGTGCCGATGTGGGCGGCATGGCCCAGCTTGCGCGTGATGTCGTTGCGGTAGCCGACCAGCGTCGCGGCATGGCCCTGGCGGAAGGGCAACGCCGAAAGTTCCTGATAATTCTGCAGGATGCGCGGGTTGCCGTCGCCTTCCTCGGCATACCACTGCGCCACCTCCATGTACTCGTTGGCCCGCGCGTTCGCACGGTCGTACCGCGCCTGCTTCTGCCGGTCGGTATGACCGGCGGCGGTCTTTTTCAGAAAGCTGATGAGTCCCATGGTCCGCGCCCCTTCCGTAACCCGGATTGGACGCTAGCAGAGCAATCGGGGAGGCGCAAAAGGGCGGGGGTCATATGAAGGTATGCGGTTTGGTGTGGTGAGGATTTTAGTGAACGGTTGGTCGGCGTCGTTGAGCGTTGCAACTGAGTTGATGTGCTTCACCACATCAACTGAGGTTTGAGTTCCTGAATAGCAGAAGGCCCCACATCCTGTGGAATGTTGACGATTCCGGCCGGCGGTCTGCGGCCTCTGGTACTGGCTGAGGCTAGACAGCGGCAATTGTTATTTCATGGTTTCTCGGTTGCGCAGAGTGGCCGGTGGCCTGCGCCATCGCCGTGTCGCTAGCGCAGCACAGCGAGGCGGGAGGCTCAATCTACGATCCGGATATAAAGGACGGAAAATTTTTCGCATAATCTTCGAGAAATACCCAGATGTTCGCTGAAATTACTGAAATATTTCTACGCCTAACGTAGCGGAATGGAATAAACCTGCTTATCAGGTCCGCAAAGGAGTTCGTTAGGAAGAGATTTGCAATAGACGTATATGCTATTTTGCGGATCAGCGGCATGGTTCACTACCCAGAAGGCGTATTTCCCATCCGGAGATGTTCCTTCACTTTTCATTGTTAATCCCGTTCCAGTTGGTGTACCTGATGGGCCAGGAATAATAACTCCAATTTTATCTTTTTCTGCGACTGGAACTGCAGCAATTACTGGGAACCACCGGCCAACGCGCGGTCGGACTTCAACAATTGTTACACCAGAACCGGAGTGCAACTTAGAGAAAAACGGAGCGATTTGTGGACGGGAAACGATGGGTGCACTCCCGTCTACCGCACTTTTTACCCTGGTAAGCCAGTCTGGGTCAGAAAGCCGAACATAAAGCCGAGTGCGTATGGCCGGAGGTATAAGTTCAGAACCAATTGAAGCTGGGAATATGCCAATCAAAGGAAAATTATCACCTCGAACTCTCAAAGCACGATCAAGTGCAATGGCTATTTCTTCTTTGCATGGCTCGCTGTCTAAACTGTTTTCTGTCGCAAATATAGCCCAAGCATCACATTCGGTCTTAGACTCGATATTCTTTCCGATTTGCTCCCATAGGCGCCTTCCAGCTATCAACGACCACCGGTCGATCCTCACGTCAATACCAACCTTTTCGATTTCTTGGGCTACAAAATCAACGTCAGATTGCTCATTATCTTTCCACGCGTAGCTAAGCCAAAGTTTTTTCATGGTGTTGCTCCAAGATATCGAAAGCTGCGAACAAACAACAACCTATACATGATAATCGGTTCGAGACAAGATTTGCCGTTAAGGGTGTAACTCCCCTGTTCAAGGGCAGGACAGGTTTTTTAGCGCACCACCTAAAAAAGGAAATTCCGTCCGCGAACGTCCGCTGACAGTGGCGTCAATCCGCTGAAAAATGTGGGGTGAACTGTGGGGAAGGCATTTTCCGAAAATAAAAAATCCCAAGCAAATCAATTGCTTGTACTGAAATTGCTTAGACAGAATTCGTGGCGGAAGAGGTGGGATTCGAACCCACGGTAGGCTCACACCTACGACGGTTTTCAAGACCGTTGCCTTAAACCACTCGGCCACTCTTCCTCCGGCCCACGGGAGTAGCGAATGCGTGACGGTGGGTCAAGTGTCGCGCGACGGCTGTTGCGATTTGCCCTTCAATTCCGGATCGGGCGGCCCAGGGTGCGCAGGCGGCGGGTCGGTTTGGGCGGGCTGGGGCTGTCGGAGAAGTCGGGGAGGCTGGGCGCGCGGGCGATGGTCTTGCGGATCATCTCCGCCGTGGCGTCCAGATCGTCCAGAATCTCCGGCGCCACGCGGTCGGCGTAGCGGGGGCTCAGCAGGCGGGTGCGGGTCTGGTCGATGCTG
>NZ_CAMLJP010000124.1 GCF_946480385.1 uncultured Azospirillum sp.
CCCCCTCCCCCGCCACCGCCCAAGCCGACCGGTGCCAAGATCGCCTCGCGCTTCGGCACGCCGTCCCGCTTCGGCCGTCCGACCGGGCGGCGCTGAGATGGATGAGCTGATCAGGAACGCCTCGCTCGCCCGCCGGCTGGCGATCGGCGACCGGCGGACGGTGGGCGACGCCCCCTCCGTCGCCGACGAGGTGTCGGCCGACCGCGGCAAGCTGGCGGAGCTGGTCGGCTGCCTGTTCGACCGCAATGCCAGCGTCCGCATGCGCGCCGCCGATGCGCTGGAACGGGTGTCGCGGGGCAATGCCAACTGGCTCGACCCTTATGTCGAGCATCTGCTGACCGACGCCGTCGCCATCGAACAGGCGGAGGTGCGCTGGCACCTCGCGCAGATCATGCCACGCCTGACCATGACGGAGGAGCAGCGCCACCGCGCCACCGTCCTGCTGGCCGACTGGTTCGAGAACAGCCCCAGCCGGATCGTCCAGTCCAGCGCGCTGCAGGCCGTGGTCGATCTCGCCGAATCGGATGCCAACCTGCGCGCCACCTCGGCGGAGATGCTGGGCCGCGCCATGCGCTCCGGCGTGCCGTCGCTGACCGCCCGCGCCCGGCGCATCCTGAAACCCTTCGAGGTGGATGAGGCGACGCTGACCGCCGCCCTGGTGCGCGAGCAGAGCGGCCTGACCCTGACGATCCTGCCCGACCGTCTGGCTGTGGCTCAGTTGCCGCCCGGCAGCGGCCTGCCCGACTGGCTCGACTGGACCGACCCGCTGGTCGGCGCCACCCGGACGGGAGAGGAACTGTCAATCCTCTGCCGCGAGGACCGGGTGCCCGACGGCGTGAAGGCCGAACGCGGCTGGCGCGCCTTCCGGGTGGAGGGCGTGGTCGATTTCTCGCTGTTCGGCATCCTGGCCCGCATCGCCGTTCCGCTGGCCCAGGCTCATCTGCCGATCTTCGCGATCTCCACCTACAACACCGACTATGTGCTGATCCGCGCTGACGATCTGGACAAGGCGGCGGACGTGCTGGCGCTGAGCTGCACGGTGAAGCGGTAGTATTCCCCTCTCCGCGGGTGGAGAGGGGATGTACATCGGCCATGGGGCAAGCGTTAGCCCTTTAAGCCCCTCCGCCTTCGCGCTGGGTCTGCTCAACGATGTCCTCCCGCCCGCCCATCTCCTCCCATTTCTTTTGGACGGGCTTGTCAGGATCGCCGGACGCCTTGCCGGTCTTGTCGACCAGCTTGTTCTCGATTCGCTGGGCTGCGTCCGATGGAGCGTCGGAGGTCACGGACTTGGAGCGGTTTTGGTCGGTCATGGCGGCGGTCTCCCAAAAAGATGGCTGACCACCCAAACACTCACCACCCGATAAAGTTCACGGCGTCGCGCGGAACGCCTCGGCCAGCCGGTGCAGCAAGGCATCGGCCTCCGCCGCCTCATACGGTTCGGCATGGCCGGAACCCCACACCGGTCCTGGCCATGCCGGATCGCCACGCGTCGGGCCGATCACGTGGACGTGCAGTTGCGGCACCATGTTGCCCAGCGCTCCGACATTCATCTTGTCCGGCGCGAACAGCCGCTCCACCACGCGGGACGCCTGTGCGATCTCGCGCATCAGAGTCACTTGGTCGCCCTTCTCCAGCCGGTGGATTTCCACGGCACCTTCTCGCATCGGCACCAGGATCAGCCAGGGCCACAGCCGGTTGTTCATCAGCAGCACCCGGCACAGCCCCAGATCGGTCACATGGCGGGTGTCGGCCCGTAGCCGTTCGTTAAGGGAAAACATGCTTCACTCCATTGATGGCCTGCGCCGGGTGCCGACGGGGAATAATCCGGAGGCTGCCCTGTTATAGCCGGCAGTGGCGGGGCAACCGCGAAGCTTGTATAGATTGCCGTGCGCGCCGGCCATACGGCGCAGCGGCATTCGTTGGACGATTGTAGAGTTCGGTCCGAGGACATGGTCGGGGCGGCAACGGTCCCCCTGCGCCATCTCCACGGGCCGTATCCATGTTTTCTGGTGCGGCGAGCGAGAACGACCCACATGCGCAAATCGGCCTTTGCGGTTCTGATCCTGGTGATCCTCGGCAACATCGCCTTCTGGGCGCTGTGGAACCGTCCGGTGGACGAGCGGTCCTGGGCCGGCGCCATCACCGGCGTCGCCTATACCCCCTTCCACTCGGACAAAAGCCCGTCGAAGGGCGACAAGGCGTCCGCCGAGGACATCGAAAAGGACATGGACGCGCTGGAGGGCGCGGTAAAGGCCGTCCGGACCTATTCGACCACCGACGGCTCCGAAATGGTGGCGGCCATCGCCGCCAAGCACGGGCTGCCGGTCACTGCCGGCGCCTGGACGACCGGCAAGCCGGAGATCGACGAACCCGAGCTGGCCGGCCTGATCAAGCTGGCCCGCGCCAACAGCAACGTCCGCCGCGTGCTGGTCGGCAACGAGGCGATCCTGCGCGCCGACCTGACCGTTCCGCAGGCCATCGACTACATCAAGCGGGTGAAGAAGAAGGTCAACGTCCCGGTTTCCATCGCCGAGCCGTGGCACGTCTGGCTGAAGCATCCGGAGCTGGCCGAGGCTGTCGACTTCCTCGCCGTCCACCTGCTGCCCTATTGGGAAGGCGTGCCGGTCGACCAGTCGGTCGACTACGCCATGTTCCGCTACAACGAGCTGAAGCAGAAGTATCCGAACAAGCACATCCTGATCGGCGAGATCGGCTGGCCGGCCGACGGCCCGTGGCGCCGTGGCGCCGAGGCCAGTCAGGTCAATCAGGCCAAGTTCATCCGCAACTTCCTGAACGTCGCCGCCCAAAACAAGCTCGACTACTTCATCATGGAGGCCTTCGACCAGCCCTGGAAGCGGGAGATCGAGGGCACGGCCGGCACCAGCTGGGGCCTGTGGGACTATCAGCGCAACCCGAAATTCCCGATGATCGGCGGGGTGCACGAGGTCCGCAACTGGGAGATCAAGTGCGCCACCGCAATTGCGCTGGGTTTCCTGCCGCTGGTGTTCTTCCTGTGGCGCCGCAGCGACCTGAAGATCGGCGGCCAGATCTTCTACGGCGCGCTGATCCAGGCGGTCGCCTCCGTCCTGGTCTTCACCGTCAGCGCGGCGTCGGCCGCCGGCCTCGCGCTCACCACCGAAATCGCCTGGGGCCTGCTGATCTTCTGCCAGTTGGTGCTGTTCGCGGTCATGCTGATCGACGGCATGGAGCTGACCGAGGTCGTCTGGCAGCACAAGTTCAAGCGCAAGTTCATCCCCTGCTCCGCCGCCCCGCTTCCCAACGCGGCGAAGGTGTCGATCCATGTGCCCTGCTACAACGAGCCGCCGCACATGGTCATGCAGACGCTGGACGCGCTGGCCAACCTCGACTACCCGAATTATGAAGTCCTGCTGCTGGACAACAACACCAAGGACCCGGCCGTCTGGCGCCCGATCGAGGAATACTGCAAGAAGCTGGGACCGAAGTTCCGCTTCTTCCACCTCGATAACTGGCCGGGCTTCAAGGCCGGTGCGCTGAATTTCGGTCTGGCGCAGACCGCTCCCGACGCCGAACACATTGCCGTCATCGACAGCGACTATCAGGTCCATCCTGACTGGCTGAAGGCGACCATCCCGCATTTCAACCGGCCGGAGGTCGGCTTCGTCCAGTCGCCGCAGGACTATCGCGAGTGGGAACACGACCTGTTCCAGCGCATGACCAACTGGGAATATGCCGGCTTCTTCCACATCGGCATGATCCAGCGGAACGAACGCAACGCGATCATCCAGCACGGCACCATGACCATCATCCGCAAGTCGGCCCTGGAAAAGGTCGGCCGCTGGGGCGAGTGGTGCATCACCGAGGATGCCGACCTTGGCCTGCGCCTGTTCGAGCATGGCTATGAGGCCGTCTATATGCCGGAGAGCTACGGCAAGGGCCTGGTCCCCGACAGCTTCTCCGCCTACAAGACGCAGCGCTTCCGCTGGGCCTATGGCGCCGTGCAGATCCTGAAGCACCATTGGCGTCAGCTGTCGCCGGGTGCGAAGGAACTGACCACCGGCCAGAAATACCATTTCATCACCGGCTGGCTGCCCTGGTTCGCCGACGCCGCCCATATGGTGTTCGGCATCGCCGGCATCATCTGGTCCATCGGCCTGATGGCCTTCCCGAAATATTTCGAGTTCCCGCCGAACGTCTTCATGATCCCGACGCTGAGCGTCTTCGCCTTCAAGGTCGGCGCGTCGCTCTGGCTCTACGAGGCGCGCGTGAAGTGCGGCTTCTGGGACAAGGTCGGGGCGGCGGTGGCCGGTATGGCGCTGACCCATACGGTCGGCCGCGCCATGTGGCTGGGCATCTTCACCTCCGGCCGGCCCTTCGTCCGTACGCCGAAATGCGAGAACCAGCCGGCGCTGATGCAGGCCTTCCTGATGGCGCGCGAGGAGCTGGTGCTGCTGGTGTCGCTGTGGGGCGCGGCGCTGGCCATCGTCATGGTCTTCGGTCACGAGAACCGCGACGCGTTCATGTGGTCGGGCCTGCTGGTGGTGCAGTCGCTGCCCTATCTGGCCGCCTTCATCACCGCGCTGATCAACGTCTTCCCCACCATCGGCTTCGGCAAGAGCAAGCCGGAAGCCGCCGACGGCGCCGTCGGGGCCGGGGCTGGGGACTGATGGGACAGCCGGCGCTTTCGCATTGACGAAAGCGCCGGCTCTGCCAGACTTGGTAGCTCAGGGGATCATTTCCCGGGAGGCGGCCCATGTCCGGCAATCTCACCTCCGGCCGCGGCATCGGGCCGCCGGAGTTCAGCGTCCGCACCACCGCGGGCGTCGAGCGGAGCGGCAACGCCACCGACCGCAACAGCCGCCGCAACCCGCGCCAGGAACGGCACGACCGTGAGCAGGAACGGCGTGACCACAACCCGCCCAATCCGCACCGGCGACGCCTGTACGATCTTCTGTTCGACGAGGTCGATCAATTCGACGGGCTGGACGAGCGTCAGCGGGCGCGGCTGAAGGACAATCTCCGCAGCCATCTGACACGGCAAGCGCCGCCGCCTCCAGCCGCTCCCTCTCAGGTCCATCATGACGAGGAGGAGCTGGCCGAAGCGCTGCTGAAGGACCCGGCGGCACCGGTGCCAGTCGATCCGGAACACATCGTAAAGGCAGCGACTTCAACAGCACCGGAACAGGACCCAGAGACCGCGAGGCTGGCCGAACAGTTGCGCGACTGCCTGTCCCGCAACAGCGATCGTGCCCGTAAGGTGGCGGTCTATCTCCATCTTCTGCTGACGCTGGAGGGCGCGTTCAGACCGCATATGGTGGTGGATGTGTAGCGGAGCCGGCTCTCATGGATTGTGATCGGGCCTTATTCCGCATCGATCAGGAACAGGACGCCCCGGCTTCCTTCCAAGACTTGGTGGCTTTTGCCCGCCGGAACGACGAAAAAGTCACCCGCAGACATAGCGATCAACTCGCCTTCGACGTCGAGCGTCATACTGCCTTCCAGAACGAAAAGCGCCTCGTCGAAATCAGCATGGCTTTCCGATGGAATACCGGCCTCATCCATGCGGATGATTTTCAGATTGGCGCCGGCGATTTTGCCAACGATGCGCGATCTCCATGCCTGAGGCAGCATCGCCGATTCCGCAATCAGATTGATCATTGCTTCCCCCTCAGAACGCGGCCAAAAAAAAGCCCGCGACCCTTACAGGCAGCGGGCTTGCAAAGATATCGGATACCTTACTCCGGAGTGGAGGCTTCGCCGTCGGCTTCCGGAGTGCCCATCATCGCATCGGCGACCAGACCGGCGTTGCCGCGGATCTTGGCCTCGATCGCGTCGGCCATCTCGGGGTTGTTGCGCAGGTAGGTCTTGGCGTTCTCGCGGCCCTGGCCGATGCGGGTGCCGTCATAGCTGAACCAAGCGCCCGACTTGTCGACCACGCCGGCCTGGATGCCGAGATCGAGCAGTTCGCCCACCTTCGATACACCTTCGCCGTACATGATGTCGAATTCGACCACGCGGAACGGCGGGGCCATCTTGTTCTTCACCACCTTGACGCGGGTCTGGTTGCCGACGACGGTGTCGCGGTCCTTGATCGAGCCGATGCGGCGGATGTCGAGGCGCACGGAAGCGTAGAACTTCAGCGCGTTGCCGCCGGTCGTCGTCTCCGGGTTGCCGAACATCACGCCGATCTTCAGGCGGATCTGGTTGATGAAGATCACCAGGCAGTTCGACTTGGAGATCGAGCCGGTCAACTTGCGCAGCGCCTGACTCATCAGGCGGGCGTGCAGGCCGACGTGGCTGTCGCCCATCTCGCCTTCCAGTTCGGCGCGCGGCACCAGAGCGGCCACCGAGTCGACCACCAGCACGTCGATGGCGCCGGAGCGCACCAGCGTGTCGGCGATCTCCAGCGCCTGCTCGCCGGCATCCGGCTGGGAGATCAGCAGTTCGTCGATGTTGACGCCCAGCTTGCGGGCATAGGACGGGTCGAGCGCGTGCTCCGCGTCGACGAAGGCGCAGGTGCCGCCGGACTTCTGGGCCTGGGCGATGGCGTGCAGCGCCAGCGTGGTCTTGCCCGAGCTTTCCGGCCCGTAGATTTCGATGATGCGGCCCTTCGGCAGGCCGCCGATGCCCAGCGCAATGTCGAGACCAAGGGAGCCGGTGGAAATGACCTCCGTCTCGACCAAGTTCTCCTTGGCGCCGAGCTTCATGATCGAGCCCTTGCCGAACGCGCGTTCGATCTGGCTCAGGGCGGCATCGAGCGCCTTCTGCTTGTCCATGGAATCCTTCTCGACCAAACGAAGCTGTGCGGACGACATGCCCGGTACCCCTCTCTTAGAACACACGGTCGGCGCTCTTGCAACGAGGCTGAATGTACTCTCTTCGTTCTCATTTGCAAGGGCTGATGTTGCCTGTGCGTTCCTATTTTACGGGGTATATTCGGGGATGCTGCCGCTGGTGGAGTCGCCCCTCACCGCCCGTCGCGGATGACCTCCTTCACCTTGGAGGCCAGCTGTTTCAGAGAGAAGGGCTTGGGCAGGAAATGGGCGACTTCGACGCCGTCGATCTCGCCCAGACGGTCCTCGGCATAACCGGAGATGAAGATCACCCGCATCTCCGGGCGCAGCTTGCGAACATGGCGGGCGAGCGTCGGGCCGTCCATCTGCGGCATCACGACGTCGGTGATCAGCAGGTCGATGGACGCGCCGTTGGTCTCGATCTGCTGTAGCGCCGCCTCACCGTTCTTCGCCTCCAGAACCTGATAGCCCTTGTTGCGGAGCGCACGGGCGGAGAAGACGCGCACCGCGTCCTCGTCCTCCACCAGCAGGATGGTGCCGGTGCCGGTCAGGTCGCTGCCGCGCCGCTCGCGCGGTTCGGCGGTGTCGACCGGGCGCAGTTCGCCCTGGTGGTGCGGCAGCAGGATGGTGAAGGTCGTCCCCTCCCCCACCGCCGAATCGACCAGAACGAAGCCGCCGGTCTGCCGGACGATGCCGTACACCGTCGACAGGCCGAGCCCGGTGCCCGACCCGACCTCTTTGGTGGTGTAGAAGGGCTCGAAGATGCGCTGCAGGTTCTCCCGCGCGATGCCGCAGCCGGTGTCGATCACCTCGATGGAGACATAGCTGCCGGACGGCACCGTCTCGTGTTCCCTCCGCTCCGGCTGGGTGACGACGTAATTGGTGGTGTTGATGGTCAGCTTGCCGCCGCCGGCCATCGCGTCGCGGGCGTTGACCACCAGATTGATGATGACCTGCTCCAGCTGGTTCTGATCGACCTTGACCAGCCCCAGGTCGCGACCGTGGATCATCTTCAGTTCGATGTTCTCACCGATCAGCCGGCGCAACAGGTTCGCCAGCTCCGCCAGCACGTCGGTCACGTTGATGACGCGCGGCTGCAGGGTCTGCTGGCGCGAGAAGGCCAGCAGCTGCCGCACAAGGTTGGCGGCGCGGTTGGCGTTCTGCTTGATCTGCATGATGTCACTGAAGGACTGGTCGCCCGGCTTGTGCCGCAGAAGCAGCAGGTCGCAGAAGCCGATCATCGCCGTCAGCAGGTTGTTGAAGTCGTGCGCCACGCCGCCAGCCAGCTGGCCGACCGCCTGCATCTTCTGCGACTGGGCGAACTGGGCCTCCAGACTCTTGCGCTCGGTCATGTCGATGAAGTGCAGGATCAGGCCGACCCCATCCGCCCTGCCGCCATCCGCCCTGCCGCCATCCGCCCTGCCGCCATCCGCCTTGGCGCCATCCGTGCGGCCATCGGTGCGCACCGGGTTGGCCAGGCGGCGGGCATAGAGCTGGGCCGTCAGTTCCCGCCCACCGGACAGCCGCACCTCCAGCGGGTGAGCCGGGTCGGCACCGCCCTGTACGGATTTCAGCCGTGCGGTCACCGCCTCGCGCTCCGCCGGGACGATCAGGTCGGCCATCGGGCGGTTGATGACGCTGCCCGCCTCGCTGCCGATCAGCGCCAGGAAGGCCTCGTTGCATTCGGTCAGCTGGCCGGTTTCATCGACCAGGGCGATGCCGATCGGCGCGTCTTCGAAGAAGCGCTGGAACCGCTGTTCGGACTGGCGCAGGGCCTCCTGCCATTCCCGTTCGGGCGACAGGTCGCGCACCACCGACCGGGTATGGATGGTTCCGTCATCGGCCCGCACCACGCTCTGCGCCACCGCAACCTGGAAACGCCGACCACGCAGTCCCACCATGGTCAGCTCGCCGCGCTGCTCGCCGCCGCCGTGGTCGAACAGGTCGTAGGGGGCTGCTGAGATGGGGGGCGTTGCCAGGATCCGGTGCAGCCGCGATTCGCCGTCGGTCAGATCGCCGGGCGCCGCCTCCAGCCACTGGGCCAGCGTGGCGTTGACGAACAGGAAGTGGCCGTTCTGATCGACCGAGAAGAAGCCGACCGGCGCATGCTCCATGAAATCGGCCAGCTTGGCCTGCTCGCGCAGCATGACATGCTCAAGCTCACGCCGGGCGGTGATGTCCTCGATCCGCCAATGGACGGAGCCGGGGAAGCCGGCGACCGGCTGCCCCTGGATCTTGCGCCATTCCGGTGGGTTGTGGTCCAGAGCCGGGATCGCCAGCTCGGCCGAAGCCGCAGCGCCGGCCCTCACCCGTTCGCGCAGGCGGCGGAACTCGCGCGCGCTGTCGGGGTCGCCGGAAAACTGGCGCGCCAAGGCATCCAGCGGCCGTTCGCCGCGGCGCCAGCCAGCCAACTCGCGGAAGGCGGCATTGACGAACACCACCTCGTCAGCCCCGTCACAGACCAACTGACCGGCCGGCATCCCTTCCAGCGCACCGCTCAGCAGCGCGCCGACGCGCGCCGACCGCCGCACCATCAAGACGCTGCGACCGATCACAAGCGCCACGCCCGCTGCAACCAGCGCCGCCCCCAGCCAACCGATCTCGTCGCGGTCCAGCAGCAGGCCGGCGGCCAGCACCAGCAGCCCGGCCGGCGCCAGCGCATATTGGATCAACATCAGCACGCCGCCGGACGGCGTCCGGTGGTTCGCTGCATTGCGTGCGGTGTCGGAAAGGGAAGTTGTGTCGTCCACCAATACTCCAAACCCCACACGGTCTCCCCGGGAGTTGCCCGGGACCGAATATCACGGACCGGACATCTCCGTCGCGCCACCTGCGATGGTCGGCCGCTCCACCGGTCCCGTCAACCGTTACGGAGCCGGATCAGTTGCGCAGCGCCCGCCCTTTGAGCTTGAAGACATAGGTAATGACTTCGGCGACCGCCCGATAGTGCTCGGACGGAACTTCTTCGTCGATATCGCAAGCGGCATAGAGCGCACGGGCGAGGGGCGGGTTTTCTATGACCGGAACATTGTTCGATTCGGCGATCTCGCGAATCTTGAAGGCGACCTGGTCGACGCCCTTCGCCAGGACCATCGGCGCGCCCATCTGGGTCGGGTCGTATTTCAGCGCGACCGCGAAGTGGGTCGGGTTGGTGACCACCACGTCGGCGTTCGGCACCGCGGCCATCATGCGTTTGCGCGCGCGTTCGAACCGCAACTGCCGGATGCGGCCCTTGACGACGGGATCGCCTTCCTGCTGCTTGTGCTCGTCCTTCACCTCCTGCTTGGTCATCTTCATCTTCTTGTCGAACTGCTGCTTCTGCCACAGGAAGTCCCCGGCGGCGATGAAGGTGAGGACCACCAGGACCCAGATCAGCAGCCGGTGGGCCAGCCCGTCCATCTGCAGCAGCATGGTGACGATGTCGATGCCGATATAGGCCTCGATTCCGCCGAACATCGGCACCAGCGCCATGTAGGCGACGCCACCGACCACCGCCAGCTTGACGATGCTCTTCAGCAGTTCCACCCCCTGGTTGGCCTTAAACATGTTCATCAGGCCGGGCAGCGGGTTCAGCTTGCTCAACTTCGGGGAGATCAGTTCCCAGGAGACGTGGAAACCGGTCTGCCCGATGGTCGACACCACGCCGGCCACCACGAACAGTAGGATGGGCAGCCACAGCGCCCACATGACGTCGCGCATCACCCGGAACAGCAGCGCGCCGACCCCGGCCCTGTCGAAGGTGAACTGGTCCAGATTCTCGAAATAGTAATTCAGCCGGAACACCAGCCCCTTCAGGGTGCCGGGCAGGATGGCGACCAGCACCACCAGCATCGCCGCGACCATCAACCAGTTCGCGGCCTCGCGGGTCATCGCGAACTGGCCCTGTTTGTGGGCCTCGTCGAGTTTCTTGGATGTCGGGTCCTCTGTTTTGGAGGACTCGTCCGCCTCTTCCGACACCGTCGTCCTCCCTCTACAGCGGCTTCAGGAATTCGATGAAGGTCGATTCGAAGCGCGACAGCCAGAACAGCATCATCGCGCCCAGCGTCAGCGCGAACATGAACAGGCCAAGCAGCACCTGGACGGAGGTGAACAGCTGGAACACCTGCACCTGCGGCGCCAGCTTGTTCAGCAGCCCCAGCGCCAGTGCGAACAGCATGCCGGTGATCAGGAAGGGGGCGGCCATCTGCACCCCCAGCATGAAGCTTTTCGACACCAGCTGCCCGACCACGTTCGCCATGTCGTCAATCGGAATCGCCGCCCCCGGCGTGAAGGTGGCGTAGCTGTCGACCACCGCCATAATCAGCAGATGGTGCAGGTCGGTGACGAAAATCAGCAGCAGCCCCAGCCAGCCCATCAGCGAGCCGGGCAGAGAGCCCGAGGTCGCCAGCGCCGGGTTGAAGATCTGCGCGTTGGCAAGGCCGCTCTGCAGGCTGATGATGGTGCCGGCCACCTCCAGCGCGCCCATCAGCAGCCGGGCGATGGTGCCGAGGAAGATCCCCACCGTCATTTCGCCGGCGGCCAGCACCATCAGCTGGAACGGACTGGCGGGCATCGGCGGCAGCATCGGCCGGATCGCCGGCGCCACCAGCGTGCTGACCGCCAGCGCGAACAGCAGGCGCATGCGGGTGGGAACGAAGGCGTCGCCGATGGTCGGCATCACGCTGAAGGCGGTGCCGACCCGCATGAAGACCAACATCCAGACGAAGATCTGTTCGCCCAGTAGCTGCTGCAGGACGTTCATTGGCCCGCCGCGGCCGCGGTCGGCGCCGGGGGCGGCGTCACGCCGGTGCCGGGCGTGAAGGGCGCGCCGTCATTGTCGGTGGCGCCGACGCCGATGGCGACGATGCGGTCGGCGACCTCATGTTCGAAGAAGTCGGTCAGCTTGCCCAGCATGAAGGGCATCAGCAGGATGCTGAGACCGAAGACCAGCAGCACCTTCGGCACCATGGCGAGGGTCTGCTCGCTGATCTGGGTAACCGCCTGGAAAATGGAGATGACGGTGCCGACTGCCATCATGATGACCAGAATCGGCCCGCAGACCATCACCAGGGTGACGATGGACGTGCGGCAGAGCTCAATGACTTCGGTCTCGTTCATGATGACTGGTTCAGGACGGCGGAGGGTGCGAAACGGACGCCGTCACATCGGCATGCGCAGGATTTCCTGATAGGCGTTCAGCACCTTGTCGCGCACGGCGGTGACGGTCTGCAGCGTCACCTCGGCGTTGGTCACGGCTTGGACGACGTCGTTCAGATCGGCCTTGCCGACGGCAGCCATGGCCGACATGTCCTCGCTCTTCTTCAGGGTGCCGATGCTTTCCTTGGCCGCCTGCTCCAGCACGTCGCCGAAGGAGAGGCCGTCGCGCGCGGCCATGCCGGGGCCGGTCGTCTTGGCGGCAGTGGTGGCGTAGGCCGCGGCGGCGTTCAGCGGATTGATCATGGCGGCGGTTCCGGTCGGTCGGGAGGTTCAGGAGCGATTGCGCGGGTGAAAATCAGGTCCGCAGGAGGTCGAGCGTGCGGGTCAGCATCTGGCGCGCGGTGTCGATGGCCGACAGGTTGGCTTCGTAGCTGCGCTGGGCCTCGCGCATGTCCATCGCCTCGACCACCGTGTTGACGTTGGGCATCAGCACATAACCCTCGGCGTCGGCCGACGGGTGGGAGGGATCGTAGCGGCGCTGGAAATCGCTCTTGTCCACATCGACCTTGGCGACGCGGACCTTGTCGACGTCCATCGCACGGTCCAGCTCGTTCTTGAAGACGACCGTCTTGCGCCGGTAGGGCAGATCGCCCGGCGTTTCCGCGGTGGTGTTGGCGTTCGCCAGATTCTCCGAAATGACCTTCAGGCGCGTGCCCTGCGCCTTCATGCCGGAGGCGGAAACCGCCATCGACTTGTAGAGATCCATCGCACCGCCTCCTCAAAAACCCGCCGGCCGCTCCAAACTCCAGGCCCAAACCCTCAACTGCCCGAGCGGATCGCCGACTTGATCATCGCCACCTGCTTTTTGTACAGATTGGTGATGGTCTGGTAATCCATCGAATTCTGGCTCATCCGCATCATCTGGTCTTCCAGGATGACGTTGTTGCCGTCCGGCGCCGTCTCGTACGGATCGCGCACCTTCTGTTCCTGCGCCATGCCGCCGGGACCGCGGGTGCCGGCCAGATGCGACGCGTTGGTCGCCACCGGGGTCAGCCGCCGGCTGTCGCCGAGCGCGTCACGGAAGGTGAAGGGCTTCAGGTCGCGGCCCTTGTACTCCGGCGTGTCGGCGTTGGCGATGTTCTGCGAGATGACTTCCTGACGCTGGGTCAGCCAGTCCATCTTGCGCGACATCAGTTTGAAGATGCCGAGATTTCCGAGGTCCATGGCCCTGATCCCGCCCCAATACCGCTGGAATACCGCTGCCAAATCCGCTGAACGCCGCCCGGAACGGGCATTGCCACAGCCTCCGATGGTCGCCCGTTTGCGTTAACGAAGGATGAATCTCCACCGACGCGAATCGGTCGGCCCTGCCGCCTTTACAGTTCGTTAAGCCTACCGGTCCAGGATGCGGCCCAGGAAGGACCCCTTCGACGCCCCCTTCGACAAGGCCGCCCTTTTGTCCGCGCAAGCCCGCCCTCCCGCCTCGCCGCCAGCCGGCAAGTCGCAGTCCCCTGCCCAAGGCTCCGTTGCCCGGCGGCCGGTCGCGGTTGCGCTGAAATACCATTTGGGGACGGAGACGCTGCCGCGGATCGTCGCCACCGGCAAGGGGACGGTGGCGGAGCAGATCCTGGAGGTCGCCTTCGCCAACGGCGTGAAGGTGCGCGAGGACGCCGATCTGGTCGAGATCCTGTCCGCCATCGAGGTCGACAGCGACATTCCCGTCGAGGCCATCGCTGCGGTGGCTGAAATCCTCGCCTATGTCTACCGAGCCAACGGCACGATGCCCTCGGAACCGCACTCCGAAGACATCATCGAGGAGGACAAGCCGTGACCCGTCCGCCATCCGCTCCCCCTTCGCCCGAAAGCACCGAGTCGGCCGGCCGGATCGCGGATCAGGCGGTGGCGCTGGGGGCAACGCTCGACGATGCGCGCACGCAGGCCGAGGCCGGCGTGCTGATCGACCTCGCCGGGCTGGAGGAGCGCGTCGCCCATGTCTGCCTCGCCGCCGAGTCCCTGCCGCGGGGAGAGGCGCGGACCCTGCTCGGCCCGCTCGGTGATCTGGTCGCGGCGCTGGCGCCGCTGGCCGCCGCGCTGACAGACCAGCAGGCCCAGCGGGAAGAGACCATCGCCGCCGCGCTGGCCGGCCGCGACGATCCGCATACCGCCCGCCAGCGCGCGGCCACCGCCTATGGCCGCAACGGCGCCCCGGCTGCTCCGGGCCTGCCCGACGATACGCCCTGATACAGAAAGCCTGCCGTTTCCATGGATCTCGACCAGTATATCCGTTTCCTGATGGCGCTCGTCTTCGTGGTGGCGCTCATCATGGTCGTCGCCTGGGTGATGCGCCGGGCCGGCATGGCCGGCGGCACCGTGCGCGGACGCGCCCGGCAGCGGCGGCTGAGCGTGGTGGAGGCGCTGCCGATCGATGCCAAGCGGCGGCTGATCCTGGTCCGCCGCGATGACCGCGAGCATCTGATTCTATTGAGCGCCAACGGCGATCTGCTGGTGGACAGCGCGCCGGCCGGAGGATTCGACACGGCGCTCGCCGGGACGGCCGATGCCCCCGCCGCGCCCACACCGGCCGGGAGCCAGCCGCTATGACAGGGGCCGTCCTGAGGCGCGTGGGATCCTGGTGGAAGCCGGCAGCCGCGGGGCTGGCGCTGGCGCTCGTCGTCGGCGTGGTGCTGGGGCTGAGTGCCGGGCCGGCGCTGGCGCAGAGCCTGACCTTCGACCTGGGCGACGCCGGCGGCACCGCCACCGGCCGCATCGTCCAGACCATCGGGCTGATCACGGTGCTGTCGCTGGCACCGTCGATCCTCATCATGATGACGGCCTTCACCCGCATCGTCATCGTGCTGTCCTTCCTGCGCAATGCGCTGGGCGTGCAGCAGGTGCCGCCGACCACGGTGATGATGTCGCTGGCGCTGTTCCTGACCTTCTTCGTCATGGCCCCGGTGTTCGAGCGCAGCTACACCCAGGGCATCCAGCCGCTGATGAACCAGGAAATCGACGAAATGGAGGCGTTCCGCCGCACGGTGGCGCCCTTGCGCGATTTCATGCTGCATCACACCAGCGAGAAGGACCTGCGCCTGTTCATGGACATGGCCCGCCTGCAGAACGTGCAGGAACCGAACGACATGCCGCTGCACGTCCTGGTCCCGGCCTTCATGATCTCGGAGATCAAGCGCGGGTTCGAGATCGGCTTCCTGTTGTTCCTGCCCTTCCTCATCATCGACATGGTGGTGTCGTCCATCCTGATGTCGATGGGCATGATGATGCTGCCGCCGACCATGGTCGCCATCCCGTTCAAGATCATCTTCTTCGTGCTGGTCGACGGGTGGTATCTGATCGCCGGATCGCTGGCGCGCAGCTTCGGCACGCTCTGAAACTACCCGCATAGCGGGAAAAGCCCTGCGCACTTCGTCGCAGCCCCCGGGCTTGGCCTTCACGGCGCAAGCCGGTGCTGGCGTTGGGCGCCGTAAGCGCGTATGAGGAAAGGCGATGTGCGTCGGTGGGATGATTGGCCGGTAAGCCGATCCCGCCGGATGGCTTCGACCGTTCGCAACCGCCGAAGGGGTGACGGGCCGAACCATCGCCGCCGCATCGGGCGCCATCGAACGACGGACCAACTTCGGACCGCAATCACTGCATGACTGATACCGCTTTGAAGGCCGCGCCGCCCGACTCCGGCAAGCTCGCGACGCTGACCCTGGGTGCCCTCGGGGTCGTGTATGGCGACATCGGCACCAGCCCGCTCTATACCCTGCGCGAATGCTTCGCCGGCGAGCACGGGCTCGCCCTGACCCATGACAATGTCCTGGGCATCATGTCGCTGGTGTTCTGGGCGCTGGTGATGGTCGTCACCGTCAAGTATGTGGGCTTCGTCATGCGGGCCGACAACAAGGGCGAGGGCGGAATCCTCTCGCTTCTGGCGCTGGCGTCCAAGACGCGGCCGGATGCGTCGGGCAAGCTGACCATCCTGACGGCGCTCGGCCTGTTCGGCGCCTCGCTGTTCTACGGCGACGGCATGATCACCCCGGCGATGTCCGTCCTGTCGGCGGTCGAGGGGCTGGGCGTGGCGGAGCCGGCGCTGGAGTCGTCGGTGGTGCCGCTGACCGTCGCCATCCTGATCGCCCTGTTCGCCATCCAGAGCCACGGCACTTCGCGCGTCGGCGCGCTGTTCGGTCCGATCATGCTGGTGTGGTTCTCCACACTCGGCATCCTGGGCCTGCTGGAGGTGATCCGGCAGCCGAGCGTGCTGGTCGCCTTCAACCCGTACTATGCCGTCGCCTTCTTCGCCGAGCATGGCGTTGCCGGCTTCCTGGTGCTGGGCGCGGTGGTGCTGGCGGTGACCGGCGGCGAGGCGCTCTATGCCGACATGGGCCATTTCGGCCGCCGCCCGATCCAGGTGGCGTGGCTGGCCGTGGTGCTGCCGGGCCTGCTGCTGAACTATCTGGGCCAGTGCGCGCTTCTGCTGAACGACCCGACGACGGTGCGCAGCCCCTTTTACCTGCTGGCCCCGGAATGGGGGCTCTATCCGCTGATCGGCCTGTCCACCGCCGCCACTGTCATTGCCAGCCAGGCGGTGATCTCTGGCGTCTTCTCGCTGACCCGGCAGGCGGTGCAGCTGGGCCTGTGCCCGCGCCTCGACATCCGCCACACCTCCAACGAGGAGGAAGGGCAGATCTACATTCCCCGCGCCAACTGGGGTCTGCTGGCCGCGGTGCTGGGGCTGGTGCTGGTCTTCCAGTCCTCCAGCCGCCTTGCCGCCGCCTATGGCATCGCGGTGACCGGTGACATGATCATCACCACCACCCTGTTCCTGGTGGTGGCGCGGCGACGCTGGAACTGGAGCCTGCCGCTCTGCTTCGCCGTCGGCGCGACCTTCCTGGTGGTGGAGGTGTCCTTCTTTGCCGCCAATGCCGTGAAGATCCCCCATGGCGGCTGGGTGCCGCTGGTGATCGCCTGCGTCACACTCGGGCTGATGTCCACATGGCGCCGCGGCCGGGCCGTGCTGACCAAGCGGCTTGCCGAGGAATCGCTGCCGCTGGACGCCTTCATCCAACGTCAGGCGAAGAAGGGCGACATCCAGCGGGTGAAGGGCACGGCGGTCTTCATGACCTCCAGCTCCAACACCGTTCCGATCGCCCTGCTGCACAACCTGAAGCACAATCAGGTCCTTCACGAGCGCATCGTGTTCGTCACCGTGGTGGTGGAGGACGTGCCGCGCGTCCCCGCCAAGGACCGCGTGGTGGTGGAGGGGCTGGCCGACGGTTTCTACCGCATCACCGTACGCTACGGCTTCTCGCAAGAGCCGAACATCCCCAAGGCGTTGAGGCTGTGCAAGGCCTTCGGGCTGGAGTTCGACGTGATGGCGACCTCCTTCTTCCTGGGCCGGGAGACGCTGATCCCCCAGATGAACTCACAGATGGCGCTGTGGCGGGAGAAGCTGTTCGTGGTGATGTCCCGCACCT
>NZ_CAMLJP010000125.1 GCF_946480385.1 uncultured Azospirillum sp.
GTTCGCCCCTGCCGAGGCTCAGTCGGCACGAGCCGTCGAGCACCACACAGTAAAATGGCCGCCCCGCCTCCGTCCGCCGGACACGCCAGCAGCCGGCCCCATAGGTGAGCTTCGAGAAGGAGGCGCTCGGCCGCAGCAGGCTGACCACCTGCGCGAGGGGGTCGACCATACTCGGACTCCTGCAAATGAATTCCGGACTTCCGATTGTAGATGGTCCGACTGTCGCGGTCTATCTTCCGCTTCACACCAAATCGGCAGGAGCCATTCCATGAAAACCATCCTCATCACCGGCTGCTCGTCCGGCTTCGGCCTGGAAACGGCCCGTCATTTCCTCGACTGCGACTGGACGGTCATCGCCACCATGCGCACCCCGCGCGAGGATGTGCTGCCGCGTTCCGACCGGCTGCGCATCCTCCGCCTCGACGTCACCGATGCGGACAGCATCGGCCGGGCGGTGGAAGAGGCCGGAGCGGTCGATGTGCTGGTCAACAATGCCGGCATCGGCCTGCTGGGCGCGCTGGAAGGGGTGACGATGGACAGCGTGCGCGGGATCTTCGCGACCAACACCTTCGGCACCATGGCGATGACACAGGCGCTGCTGCCGCAATTCAGGGCGCGGAAGTCGGGGGTCATCGTCAACGTCACCTCCAGCGTGACGCTGAAGCCGCTGCATCTGCTCTCGGTCTATACGGCGAGCAAGGCGGCGGTGAACGCCTTCACCGAATCGCTGGCTCTGGAACTGGAGCCGTTCAATGTGCGGGCGCATCTGGTCCTTCCCGGCCGGGCGCCGGACACCTCTTTCAGCGAGAATGCCCGGTCCCGCATGCGCGACGCCATTCCGGAGGCTTATGCGCCCCTGGCGCAGAGCGTCTTCGCGGCATGGCAGCAGCCGGGTCCGGTCACCACCGCCTCAGATGTCGCGGAAGCGGTGTGGCGTGCGGCGACCGATCCGTCCTGCCCGATGCGCCTTGCCGCCGGAGCGGACGCGGTGGCGCTCGCATCGGCCTGAGAAGCGCAAGGAGGTCAGCCGCTGCTCCGAAGCGCGTCCGCGACGGCGCGCACGGCCGGAGACAGCGGCGCTCCCGCCGCATAATAGAGGTGGAATCCGGGAAAGCTCGGCGACCAGTCGCTCAAGACCCGCAGCAGTCGGCCATCGTCGATCATCGGTTGCACGACCCGGTCGATGCCGTGCCAGAGGCCGACGCCGCCGATGGCCGCATTCAGCATGAGGTCGGCGTCGTCCGTGACCAGCGTGCCGCCGACGTCGAGCACCACCGTTTCACCGTCGCGCTCGAAGACCCAGCGGTAGAGCGCGCCGGCCGGGCCGCTGAGACAGCCGATGCAGCGGTGGCGCACCAGGTCGGCGGGATGGCGCGGGGGCGGATGATCCGCGAAATAGCCGGGCGAACCGACGACCGCGGCGGTGAACGGCTTGGTCAGTGCCACCGCCACCATGTCCTGCGCCACATCGTTGCCGTACTGGATGCCAAGGTCGAACCCGTCGGTCAGGTCGCCCGGCCATTCGGCCGTGCGCACGTCCAGCGTCACATGCGGACAGTCGCGGGCCAGCCGCCGGACCGCCGGCTCGACCAGCATCTGGATCGCCAGCCGCGGCGCCGCCAACCGCACGGTCCCGACCGGCGCGCCCTCGGGTATGCCGACCGCCGCCACGGCATCGTCCAGCCGCGCCAGCACCGGCCGCAAATCCTGCAGCAGCTTGGCCCCCGCCTCCGTCACCGTCACCGCCCGCGTGGTCCGGTTCAGCAGCCGCTGGCCGATCCGATCCTCCAGCGCGCGGAGCGCGTGGCTCAGCGTCGATGGCGTCAGGCCCAGTTCGGCCGCCGCCCGGCGGAAACTGCAGGCTTCCGCCACCGCGACGAAGGCCCGCAGCTCCGCATATTCCCCCGGCTTCAGGCGTCTGCGCATTGCTGAATGTCACCCACCATGCTGTTGAACCGCTGCCGCCTTATGCAGAAGCCCGGCCGATACTAGCTGAGGTGCATCGGACCCACCATTCCAAGGAGGCTCAGATGACCGTCCGCAAATTCGCCGTGACCGACGTTTCGCTGGAGCGTACCCCCGGCCAGCAGGCCGACGTGTTCGTCGGCAACGCGATCGACCAGCGCCACGGCGCCCCGATCACCATCGGCTACGGCCGCTACGAACCCAACCAGAGCATCGACGAGGAGATTGCCGTCGACGACGTGATGGTGGTGCTGGAGGGGCGGGTCTCGGTCGCGTCCGACGCCGGCACGGTCACCGCCGGCCCCGGAGAGATCATCCACATGCCCAAGGGCTCGTCCGTCACCATCCGCTCGCACGAGCAGGGCGCTCTGACCGCCTACGTCACCCATCCGCACTGGCAGGAAGCGCATCCAGACGCAAAACCGCGCTGATCGGGAAAAGGCGCAAGTTTGTGGTGCGGCTCACATCCCGGAATCCGGGTCTTGGGTAGGGTCTGTCCATCGGCAACACGCCGCATCCCGCGGCCCCGAGACAGGAGACCAGATCATGATCCGCACCTCCCTGCTGACCGGCTTCGCTTCGCTCGCCCTGTTCGCCGCCCCGGCGATGGCCCAGAACATCTCCGACATCTCCAACACCGCGGCCGGCATCGGCAACACCGCCAACCAGAGCGCGCTGGTCATGCAGAAGTCGAAGGGTCCCTTCGCCGGGCCGAACGTCGCCACCGTGTCGAACCTCGCCGCCGGCATCGGCAACACGGCCAACCAGGGCGCCTTCGTGAAGCAGCGCAGCGGCGGCGTGTTCGGCGGCGGCTCGGCGGCGACCATCGGCAACACCGCCGCCGGCATCGGCAACAACGCCGGCCAGATGGCCACGGTGATGCAGCGCAGCGGCGGCCTGCTGAGCGGCGGCTCGGTCGCCAATGTCGGCAACACGGCGGCCGGCATCGGCAACACCGCCTTGCAGAACGGCACCGTGCTACAGCGCTCCGGCGGTCTGCTCGGTCCCTTCAACCACAGCTCCATGCAGAACCTGTCGGCCGGCGTCGGCAACTTTGCCGGACAGAGCGCCCTGGTCAAGCAGCGCTGACCGCCGCCCCTCTCCTTCCAGGCTTCCTCCCCAGACCTCGCTCCGGCCGGACCCCCGGCCGGAGCTTTCTTTTGCCCGCCTGCCGCCGCCGGAACATTGCCGGAAAAGGCCGGCCAACTGTGGGTCAGCTCACAGAAGCAATCCCGGCCCTCCACTACGCTTCCATCAAGAGAACATAGGGGCGCGGAAGCCCGAAGCCTCACCCCCCATCGAAGGAACCCATGCCATGATCCGCAATTTCGTTCTGGGCGCCCTCGCCACGGCCTTGCTCGCGACCCCCGCCCTGGCGCAGCCCAAAACCGCTGCCGGCCCCGGCCTGCCCTCCATGATGGCCGTTCCCGGCCTGGTCAACACCAACGTCGCCAACGCCACCAATGTCGGCGCCGGCATCGGCAACTCGGCGCAGCAGCAGGGCGCCGTCTTCCAGGGCGGCAGCGGTGCGCCCATCCGCGGCGTCGGCCCGCTGGTCAGCACCAATGTGGGCACAGCCACCAACGTCGCCGCCGGCATCGGCAACAGTGCCGGGCAGAGGCTGCTCGGCTTCCAGGGCAATGCCCAAGGGAGCGGCGTACAGGTCGGGCTGAATTTCAGCGGCCGCGGGCCTCTGGTCAGCACCAATGTCGGGGTCGGCACCAACGTCACCGCCGGCCTCGGCAACAACGCCGGCCAATCGCTGACCGGCCTGCGCCGCTGATCCCCCACCCCTCCTATCCGGGAGGCCACCGATGCCGAAGCTCCCGATTATCCTGACCATCGCCGCGCCCGCCCTGCTGTTCGCGGCCCTATCGGCCCCGGTGCAGGCCGGCTCCCTCGCCTGCCAGACGGTCAACGGCAAGACCGTCTGCATGCGGGGATCGGGAACGCTGAGCTGCGTGACGCTCGACGGCCAGACCCGCTGCTCCGCCACGCCGTCCGATCCGCGGTCGGAGGTCGTTCCCGATGCGGAAGCCCGTCTGCTTCCCCGCCCGGTCGCCCCTGACCTGCACAACCTCCTCGACCGCCGGGCCTTCCCGTTCGGCCATCAGGTCCGCTCCCTTGACCTGGATGACGACGACGACCCGGATATCGACTGATCCCCCACCGCAACCGAACCGGAGACACCTCCATGTCCCGCCTGCTGCCCCTGTCGCTGGCGCTTGCCACCATCGCCGCCGCACCGGCCTTCGCCGCGACACCGACCCTGTCCTACACGCGGGCCACCTCGCTCGGCCCGCTGATCCTCCAGCCGGCCCCCGGCATCCCGAAGCCGCCGCCCTGCCTGACCTGCGGCCGGACGACCCTGCCGGGGATCACGCCGGGTCCGACCTTCGGCGGCGACCGCGCCTTGAACCCACAACCGCTGCCGCCGAAGGCGATCTTCCGCTGATCTCCGACTTTCCGACCAAAGGGCGACCGGCCAGCACCGGCCGCCCTTTTCGTGTCCGCCCTGCGCACGGACGGCGCAGACGCGCCAACGACGGCGTACCGCCTTTGACGGAGTAAGACGGTGCGGTTGCCGGCGTACCATTTCCTGGCTGGAGAAGCGGCCCACGATGTCAGCCAGGGGGAGTGGCGGCCATGACCGCGATACGGATCAACTTCGACAAGGATCTCGTCCTCGCCGGGCATTTCCTGCTCAAGCATCTGGAGCGGGAGGAACGGCAGCGTCTGGCCAATACCGCTCGGCTGTCCCACCACCCGCGCGGCGCCATGATCTTCCAGAAGGGCGATCCGGGCGACAGCATGATGGCGGTCATCCGCGGCCGGGTGAAGATCTGCTGCCATTCGATGGACGGCAAGGAGCTGGTGCTGAGCATCATCAACAAGGGCGGCCTGTTCGGCGAGATCGCGCTTCTGGACGGCGAGCCGCGCACCGCCGACGCGGTGGCGCTGGAGGAGACCGACCTGCTGGTCCTCGACCGCTCGCAGCTGATGCCGGTGCTGACGGCCCGGCCCGATCTGGCCTTCCGCATCATCGGCGTGCTGTGCAAGCGGCTGCGCACGACCAGCGAGCATCTGGAGGACACGCTTTTCCTGGAAGCGCCCTCCCGCTTCGCCCGCGCCCTGAAACGGCTGGGCGAGGCCTTCGGCAAGCCGGGACCGCAGGGTCTGCGGCTGGATATCAAGCTGTCGCAGCAGCAGCTTGGCTGCCTCGTCGGCGTCTCGCGAGAGAGCGTCAACAAGCTGCTGAACGAATGGCAGCGCGCCGGCGTGATCGAAATGGATGCCGGCCATATCGTCATCCGCGACACCCGCGCGCTGGACGAGATCGGCGAATCCTGCGGCTGAACCGCCCAATCGACACCGTCCTGTGAGCCGCGCCACAGCGCCCGCTGCCGATGCCGCCCTATCCTGCTCCCCGTAGTCGGCCACCAGCCCGGCCGCCGATCCGGAAGGAGCCCATGACGATGTCGCCCCGTACCGCCCTTCTTCCCACGGTCGCCGCCCTGCTGCTGACTGCCGGGACGGCCACAGCCCAGGTCACCGGCGGCATCGCCTTTCCGCCCGGCCCGATCCCCGGCGCCGCGATGGCGCAGGCCTTCTCCCAGGCGCCGCGCCTGCCGGTGTCGGTGAATCCGACACCCCGCGGCGCGCCTCCCGGCGCGATGGTGACCAACCCGTCGGTCCGCCGGTCTTCCGTGAACCAGCAGGCGATCACCCGCATCCGCGGCGATGCCGGCTATCTCGCCGGCTTCAACAAGGGCCAGCCGCTGGCCGCCAGCCGCCAGCCGCCGGTGCAGCCCGACCCCGGCTTCACCATCATCGACGCGCCCTTCATCGTGAACAACTTCAACAGCGCGCTGAACTTCGCCTTCGGCGACGGCAATGTCAGCCAGCAGCAGCTTGGTGACGGCAGCGCCGGCCCGGTGGAGACCGCTACCCCCGCCCCGGCGGCGCCCGAACCGGCCCCGGCACCCGATCCGGCCGCCCAACCCGCCGGCCCCTCGACGCTGGACATGCTGATGCGCACCGCCGGGCCGCTGCCGCATCTGCCCACGGCGCTGGCCCATGGCGGGGTGCAGTTCAACAACGTGAACACCGTGACCAACACCGCGGTCGGCACGCGCAACCGCGCGACCCAGACGACCGTCACCGTCCAGCGCTAGATCGGATCGCGTAAAATCGGAATCGATTTGGAGCGTAAATCCGATCGCCAAACTTAAAGCTACAGCGCCGTCAGTTCACCTCGCGCGCCACCCGAAAGCCGTTGGTGAGATAGCGCACGTCGACATCGTAGTTGTTGCGCACCGTGCCGTTGATCGCTTCCGGCTTGTCGCGCCAGGAGCCGCCGCGCAGCACCCGCTTGCGGCAGTCGCCGCGGGTCCAGGCGCTGCCGTCGTCCGGCGCGCCGTGGTAGTTTTTGTTCCAGCAGTCCTCCACCCATTCCGCCACGCCGCCGTTCATGTCGTGCAGGCCGAAGGGGTTCGCCTTGTAGCTGCCGGCCGCGATCGGGGTCAGGTGCTCGTGCGGGCCGCCGCAGCCGTCGCAGTCGGCATGGGTCCCGCCCTCTCCTCCCCACCAGTAGGGCGCCGTGGTGCCGGCACGCGCGGCGAATTCCCATTCCGCCTCGCTCGGCAGGCGGTAGCGCTGCCCGGTCTTGCGGCTGAGCCACGCCACATAGGCCTGGGCATCCTGCCAATGCAGATTGTGGACGGGCGTCCCATCGGTCGGGTTGACCATGCGCGGCATGTCGGTGCAGCCGCCCTCCTGGATGCAGGCGCGCCATTCGCCGACCGTCACCTCATACATGCCGAGCGCGAAGGGCTTGTCGATGGTGACGCGGTGGACCGGCCGCTCCGACGGGTCGCCCCTGTCGTTCCCCATCATGAAGCTTCCGGCCGGCACCCGCACCAGCACCGGGCAGGTCGGGCAATCCTGGAAACTGTTGCCGTTGCCATGGTTGCGCGCCGTCCCGTTTCCCTGTGCCGGTGCGGGCGCCGGCGGCGTGGCCGCCGCCACCTGCGGCTCGGCCTTGGAGGGCTCGGGCGGAGGTTGCTGGGGCGCGGCCTCGGCCACCGAGGGTGCCGCCGGCGGTGCCGGCAGCGGTTCGTGCTTCAGCAGGCTGGCGGCGACAAAGCCCTGGGTACCGTCCTCCAGCGCGACGCGGTACCACCCGCCGTCCGGCACGCGGCCCAGCACCTGCACCGCCGATCCGCGTGCCACCCGGCCGATCCGCGCGCCACTGTTGGCCGGCGCCGCCCGCAACACGCTGTCCACCGTGGCGGTGTAGCGTCCGGGTTCCGCCGGCTCCAGGCCCGGTCCCAGCGCCGCCTCCTGTTTGGCCTCTGCTTTCGACGGCTCTTCCGCCCGCTTGCGGGCGAGGGTCAGCGTCTCCAGCTGGCGGCGGGCGATGGGGGCGTAGCCGCTGCCGCCGAACAGCTGCAGGAAGGCCTGATAATCGCCGGGCTCCCTGCTGGACTGGACGCGCTTCCACAGGCTGTCCTCCAGCTCCGCCACCGGCGTGGTTCCCGGCGGCGCGATTTCCACGCTGACGCTCGCCGTGGCGGTGCCGCCGCGCCCGTCATCGACGCTGTAGCGCAAGGCTCCGGCCGGTCCGGGCGCCGCGACCTCCGGATCGAAAGTCAGCGCGGTCAGCGCCTGGACGGTCAGCCGGTCGCCCGGCTTCACCACCGCCGCGCCGTCATGGACGCTGCCGCGCTCCGGCACGGCGGTGACGGTGACGGTCAGCGGGTCGCCGTCCGGATCGGCCGGGGCGTCGATCCCCATCGGGTTGCCGGCGACGCGCAGTTTGCGTTCCGCCACCACGGCCGGCGGCTGGTTGCTTGGCTTGATGGTGACTGGGATGGTGCCGGTGACCATGCCGCCACGGCCGTCGGCCACCAGGAACTCGAAGGCGCCGGCGTCGCCGCGGAAACTGCCGTCGGGCTTGAAGCTGGTGGCCGCCAGCTGCTCCACCGTCAGATAGTCGCCGATCAGCACGCTGCGTTCGCCGACACGGACAGTGCCGCCACGCGGCAGGCCGGTGATGCGGGCGTACATCTGGTCGTCGTCGGGGTCTGTCGGCTTGCCGGCCCCCAGCGGCTCCGAGCCTGCGTGGTCGAGCACGGTCAGCACCCGAAGCTCCCCCAGCACCGGCGGCCGGTTGGGCGGGCGCGGGTTGAAGTAGAAGGGCGTGGCGCCCAGCGAGCCATAGACGAACGGCTCCTGCCGGCCGTTGGTGGCCTGCTTCACCGTATCGCGCACATTGCGGAAGAACAGGCTCAGCTCCAGCCCCGGCGTCTGCAGATGCTGGAGCAGCGCCGCGCTGAAGGGGCTGTGGTCGCCGGTGCCGTCCTCCGCCAGCTGGTCGGCGCGGGTCGCCATCGCCACCAGCGTGTCGCTCGGGGTGTCGTCGACGCTGCCGAAGCCGGGATGCGCCTGATTGCGATTGGATCCGCTGCGGGTCAGGCGGTCGACGAAGGGATTGTTGCGGCAGGCATCGAGGATGAGGATGCCCAGCTTGCGCGCGCCGGCCAACTCCCCCATCGGCAGGTTCAGCGGGATCGCCTCATAGACCAGATCGCGTTCGCGCTCCAGCTGGGCATCGGCGGGCAGCAGGTAATTGATGCCGTTCACCTGGATGCCGTGCCCGGCATAAAAGATCACCGCCACGTCGGCCTGCGATGCCTTGATGCCGAACTGACGCAGCGCGGTGGCGAAGCCGCGGGCGTCGAGGTCGTACTCCTCATCCACCGTGAAATTCAACCCCCGCAGCGCCTCGCCGATGGCACGGGCGTCGTTGCGCGGGTTCAACAGTTCCGGCGCGTTGCGGTATTTGCTGACCCCGATCACCAGCGCCAGCCGGCTTTCCGCCGCAGCGCCGGTACCCGGCCCTTGCCCACCGCCTGACGAACGGGCTGCATGCGCAAAGCCGCCCGGCACCGCGACCACCAGCAGGAGCAGCAGCACCGCGAAAAGCGTCCGGCAGGGTCCGACCGGTCCCATCATCCCCGCCTCCGTCCCCGAGCAAAGAGGCCCCCTCGACCACGGGGGTCCGCCGGCAAGGCTTGCAACGCATGGCGGGCGGCTTCGACTGTATTTGCGGAAATTGCCGGCAACCTGCCATGATTGGAAGAAGCATACCCATGGACGAGGCCATTGCCAATCCGCCCCTTCCGCCTAAACCCGGCAAAAGAGGGGGTGGCAAACCGAAGTGATTACTTCCTGTATGGAGGATTAATGCCGATGATTATCACGAGGGGCTATCGGTTCCTTCATCATCGATCAACAGCCAGATTCGCACCGCCTTGACCTTGCCCTTCAGCGCCACCTCCCCCACCGGCATGGCCGTGCAGCGGTCGCGCACCGCCTGCCGCACCGCCTGCCAGGTCGGATCGCCGACGATGACCCGGCAATGGCGGGAGGTCCTGGCATCCACCATCTTGCCGTAGGCTTCCAGCCGGGCGGCGGTGTTGGCCGTGTCGCCCAGCAGCGAATATTCGCTGTGCCGCAACCCGCCCAGGCTGCCCGCCACCAGGGGACCGGTGTGCAGGCCGACGCGGATGCCGACCGGCGGCAGCCCCTCCGTCTGCCACCGGCGGTTCAATGCCACCAGCTCCCGCCCCATCTGCAGGGCGCAGCGGACGGCGCGGGCGGCGTCGGCGTCGATCTGCGCCTGGGTGGTGCGGGCGACCGGCGCGCCGAAGACCGCCAGGATCGCATCGCCGACGAAGCGCAGCACCACCCCCTCGTTGGCGGCGACGATACTCACCATGGCATCCAGATAGCCCTCCAGCCAGCGGATCAGCGGCTCCGGCTCCAGCGCCTCGCAGATGGTGGTGAAGCCTTCGATGTCGGAGAACAGCACGGTGGCGGTCAGCTGCTGCGGGCGCGGGCGGTTGCCGGCCATGAAGGTCGCGCGCTCCCGCCAGATCTCCTCCGCCACCGGCTGAGAGACATGGTTGGCGAACAGCTGCATCATGACGCGCCGGTCGGCCCGCTCGCGCAGCGACATCTGCACGGTCATGGCGGCGATGCCGGCGCCCCAGGCCAGCGACGGCGCCACCAGCGGCACCAGCGGCCCGCCCGCCGCGAACAGCGCCGCCGAACCGGCCCAGGCCCCCGCTGGAACCAGCAGCCCCGCCGCCGCCAGCAGCCCCAGCGGCAGACCGGCCATCGCCACCGCCACGCCCGCCGCCGCCATCAGCAGCGCCAGCGCCGCCTCCCCGGCGAAGGGAAGCCGCGGGCTGCTCCGCCCGTCCAGCAGCTGGGCCAGCACATGCGCCTCGATCTCCACGCCCGGCGTCGAGGCTCCGGCGGACGACAGCGGCGTGCGGTGCTGGTCGATGCCGGCCAGCGCCGTGCCCACCAGCACCGTCCGCCCGGTCAGCCAGCTCTTCGGCAGAACGGCGACCGCCTCGGCGGGATAGATCGGGAACGGGGTGGTGGCGGCGTTCGGCCGCCCGTGCCAGTCGATGCGGAACGGCTCCGCCGACACCCCGGACACACCGCCAAGCCGGGCGAGTTGCACCGGCAGGCTGGGCGTGCCGTCGCCGCCGAAGGGGACGTGCCAGCGCACGGCGGCGTCCAGCCGGTCCTTCGCCAGATTGGCATGGCCGCGCGGCAGCCCGTCGGTGAACTCGCCGAGGAAGCGGCGCTGCCGCTCGGTCAGCGGCGTCTGGTCCAATGCGGTGATCGCCACCACCGGCACCGCGGCGCCCAGCATGGCGCGGCGCAGCCGCTCGTCCAGGGCCGGCAAGGTCGGCTGGTCGAACAGCACGTCGATGCCGATGGCGCGGACCCGGGCCGCCTCCAGCACGCCGATGATGTCGGCCAGCATCCCGCGATCCACCGGCGACCGGCAGGCGAGGCCGGCGAAGCTGTCCTCCCCGAACAGCACCAGCGCGATGGACGGATGCTGCGGCTGGGCCGGCGAGGCGGTGGCGATCAGCCGGTCGGCCAAACTCTCGTCGGCGGTGCGCAGCGGCGGCACCAGCCGCGCGGCGGCGAGCGCCAGCAGGGCGCTGCCCAGCACGATGGCCAGGGCCAGCCAGCCACCCGGCCAGCGGCGGCGGCCGCGTGCCGGCCGGTCGTCCGCCGCCGCCCCGGCGATGGGAAAAGCCTGCGGGCTTGACCGGGGAGTCGCCGGCACACCGTCCATGCGCCCCTCACCGGACCTTCAGGAACAGTTGGGCGGAGGCCACTTCGGTCTCGCGCAGGCGCGACACCGCGCGGTCGAGCTGGACGGCGGCCTCCTCGGACAGCGGGCGGAAGGCGGCGGCGCGGCCGGGCATCTCGTCGTCCAGATTGCGGCTGGCGGCGATGCAGCGCACCTCCAGATCGGCAGGACCCTCGCCGGCGCGCAGCGGCATGCGGTCGCCCGACAGGCTGAGCGGCACATTGCCCGCCACCCGGGCGCTCATGGCGGCACCGGCCGGAAAGATGGGGATCAGCTGGGCGCGCGCATTGCGCAGATAGCAGTAGAGATGGGCGTCGCGGTCGGTCTGGACCAGCAGGCGGATGTCCTCGCCCGGCCGATAGGACGGTCCGCTGCCGCGATCCGCCGAGAGGAAGAGGTCGAGCGGCACCATCGCGTCGCGCAGGCCCGCCATTGCCGCAGCGATCTGCCCGGCGCAGCCGGCGGAAGCCATGCCCACCGCCAGCGCCGCCCCGCCCGTTGCCCCAACCATGCGGACATGCAGCGTGCCGACCAGGGTTCCGTCCGGCCGCAGCGCGCCGATGTCGGCCCCGTCCGCCAGCGGCAAGGATTGCGGCCAGGGCGCCGGGCCGTTGTCTGTCCAATTGACCGTCGCACGCTGTCCACCCGCCATGTCTTGCAACGTCAGGCGGTCCAGTCCCGGCTCCGCCGGGCGGCGCAGCGCGGGCGGGCTTCCCACCTTGACGCACTGGACGCCGGACACCGACGGATCGATCGCCAGCGCCCGCTCCAGCGCGGCATCCAGCGGATTCCCAAGGGCGCGCGCCGCGCCCAGGTCGCTCTGCATGAAGCGGTCGTCGCCGGGGCCGGCACGGGCCGAAACCGCGCTGTCGGCCCAGTCGCCGGGCACCCCGTCATAGGGGCCGCGCAACCGCAGCAGCCGGCCGTTGGCGAACAGCAGCGTCGCATTCGCCCCCTCGGGAAGCCGCAGGGCTTGCCCGTCGGGGACGAGCTGGCCCTGGACGAAGCCGGGCGCGCTGGACGACACGACCACGGCCTCCGCCCGCACCGCGGCGGCATGGCCGCAGCCCAGCGCCAGGATGGCGGCACCGAACGCATGGGAAAAAGATCGCTTCGACATGGTGGTCACCTTCTGGTTGGGAGGCTTGGTTGGGAGGCGGATCAGTCGCGGCTGCGCTCCCGTCCCTCGTCGGGGGAGAGCAGGCAGGCGGTGCGCGACTGCGTCACCACCGACACCGCCCCGTCCGTCGCGCCGTTGCGGCGGAAGCGCAGCCCGTTCATCTGGCTGGCGATGCTGAGCGAGACGACGGCAAGGTCCGCTTCGTCGATGATCTTGTGGCCGTCCTGCCAGCATTGGACGCGGACCTTTTTGCCGGCGGGGGCGACATCGACGCCGCCGCTCGCCGCTCCGGAGGTTTCGCCATCCTTCTTGCGGACCACCGTGGCATCGGCCCCTGTGGAGGCAGCCAGACCGAGACAAATGGCGAGAAGCAAGGCTCGTTTCATGGCATCCCCTCCGTTCCGGCCGCCGCTCAATGGGTCGGCTTGAATTCGACGCGCCGGTTGCGGCCGTCATAGGGGTTGGCGGCGAGCGGCGCGGTGGGACCCTTGCCGTCGACGGTGATGCGCTTGGGATCGATCTGGTGGACGCGGACCAGATACTCGCCCACCGACACCGCGCGGCGCTGCGACAGCAGCATGTTGTAGGAAAGGCTGCCGCTGGCGTCGGTATGGCCCTCCACCGTCAGCCCCAGGTTTGGATCCTCCTTCATCAGCGCCCCGACGGCGTCGATGTAGGAGGCGGACTCCGCCGGGATCTCGGCCGAATTGAGGGCGAAGTTGATGCGGAAGCCGAAGGCCTGCGGCGCCGCCTCCGGTTCGGCGGCCGGAGCCGGGGCGGGTTCGGCGGCTGCCTCCATCCGCGTCTCCTGCCGACGCTGTTTGTGCGCGGGACGGCTCGGGGCGGGCTGCGGAGCGGGTTGGGCGACCGGCTGCATCTCCGCCTGGGGAGCCGTCTGTGGCAGGGGCGCCGTGCCGTAATTGATCTCGTCGATGGGGCGGGGGCGCTTGGCGGCGGCACCGGCCGCACCGCCGATGATCTCGATGCTGCGGGTGCGGATCTTCGGCTCCGGCGCCACCACCTCGCGCAGTTCCTCCACGCTGGGCGGCCGGTCGAACATCATCACCTTCGACTGGCCGGAGCCTTCCACCGTCTGGGCAGACGCCGAACCGGCCCAGACGGCCAGCATCGGCAGGGTGGCGGTCAGAACGGTAGCGGCCACAACATGGGACAAAGTGGATTTGATCATTTGAGGCTCCATGGGCAGGAGAAGGAACGGCGTTGCCCCTGGTTCTAGCGCCACCGCCTCCCCCGCGCTGTGAGCCGGCCAACAGTCGGCCCCCATTTCCGAATTGTCCCGGACCTCACTCCCCTTGCGCCAGCGAGCCGGGCAGCACCTTCACCGTCAGCCGCTTGGCGCGGGCGTCGCTTCCCTTCGCCGTCGCGAAGGCGTTGATGACGTCGTCCAGGGCGGCGCCGGGAATGGGCTGCAGATCCTCGCTCTTGAACGCCTCCGGGATGCGCACGCCGATCTCGTCGTGGGACAGCACGCAGGCCACTGTCTCCTCCGCCCCCGGCCGGTCCATGCGCAGGTTGAAAGGCTTCTGCACGCCGGGCGGAATTTCCACCTGCCGGCCGGCCTCGACGAAGGCGTCGGGCTGGAAGCGGTTGGGGAAGATGCGGGAAACCGTGCCGGCGGCATCGCGGTAATAGCAATAGACGAAGCCGTCAGCCGTCGGCTGCATCCGCACCACCAGCGCCTCCCCGGCGCGATAGCGCGGTGCCGGCCCGCGGTCCGACGACAGCAGCAGGTCGAGCCGGGCCGGCGACGGCTGGGCGCGCGGCAACCCCTCGCCGCCGGCATTGCTGACACTCTGCAGCCGGGCCGGCAGTGCTCCGCCCTGGCCGCCCTCGCCCGGCGGCTTGGCGAGCAGGCGCTGGTAGAGGTCGAAATCGATGCGGCCGGTGGCGATCAGGTCATGGTCGGCCTGGAAACGCCCAACCGCTTCGGCGGTCCGCTGGTCGAGCTGCCCGTTGACCGGCCCGTCGTAATAGCCCTGCGCCGACAGCGCGCGCTGGGTGAAGGTGACGCGCTCCGTTGGCGCCATGCCGTCGAACCAGCCGCGCGCCTCCGCCATGAAAGCGGGGTTGGTCTGGTCGATGCCCAGGCATTGCCAGTAGGGCACGCGGGTCAGCTTGCCCAGCACCTCGATGGTGCTGAGTTCGACCAGCGTGCGCACGCCCTGGTGCAGCCCCTCCGACCGGTTCAGCGAGATGTTGAAGGACAGGCCGGCCTTGCCGATTACCCCGCCGGCATCCGCCCCGCGCCCCGACGACACCACCGCCAGCGTGTTGGACGCCGACATGCCGGGGATGATCTGGCGGGTCACCAGTTCCCCGACATTGAGGTCGACCGAGACCATCGACACCACCTGATCGGCCGACACGCCGATGTCCAGCTTGGGCAGCGACAGCCCCGCCCCCGCCGCCTCGCTGACCACATTGTCGTCCAGCTGGGTGATGGCGCCGCGGATGTAATAGGACGGCGCGCGGAAGTTCGGCTGCACGCCGATCATCCAGTACAGCGCGTTGACGTCGTCCAGCGCCGGTTCGAAATCGACGAAGCGGAAGGCGTTGGAGGTCTCCGACATGCGGGAGACGGCGGTGATCAGCATCTCCTTGGTGCCGCCGGCCACCCGGCCGGTGGCGTCGGGCAGGCCGTTGGCGGTGATGTAGATGTCGCGCTTTCCGTGAGTCCACAGCAGCCTGTCCATGCAGCGCAGCGCCTCGCTGAAGCTGCTGATGGTGCGGACCGCCGGGGTCTTCGGCTGCTGCACCACGCGCGCCATCTCGCCGGAGGTGAAGCAGCCGCCCAGCGCCAGCGTCAGCCCGGCGGAAACCGCGACGGAACCAAGGACCCGGACCATGCTCATCGGCGCTGTCTCCTCTGGGTTGGTGCGTCCGGCTTACCGCTCCGACAGCTTCACCGCTCCGACAGCTGCTGGCCGCGATCGGCCCGGACCGTGATGGTGATCTTCTTCGACATGATCGGCGGGTCGTGCGGCACATGGTCGGCGTCGGCCAGGACCAGCTGCAGCGTGTGACGGCCGGGCGGCAGTTCCAGCACCGTTTCGGTCTGACCCTTGCCGAAATGCAGGTGCTGCTTGTCGTTGGGAATCGGTTCGTCGAAGTTCTTCAGGTCGGTGTCGACCAGCAGGTGATGGTGCCCGGTGCCGTCCTTGCGCACACCGGCCGGCGCGACGCCGAAATTGCGCAGCCCGAACCACACCTTGAACCGCGTTCCCACCACCTCGCCGTTGTTGGGCCAGCCAATGTAGAGCCAGGCATCCTTGCGGCCGGGCGTCCGCTGCGGGGCGGCGGTGGTGTTCTGATCGGCCGCATGGCCGGCACTGTGACCTGCGCTTTGTGCGCCGGACGCCTCTTCGGCAGCCGCCGGGGTCGCCGCGCAGACCAGCGGTGCGACCGCCAGCGCCGCCCAAAGCACCGCCGTCCGGGCGGCGCGCGGTACGGGACCGGTCGCAGTACTCGGGAATCCTGTCTTCATGATGCCCTCCCTGGCGGACATGAACCGGATGGGACCGGTCAGCGGACGGTGATGGTCACCTTGTCCGACATCACCGGCGGGTTGTGCGGAACATGCTCGGCGTCGCCCAGCACCATCTGCAGCGTGTGGACTCCCGGCGGCAGATCCAGCCGCGCCTCGGTCTGGCCGGCGCCGAAATGCAGATGCTGCTTGTCGTTGGGGATCGGCTCGTCCGGGTTCTGCAGGTCGGTGTCGACCAGCAGGTGATGGTGTCCGGTGTCGGCATGGCTGACGCCGGCCGGCGCCACCCCCATGTTCTGGAGGCCCATGCGCACCCAGAGCTTTCCGCCGTTGATGACCGCCCCGTTGGGAGGCCACAGGATGTAGGCACGCGCGTCTTCGGGCGCTTTCGCCCGGTCGGCCAATCCCTGCCCAGCCAGAAACAGCGGCAGAAGCAGCAGGGCGCCGACTGCGATCATGGCAGTCCGCAGCATGATGTCCCCCCTGTGTTCTTCATTGCCCTTTGTCCGATGACCTCGATCTTAGTCTTCCGCCGGGAAGCAGGGTCCCCCCGAATTCTTGGGTAATCCCATCCCGTTGAAAACGAGCCGGTTCTGCGGCGCCTTCTTCCGAATTGGCGGAGAAATGCGGCCGCCTTCCCCATCATTGCAGTCATCGCCGCTCAGCGCCGGATCCCGAACAGCTGCTCGTTCATCGCCGCCCGGTCCGCGCCCGCCATACCTGCTGGCCGGCCGGGCGGCGGCAAGCCGACACCCTTCATCCCCGGCAGCCCGGCGCCGGCAGCCTCTGTCCGGCCGCCGCCCATCCAGGGCGGAAAGGCACCACCGGCACCGCTTGCGGCAGGCTGCGCGGTGCCGGCCCGGTTCGCCAGCATGGAAACCGCGGCGGCCGACAGCGGAATGCCGCCGGACTGCACCTCGAACGCGGAGGCCGGACGGACGGCGGCGGGAATCGCCGTGAGAACGGACAGGCAAAGCAGGACGGCGGCAAGGCGGCGCATCGGGCGTTTCCTCCGCGAAAAGGGCCGGAGCCGGGGAGACGCCCATCCTGCCGCAACCATCTGCCACCCGCTGTGGCCTGCACCACAGCGGCAGTCGAAAACCCAAAATGCGGTCAGATGGGGTGATTGGGGTCACATCGAGAAGGTGGCTGCTCCAGACGAGATGAAG
>NZ_CAMLJP010000126.1 GCF_946480385.1 uncultured Azospirillum sp.
GTTTGCGCTGACGCGACAGGCGGACCTCCGGTCCGCCGAAAGCGGGGAGAGGGTCGGGGTGAGGGGGAGGCATAGCGGCACACATCGGGCCTGACGGTGCTTCCCACTTCAGTTTTTTGGCGGATCATTTCCCGCCCTTCGGTGACCGGACGCCATGCGTCCCCCTCACCCTGACCCTCTCCCCGGGGGGGAGAGGGGATAGTCCCGAATTTGAGGCTAAGCGTCTTTCCAACAGGACAATGCCGATGACAGCCGCCTTCGTTGCCGGCGCCGACGTGCCGTTGAAGCGTCGATTGAAACGGGCCGAGCGGGCCCGGCAGTTCCGTGCGCTGGGCCTGGTGCTGCCGCTGCTGGCCTTCCTGCTGTTCACCTTCGTCGTGCCGCTCGCCGGCATGATCTGGAAGTCGGTGGACGACTGGGAGGTGCCGCAGGCGATGCCGCAGACCGTCGCGGCGCTGGAGCATTGGAACGGCCAGGGCCTGCCCGACGAGGCCGCCTTCGCCGCGCTCGCCGCCGACGTCCGCGCCGCGTATGACGCCGGCACGCTGGCCGTCGCCGCCAAGCGTCTGAACTACATCGTCAACGGCTACCGCACCACGCTGCTCGCCACCGGCCGCAAGCTGAAGGAGCAGCCGGCTCCCGGCACGGCTAAGGAAACGCTGATCGCCCTCAACCCGGCCTGGGGCGAGCGCGAGAGCTGGACCGCGATCAAGAGCGCGAGCGGCCCGGTCACCAGCTATTACCTGCTGGCCGCGGTCGACCTGACCCGCAACGCCGACGGCGCCATCGTGCACGCCCCGGCGGACCAGTCGATCTACCGCGACGTGTTCATGCGCACCTTCACCATCGGTTTCGGCGTCACGGCACTCTGCCTGATCCTGGGCTTCCCGGTGGCCTATCTGCTGGCGAACCTGCCGACCGGCCGGTCGAACCTGCTGATGATCTTCGTGCTGCTGCCCTTCTGGACCTCGCTGCTGGTGCGCACCTGCGCCTGGATCGTGATCCTGCAGAGCGAGGGCATCGTCAACGGCTCCCTGGAATGGCTGGGCATCATCGACGAGCCGCTGCGGCTGATCTACAACCGCTTCGGCGTCTACATGGCGATGACCCATGTGCTGCTGCCCTTCATGATCCTGCCGCTCTACAGCGTCATGCGCGGCATCTCGCCGGCCTATATGCGGGCCGCCGCCTCGCTCGGCGCGCCGCCGATGACCGCCTTCCTGCGCATCTACCTGCCGCAGACCATCCCCGGCATCGGCGCCGGCTGCCTGCTCGTCTTCATCCTGGCCATCGGCTACTACATCACGCCGGCGCTGGTCGGTGGGGCTGCCGACCAGATGATTTCGTCCTTCATCGCCTTCTACACCACGGAAACGGTCAACTGGGGTCTCGCCTCGGCGCTGGGTGCGGTTCTGCTGCTCTCCACGCTGGTGCTGGCGCTGGTCTACGGCAAGCTGGCGCTCGGCCGCCAGACGACGGGAGGTCTGAAGAATTGAGCGCGAACCATTCCCCCCAAACTGCCAGCCAGCGTTTCGCCTGGATCGCCACGATCGTCGCCTCCACGCTGGTGTTCATCTTCCTGATGGCGCCGATCCTGGCGATCGTGCCGCTGTCCTTCAGCTCCAGCACCTACCTGACCTATCCGCTGCCCGGCCTGTCGCTGCGCTGGTACGAGGAATTCCTCAACTCGGCGCGCTGGATGAACTCGCTGAAGAACAGCTTCATCATCGGCATCTCGTCGGCGATGCTGTCGATGGCGCTGGGTACGCTCGCCTCGCTGGGTCTCGCCCAGTGGAAGAGCAAGTGGAAGCCGCTGGTTCTGGCCGTCGTGCTGTCGCCGATGGTGGTTCCGGTGGTCATCACCGCGGTCGGCGTCTATTTCTTCTTCGCTCCGCTGGGACTGACGGGCAACTATCTCGGCCTGATCCTGGTCCACACCGCGCTGGCGACGCCCTTCGTCGTCATCACCGTGTCGGCGACCTTGCAGAGCTTCGACATGACGCTGGCCCGCGCCGCCGCCTCGCTGGGGGCGCCGCCGCTGCTGACCTTCCGCAAGGTGATCCTGCCGCTGATCCTGCCGGGTTTGGCGTCGGGCGCGCTGTTCGCCTTCGCCACCAGCTTCGACGAGGTGGTGACGGTGCTGTTCCTCGCCGGACCCGAGCAGCGCACCCTGCCGCGTGAGATGTTCAGCGGCATCCGCGAGAACATCAGCCCGACCATCACCGCGGTGGCGGTGGTGCTGACGGTGATCTCGGTCTTCATGCTGTCGACGCTGGAAATTCTGCGCCGGCGCAACGAGCGGCTGAAGGGGAATGTGGGGTAGGGGAGTGGTCGGGGGAGGGGAGACCCTCCCCGCCCCTCACAGATACGGCGGCGTGCAGGCGCTGATCAGTTCGCACTCTTCCTCGCCGATGTTGCGGAACCGATGGGGCACGCGGCTGTCGAAGAAGTAGGCGTCGCCGGGGCCGAGAAGCTGCTTGCGGTCACCCACCGTCAGCTCGATCTGTCCCTTGATGACGATGCCGCCTTCTTCGGATTCGTGCTGCAGCATGGTGCGGCCGGTGTCGGCGCCGGGGGCGTAGCGTTCGTGGAGGATTTGCAGGTTGCGGCTGCGCAGGTCGCCGACCTGCCGGAACGAAACCCGGCCGACGGTGCCCTTCAGCTCGTCGGCCAACTCGATCAGCTCGTCGCCCTTGAAGAAAATCTGCTCGGGCGGCGGCAGATCGTCGGAGGAGAAGAATTCTGCAAGAGTCATCGGGATGCCTTGAAGCACCTTGCGCAGCGATGACACCGACGGACTGCTGCGGTTTTGCTCGATCAAGGAGATCGTGCCGTTGGTCACTCCGGCCCGCTGGGCGAGCGCCCGCTGCGACAGTCCATGCTGTTCGCGGATCTGCTTCAACCTTGCGCCGACGTCGAATTCCATCACCGGACTCCTGCTCCACTTCCGTTAAGGCAATATCCCATTCGCGCAACCCCGTCATCAGAATATGAACAGTTAAACAGGGGTTGTTTAATTTATTAAACATGGTAGGCTTCTGTCCAAGGTCCAGGCCCCCGCGAAGGAAATCCTTGATTGGCAAGGAGATTTCCGCCGGGCGCGGCCGGACGGTTCCACAATCCTCATCCAGGGCGGATCGAACATGCTGTCGCTGAACGACCAGGGCCTTCTCCGAACCAAGGGCTACGTGAACGGTGCGTGGCGCGCGGCCGATTCCGGGAAGACCTTCCCGGTCACCAACCCCGCCACCGGTGCCGTCATCGCCGAGGTGTCCGACATGGGCGCCGCCGAGACGCGCGAGGCGATCGACGCCGCCAACGCCGCCCTGCCGGGCTGGAAGGCCAAGACCGCCAAGGAGCGCGCGGCCATCCTGCGCCGCTGGTACGACCTGATCCTCGCAGCGCAGGAGGATCTGGCCCAGCTGATGACCGCCGAGCAGGGCAAGCCGCTGGCCGAAGCGCGCGGCGAGGTCGTCTACGGCGCCTCCTTCATCGAGTGGTTCGCGGAGGAGGGCAAGCGCGCCTATGGCGACGTCATCCCGTCCTTCGCCGCCAACAAGCGCATCGTCGTCCTGAAGGAAGCCATCGGCGTCGTCGCGGCGATCACGCCGTGGAACTTCCCGAACGCCATGATCACCCGCAAATGCGCCCCGGCCCTGGCCGCCGGCTGCACCGTGGTGGTCAAGCCGGCCGAGGACACCCCCCTGTCGGCGCTGGCCCTGGCCGAGCTGGCGGAGCGCGCCGGCATGCCGGCCGGCGTCTTCAACATCGTGATGGGCCGCGAGCCGGCCGCCATCGGCAACGAGCTGACCCACAGCCCGATCGTCCGCAAGGTGAGCTTCACCGGCTCGACCGAGGTCGGCAAGCTGCTGATGCGGCAGGCCGCCAGCACGGTCAAGAAGGTGTCGCTGGAACTCGGCGGCAACGCCCCCTTCATCGTCTTCGACGACGCCGACCTGGACGAGGCGGTCAAGGGCGCCATGGCGTCGAAGTACCGCAACGCCGGCCAGACCTGCGTTTGCGCCAACCGCCTGCTGGTGCAGGCCGGCGTCTATGACGCCTTCGCCGCCAAGCTGGCCGAGGCCGTCAAGGCGCTGAAGGTCGGCGACGGTTCCGAGCCGGGCGTCACCCAGGGTCCGCTGATCAACGCCGACGCCATCGCCAAGGTGGAAGAGCTGATGGGCGACGCGCTGGAGAAGGGCGCCAAGGTGGCGCTCGGCGGCAAGCGCCACGCGCTGGGCGGCACCTTCTTCGAGCCGACGATCCTGACCGGCATCACCACCGAGATGCGCGTCGCCCGCGAGGAGATCTTCGGCCCGGTCGCGCCGCTGTTCAAGTTCGAGACGGAAGAGGACGCCATCCGCATGGCGAACGACACCGAATTCGGGCTCGCCGCCTATTTCTACAGCCGCGACATCGGTCGCGTCTGGCGCGTGGCGGAAAAGCTGGAATACGGCATCGTCGGCATCAACGAAGGCATCATCTCGACCGAGGTGGCCCCCTTCGGCGGCGTCAAGGAGTCCGGCATCGGTCGCGAAGGCTCCAAGTACGGCCTCGATGATTTCATGGAAGTCAAATATCTCTGCGTCGGCCTCGGCGCCTGACCCCCCAAGGGAAAAGACAAAGGAAAAGCGAAAATGAGCACCAACCAGTCCTTCGTCGCCCGTCGCGAGGCCGCCGTCTCCCGTGGCATTTCCGCCGGCATGCCCTTCTACATCGACCGTGCTGAAAACGCCGAGATGTGGGACATCGAGGGCAAGCGCTTCATCGACTTCGCCGGCGGCATCGCCGTGCTGAACACCGGCCACCGCCACCCGAAGGTGATGGAGGCGGTGAAGGCGCAGCTGGAGCGCTTCACCCACACCTGCGCGATGGTCACGCCCTATGACAGCTTCGTCGAGTTGGCGGAGAAGCTGAACGCGCTGGTCCCCGGCCCGACCCCGAAGAAGACCGCCTTCTTCACCACCGGCGCCGAGGCGGTGGAGAACGCCGTGAAGGTCGCCCGCGCCGCCACCGGCCGCGCCGCCGTCGTCGCCTTCTCCGGCGGCTTCCACGGCCGCACGCTGCTGACCATGGGCCTGACCGGCAAGGTCGTGCCCTACAAGGTCGGCTTCGGTCCCTTCCCGGCCGACATCTACCATGTGCCGTTCCCCAACGCCTATCGCGGCATCAGTGAGGCGGAGAGCCTGAAGGCGCTGGACACCCTGTTCAAGTCCGACGTCGATCCGGGCCGCGTCGCCGCGATCATCATCGAGCCGGTGCAGGGCGAGGGCGGCTTCAACATCGCCAGCCCGTCCTTCCTCCAGGCCCTGCGCGCGGTCTGCGACAAGCACGGCATCGTCATGATCGTCGACGAGATCCAGACCGGCTTCGCCCGCACCGGCAAGATGTTCGCCGTCGAGCATGCCGGGATTGAGCCGGACCTCGTCACCATGGCGAAGAGCCTCGCCGGTGGCTTCCCGCTGTCGGCGCTGACTGGCAAGGCGGCGCTGATGGACGCCCCGGTTCCGGGCGGCCTCGGCGGCACCTATGCCGGCAGCCCGCTGGCGACCACCGCCGCGCTGGCCGTCATCGACGTCATCGAGGAAGAGAAGCTGATCGAGCGCGCCGAGAAGCTTGGTGAGCGCATTGCCGGCCGCTTCCGCACCATGGCCCAGCGCAACAGCCTGTCGGTGATCGGCGACGTCCGCAACCTGGGCGCCATGGTCGCCATGGAACTGGTGACCGACCGCGAGACCAAGGAGCCGGCGGCCGACCTGACCAAGGCGCTGGTCGCCAAGGCGGCGGAAAAGGGCCTGATCCTGCTGTCCTGCGGCACCTACGCCAACGTCATCCGCGTCCTGGTCCCGCTGACCGCCTCGGATGCCCTGGTCGACGAAGGCCTGGACATCATCGAGCGTTCCCTGGAAGAACTGGTGTCGGCGTAACCAGACTCTCCCTCTCCCGCCCCAGGAGAGGGAAGGGTCCCAAGCGAAGCTTGGGAAGGGTGAGGGCTATAAGAATCACAGGAGGAACACACCTTGGCCGGACCCTTGTCGCACATCCGGGTGCTGGAGCTGTCGCGCGTGCTGGCCGGGCCGTGGTCGGCGCAGACGCTGGCCGATCTCGGCGCCGACGTGATCAAGGTGGAACGGCCGGGTGCCGGCGACGACACCCGTGCCTGGGGTCCGCCCTGGGCCGGCGACCAGTCGGCCTATTTCCTGTCGACCAACCGCGGCAAGCGCTCCATCACCATCGACTTCGAACGGCCGGAGGGTCAGGAGCTTGTCCGCAAGCTCGCCGCCCAGGCCGATGTCGTCATCGAGAATTTCAAGGTCGGCGGGCTGGTCAAATACGGCCTCGACTATGACAGCCTGAAGGCGGTCAACCCGCGGCTGGTCTACTGCTCGATCACCGGCTTCGGCCAGACCGGGCCGTACCGCAACCGCGCCGGCTACGATTTCATGATCCAGGGCATGGGCGGGCTGATGAGCATCACCGGCCAGCCGGACGGAGAGCCGGGCGGTGGTCCGGTCAAGGTCGGCGTCGCGGTGACCGACATCTTCACCGGCCTCTATGCCACCATCGGCATCATGGGCGCTCTGGCCCACCGCGACCGCACCGGCGAGGGGCAGCAGGTCGACTTGGCATTGCTCGACGTGCAGGTGGCGGTGCTGGCCAATCAGGCGATGAACTGTCTGGTCGGCGGCAAGGCGCCGCAGCGGCTCGGCAACGCCCATCCCAACATCGTGCCCTATCAGGCCTTCGCCACCCGCGACGGCTACATCATCCTGGCGGTCGGTAACGACGGCCAGTTCGCCAAGTTCTGCACGGTCGCCGGCCGTCCCGATCTGGCGAAGGACGAGCGTTACGCCACCAACCCGGCCCGCGTCGCCAACCGCAAGGAGCTGGTGGCGCTGCTGGAAGAGCTGATCCGCACCCGCGACAGCCATGACTGGCTGAGCGCGCTGGAAGAGGTCGGCGTGCCCTGCGGCCCGATCAACGACCTGACCGCGGTCTTCGAGGACCCGCAGGTGAAGGCCCGCAACATCCACCAGGACCTGCCGCACCCGACCCAGGGCAGCGTGCCGACGGTGGCGAGCCCGATCCGCTACAGCGGCACCCCGCTGGTCCACGACACCGCCCCGCCGACGCTGGGCCAGCACACCGACACGGTGCTGGCGGAGTCCCTCGGCCTGAGCGAGGCCGACATCGCGGCCCTGCGCGAGAAGGGCGTGATCTGATCGTAGGAGTGGGGAGCCGGAAAGCGCCGACTTTCCGGCCCCATCATTAGAACTCGGTCACCACCGTCACCCCGGTGCCCTCGAACCTGTCCATATTCATCAGTGCGTCGATGGACTGCTCAAGAGTGATCGTCCTGCCGATCAGCTTTTCCGGCGCCAGCTTGCCCGACCGCATCATCTCCATCATCCCGTCATAGCGATAAGCCTGCATGCCGTGGCTGCCGAGGATTTCCAGCTCCTGGGCGATGACGCGGCTCATCGGAATGGCTGGGGTGCTGTTCTCGGCCAGCATCAGGCCGACCTGCACATGCTTGCCCCGCTTGCGCAGGTTGCTGATCGAATTGAAGCAGGTGGTGGGGTGGCCCAGCGCGTCGAGCGAGACATGGGCGCCGCCGCGCGTGATCTCGATGACCGCTTCGGCGACCTCCCCGACCTCCGACGCGTTCACCGTCGCGACCGCGCCGAGCGCACGGGCGAGGGCGAGCTTGTCTTCCGCGATGTCGATGGCAACGACATTGGCACCCACGGCATTGGCGATCATGATCGCCGACAGGCCGACGCCGCCGCAGCCGTGAACCGCCACCCATTGGCCGGCGGACGCCTTGCCCTGGTCGATGACGGCGCGGAACGAGGTCACGAAGCGGCAGCCGAGGCTGGCGGCGGTGGTGAAGTCCATCGTCTCCGGCAACCGCACCAGATTGATGTCCGCCTGATGCAGGCCGACATACTGGGCAAACGAGCCCCAATGGGTGAAGCCGGGCTGGAACTGCCGGTCGCAGACCTGATGATTGCCGGAATGGCATTCGGGGCAGCTGCCGCAGCCGCCGACGAACGGGACCGTCACCCGGTCGCCGACCTTCCATTTGGTCACGTCCTTGCCGACCGCCTCGACGATGCCGGCCAACTCATGGCCGGGCACATGCGGAAGCTGGATGTCGGTGTCATGGCCGACCCAGCCATGCCAGTCGCTGCGGCAAACCCCGGTCGCCATCACCTTGACGACGACGCCATGCGGCTCCGGCGTCGGATCCGGCACGGTCATGATTTGGGGCGGTGCGGAAAACGCCTCGTAGACCACCGCTTTCATCGGGATTCTCCTGCTGGATTTTCCCGGCATTCTACGGCGAAGCCGCTGAAATTGCCTTTCAATTGAAGACGCGGCGTTCCAAGGATATGAAGGAGTCTTTCGGAAATCCCTGCCTTCCTGAAGGAATCCGCCGGAATGAACGCGCTCGATAAAATAGATGCCGCGATCGCGGACCGGCTGCAGCAGGATGGCCGTCTGTCCAACGCCAAGCTCGCCGAGCAGCTGGCGCTGAGCGAGGCGTCCTGCTGGCGCCGCCAGAAGCGGCTGGAGGACAGCAGGGTCATCAAGGGCTATCAGGCGGTGCTCGACCGTCGGAAGCTGGGCTTCGGGGTGATGGCCTTCGTGCAGATCGTCTGCACGCAGCATGGCGAGGAGGTGACCGCGGCGTTCGAGGCGGTCATCCAGGCCTGCCCCTATGTGCTGGGCTGCCACAACACCACCGGGGAGGCGGATTTTCTGCTGATCGTCGTCGCGCGGGATCTCGACGATTACAGCAGGTTCGTCGATACGGTGCTGCGCAAGCTGCCGGGCGTCGCCAGCATCCGCTCCAACCTGTCCCTGCGCGAGATGAAGGCGACGAACCGGCTGCCCGTTCTGGCCGAGCCCTTCCGCTGACCGCTCCGGTCCCGCGGGCAGATGGGATTGGGCGGATAGAGTTTTCGCATCGCTCCCGCGCTCCGGGCGAGGGTTGCGTTCGTCCGCCATTCCAGCAATATCGCTCCCCCGGCAGGTCTCGCCTGCTCCTGCGGATCACGCTCTCAAACCAACCCCGGACCCCTCTATGACCGCGGCCCCCGCGACCGACACCCGTCTCGGCATCCTGATGATGCTGGGCGGCATGACGCTGTTCACGCTGAACGACGCGCTCGGCAAATGGCTGGTGGCCGACCATCCGGTCGCCATGCTGATCGCCGTGCGCAGCCTGTTCGGGCTGGCGGTGCTGGCGCCGATGATCTGGCGCGAGGGGATCGCCGCGGTCTTCGCCGTCGACCGGCTGCCGCTGCACATCCTGCGCGTCGTCCTGATGACGGTGGACGTCGCCTGTTTCTACTGGGCGGTCGGCTATCTGCCCTTGGCCGACGTGATGACCATCTACATGTCGGCGCCGCTGATCGTCACCGCCCTGTCGGTGCTGGTCCTGCGGGAAAGCGTCGGCTGGCGCCGCTGGGTGGCGGTTCTGGTCGGCTTCGTCGGCGTCGTCATCGTGCTGAACCCGACCGGCCGGTTCGACCTGCTGCCGTCGTTGGTGGCGCTGATCGGTGCCTTCATTTTTTCCAGCGGCGTGATCTCCACCCGCGTCCTGCGCTCCTCCTCCAGCCTGACGCTGGTCGGCAACCAGATGGTCGGCGGCATCCTGATCGGCGGGGCGGCGCTGCCCTGGTCGTGGCAGGCGCCGGGCTGGCTCGGCTTCTTCCTGCTGGGGCTGCTGGGCGTCTCGGCGCTGGCCGGCCACGCCATGATGAACCGCTCGCTGCAGCTCAGCCCGGCGGCGGTGGTGGTGCCGTTCCAGTATGTGTCGATCCTGTGGGCGGTGGTGCTCGACCTCGCCGTCTGGGGCACCGCGCCGACCGTCCGCATAGGGGTCGGGGCGGCGCTGATCATCGGCAGCGGCCTGTTCATCGTCTATCGCGAACAGCGTGTGAAGCGTGGCGTGGTGGCCGAAGGGGTGACGGAAGTGCCGTGAGGCGGCCCCTCATCCCCCGAAGAAGCGTGGCACCAGCCTGACCGTCAGCGGATCCAGCGGACGCCAGCCATAGTCGCGGATGACGTCGTTGGACTCCACCGCCCGGCGGCCGTCCGCCAGCGACCATGTGATGTGGTAGGTGGAGCCGTCCGGCCGGTCGCTGGTGCCGTCGATGGCGACGACCAGCGTCTGCACCCCCTCGCCGTCGTCGGCGCAGCCGATCACCTCGGCCAGCGTGGCGGTGGGCAGCGGGTCCTGGGGGCCGGCGCCGAGCTGCAGCGTGACATGGTGGGCCACCAGCCGTTCATAGCGCGGCGGAACCAGGGCCAGCAGGCGGCCGCGCTCGTCGGCCGGCAGTTCCCACCCGGTGTATCCCGATCCCATCACCCAACTCCCCGAACCGGAAGGCGCCGGCACGCTCACCGCCGGCCACCGTTCATGATCCCGTCCATGATCTTATTCGCTTCCGCCGGTCCGGCAATCAGCTCGATCATGCGGATGGCGGTATAGCCGGTGCGGGCGTTGCCGGCGGGGCCGGCCAGCTCCTTCTGCGCCCGTTCGGTCAGCGAGGCGGTGGTCTTCTGCGTCATCTCCCTTAGCTCGCCGCGCAGCCCCAGCGAATCGGCGATGGTCGCGCATTTGCGCAGCGCCCGCGCGTGGTTCTCGGCCTGGGCCAGTTGCGCCCGTCCCTCGCGGCCGTCGCCGCCGCCGTCCAGCGCGCCGATGGCCGAGACGATGCCGGCGTCGGCATCCTGCAGCACCTGGGTCTTCACCATGGCGTGGACGGAGTTGCGGACCTGTTTCAGCCGCTGGTCGAACTCCTTGTTGCGGCTCTGCTCCATCGCCGCGCGGGTGGCGTCCAGGGTGGCGACGAGGTCGAGCGCCAGATCGGCCACCGCCATGCGGTCCGCATTCCCCGCGGTCTGCCCGGCCCGCGAGCGGTCCTCGATCTGGGCGACGACCGTGCCGCTCAGCGACATGAACAGCGCGGCGCGGTCGGCCGACTTCTGCCCCAGATCCATGTCCCACAGCCCGCTCAGCAGCGCCGACGGGTTGGTCAGCCGCGACGCGGCCAACAGCACGAAGATCTTCAGCGCGTCCGGCCGGACGCGGGACAGCCGCCGGCCGATGGTCTGGATCGCCTCGATATGGTCGGCGTGCAGCTTCGGCACCGGCTTGGGCGACAGCGCCGCCTTCAGCTCCGCCACTTCGGGCGCGATGGACAGGATGACGGCGATGTCAGCCAGCGCCCGCGTCCGGCTGGGATTCATCCGCAGGTCCAGCGGCTCGTTGAAATGCCCGGCCACCGCCCCTTCGGCGATCTTCGCCACCGCGGCCGCGCAGTCCGTCCAGAACGCCTCGCACAGCACCTTGCGCTCCGGCCCCTCCTGCAGGGCGGGGCGGTAGGCGCGCAGCCTGTCCTTGCCGATCTCCGCCTCCACCAGCGGCCACAGGCTGTTCATCAGCGACCGCTCGATCACGCTCAGCGGCACCGGATCGGCCTTGCCCAGCGCTTCGAACAGATCCTCGAACGGGTCGCAGAACAGGCGCTTCAGGGTCGGGCGGCGGCTCAGCCGCAACTCCACCAGCCGCGGGCGGATGACGGCGATGGTGCGCTGGATGTCGGGATGGTCGTTCATCTGTTCCAGCAGGCCGACCACCTGGCGGAACTTGGCCTCGTCGATGTCCATCAGCTTGTCGCCCAGCGCGACCAGATCCCTCATCTCCATGGTCAGGCGGCCTTCCCTTTGATCGTCTCGATCCGCATGACCAGATCGACGTCCAGCTGGCCGCTGCGCCAGTCGACATAGGCGCGCACGGAGCGCTTGTGGCTGCTGATCAGCTTGTCCGCCATCATCGACTGGTCGGCGCGGCCCTCGTCCTTCGGCAGCAGGGGGATGACGCGGAAGATGTCGTGGACGGCCATGTCCTGGCTGTGGCGGTCCTGGGTCTGCGCGTCGCTCCACAGCAGGATCAGGTATTCCCAGCCGTCGAGCAGCCAGGACAGCCGGCTCGACGCCTTGCGGATCAGCGTCCGCTTGGTCTCCCACTGGCGCAGCAGGGTCTCGAACGACGCCATCGCCTGATCGAGCTGGCCGATGACGTTGCGGGCATGGTTGACCGTGTGTTCCGCCACCTCGGCGCAGAAGCCGCCGATGGGGGCCGCTTCCGAAACGTTGTCGGTCGCCCAGTCGGTCATGCTGTCGCGGAAGCCCTGCAGGTCGCGCATCAGCCGCCGCAGCCGCGCCGGCTTGGGCGAGCTGGCCAGCCCGATCGACTCCATCAGCACCGCCAGCTCGGCGATGCGGCCATACAGCTCGGTCGGCTCCAGCGCCAGACGCTGCGCCGCCTTCATCATCAGGTCGCGTGTCAGCTTCTGTCCCTCGGCGGAGGTCAGGCCGACCCGCAGGATCTCCGTCGATTCCAGCCCGACCGCCTTCAGCGCCTCGACGATCAGCTGATAGTTGATGAGCAGGCGCTGCTCCTCGTCGTCGCTCAGCGCCGCCTCGGCCGCCGCCACCGCCCCGCCGCCGGCCAGCCCGCAGCGCGCCGCCTCCAGCACCGCCTTGCGGATGTCGTCGGGCGAACAGCCCTCGGCCTTGGCGATCAGCTCGTGCAGCATCCGGTCATGCACCGTCATCGGGAAGGCCAGCGGCAGCGACTTCCACGGCACCACATAGACGCCGCGCCCTTCCGACAGGTTGGGCACCAGCACCTCCAGCTGGTCGCGGCTGTCCTTGCGCACGCGGGTCTGGGCCAGGACCGGCGTGGTGAAGGCCACCGCGGCACCGCGTTCCTCGAAGGTGGACGGGGCGAAATTGGTCAGGGAACGCATCGTGTCTGCGGCCGTGGATGCTGGAAATTGTGGAACCGGATGATCGGGTGATTACGGCGCTACGATGCTGAATTTTGCGTTAAATCCAATATAAGTGCCAATGGAAATATATAACCTTCGGGCATATGCCCGGATCTCTTGTGGTACCCCCCGCCTCCGGCCTCCACCGATCCGCCCCCTCATCCGTTGACGGGGTCATGGACGGTGCGCGGAGGGTTGGCGGCATGGCGGCGGGGGCGGGATCGGTATTCAAATGGATCGGCTACGGGCTGCTCGGCCTCGTCGTCGTCGCGGTCGGCGCGGTGGTGCTGCTGTTCGACTGGAACGATGCCCGCGGCTTCGTCGCGCGCCATGCCTCGTCGGCGTTGAACCGGGAGGTCTCCATCGACGGCGATTTGCGTGTCCATCTCGGCAACCCGATCCGCATCCATCTGGAAGGGCTGCGCGTCGCCAACGCCGACTGGGCGCAGGACAAGACCATGGCGGAGATCAAGGTGCTCGACGCCACGCTGCGCCCCTGGCCGCTGCTGCGCGGCGACTGGGAACTGCCGGAGCTGAAGTTCCAGGGACCGAAGCTGATCCTGGAAAAGAACGGGAAGGGCGAGGCCAACTGGAACTTCGGCCCGCCCAACGCGGAGAAGGAGGTGGCGAAGGAGGCCGCGACCCCCGACAAGCGCGGCGACATCCCGGTGATCGAGCGGCTGGTGATCGCCGACGGGCGGATTCGCTATCGCGACCCCACCAGCGACATCGACATCGACAACACCATCAACACCGCGACCGGCGGCAACGACGACGATACGGTGGAACTGAAGGGCAAGGGCAGCTTCGCCGGCAAGCCCTTCACCCTGGCGGCGACCGGCGGCTCGCTGTTGTATCTGCGCGACGATCCCAAGCCCTATCCGCTGAAGATCGACGCGGCGGTCGGCAAGACCAAGGGACACATCGAAGGCTCCATCGGCGAACCGGTGAAGATGCAGGGCGTCGACCTTTCCGTTGCGCTCAGCGGCCCCGACATGGCGGAGATCTTCCCCATCGTCGGCATTCCGACGCCGAAGACCCGGCCCTATTCCATCGAGGGCCATCTGTCGCGCGAGGGAGACCTCTGGGCCTTCCGCGACATGACGGGCAAGGTCGGCGAAAGCGACCTGTCCGGCGACCTGTCGGTCAAGACCGGTGGCGAGCGCCCGCTGGTGAAGGCCGACTTCACCTCCAAGCGGCTGGCGGCGCAGGATCTCGCCGGTCTGGTCGGCGCCTCTCCCCGCGGCACCGACGATTACCCGACCCGCGGCAAGGGCGGGGTGATTCCGGCCACGCCGATTCCGGTGGAAAAGCTGCGCAACACCGACATGGACGTCCGCCTGCGCGGCAAGCGGGTCGAGGCGCCCTTCGCGCCGCTCGACGATCTCGACATGCGGGTGCGGGTGAATGCCGGCGACCTTCGCTTCGATCCGCTGTCGCTGGGAATCGGCGGCGGGCGGATCGCCGGAACGGTGGAGGTGGACGGCAGCCGCAAGGTGCCGGCGATGCGCACCAACCTCGACATCCGCGCCATGAAGCTGTCGACCTTCTTCAGCGAGACCGCGCTGGCCGGGCAGATCGGCGGCACGGTGGCCGGTCGCATCCAGCTTGCCGGCACCGGCAAGACGGTGGCGGACCTGCTGGCGACCTCCGACGGCAAGATCGGCGTCGCGGTGGACGGCGGCCGGGTCACCAGCCTCGCGGTCAAGGGGCTGAAGACCAACATCCTGGAGACGCTGGGCGTCGCCATTTCCGGTTCGAAGCCGATGCCCTTCAACTGCCTGGTCGGCAACATGTCGGTGGAGAACGGCATCGCCCAGGTCCAGGCGCTGGTGCTCGACACACCGGAAACGCTGGTCACCGGCAAGGGGCGGATCAGCCTGCGCAACGAGGCGCTGGACCTGCGAATCGTCGGCGACGCCAAATCGCCGCAGGTCTTCGCCACCCATGTCCCGGTCTTGGTCGGCGGGACGCTGGGCAACCCCGACATCGGCGTCGATCCCACCGAGTCGGCGGCGCGCGGTGCGGCGGCGGTGGCGCTGGGCGTGCTGCTGACGCCGCTGGCCAGCGTGCTTCCCTTCCTTGACCCAGGCAGTGATGAGCAGCCACAGTGTGGCCGGCTGGTGCGGGATGCCCGCTCTCCCGAAAAGGGGGGACAGGCATCCGGCAAGTCGGGCAATGGCCGCGGGGAAGGGAAGGCGTCGGGATCGGCGCGCTGACCGGACGCCCATCCGCATCCATCCTGTCCGATCCGGCCACCGTACAGGCCAGGAAGGACGCCGTCCCTGCCCATGACCATCGACCAGATGCTCTCTTTCGGAATCATCGGCGCGGTGATCGCGCTGCTGATCTGGGACCGGCTGCGCTATGACCTCGTCGGCATGCTGGCGCTGCTGACCTCGGTCGCGGCTGGCATCGTGCCGGCGAAGGAGGCCTTCCAGGGCTTCTCCGACGACATCGTCATCATCGTCGGCTCGGCCCTGGTGGTCAGCGCCGCCGTCGGCCGCTCGGGCGTGGTGGAGGCGGCGATGCGCCCGCTGACCACGCGCATGACCAGCGTCTGGACCCAGGTGGCGGTTCTGGCCGGCGCGGTGACCATGCTGTCGGCCATCGTCAAGAATATCGGGGCGCTGGCCATCTTCATGCCCATCGCCCTGCAGGTGGCGCGGCGCAGCGGCACGCCGGTGTCGTTGCTGCTGATGCCGATGGCTTTCGGTTCGCTGCTGGGCGGTCTGATGACGCTGGTCGGCACGTCGCCCAACATCATCGTCTCGCGCGTCCGGGTGGAGATGACGGGCCAGCCCTTCCACATGTTCGATTTCACTCCCGTAGGGCTGGTGATCGCGGTGTTCGGCGTCGCCTTCCTGTCGGTCGGCTACCGGCTGCTGCCGAAGGGCAGGGCGGCCGGGGCGGGTCCCGCCTTCAACATCGACGACTATACGGCGGAGGCTCGGCTGCCCGCCGGGTCGCAGTTCGTCGGCCGCACCGTGGCGGAGCTGGAGCATTTCGGCGAGAACGAGGTGACCGTCGCCGCCATCGTGCGCGAGAACTACCGCCGTTATGTCCCGTCCGGCCATTGGGTGCTGTTCGCCGGCGACATCCTGGTGCTGGAGGGCGACACCACGGCGCTGGCCGAACTGGTCAAGCGCGCCGGCCTGCGCATGATGCACGACAAGGACCAGGAGGAGGTCGAGCAGAAGGACGACATCGCCGTGGTCGAGGCGGTGGTGGAGCAGCGCTCCGCCATGATCGGCCACAGCATCGAGGAGGTGAACCTGCGCGAGCGATTCGGCGCCAACCTGCTGGCGATCAGCCGGCGCGGCCGTCCGATCCGCCAGCGCCTGCGCCGCGTCCGCCTGCAGTCGGGCGATCTGGTGGTGCTGCAATGCCGTCAGGCCGCCGTGGCCGACACGCTGGCCGAGCTGGGCTGCCTGCCGCTGGCCGAACGCAATCTCGGCATCGGCCGCACGCCGAAGCGGGCGGCGGCGGTGGCGGTGCTGGGCCTGACCGTGATCCTGGTCGCCACCGGGATGGTTCCGGTCGCCATCGGCTTCTTCGGGGCGGCGGTGGCGATGACCGCGCTGAAGGTGGTCAGCCTGCGCGAGGCCTATGAGGCCATCGAATGGCCGATCCTGGTGCTGCTGGGATCGCTGATCCCGGTCAGCGAGACCTTGCGCACCACCGGCGGGACCGAGCTGATCGCCGGCTTCCTGTCGGAGGCGTCGCAGGGGCTGCCGCCCATCGGCTCGCTCGCCATGATCATGGTGGCGGCGATGGCGGTGACGCCCTTCCTGAACAACGCCGCGACCGTGCTGGTGATGGCGCCGATCGGCGCCAGCCTCGCCACCCATCTGGGGCTCCGGCCCGACGCCTTCCTGATGGCGGTGGCGATCGGCGCCGGCTGCGACTTCCTCACCCCCATCGG
>NZ_CAMLJP010000127.1 GCF_946480385.1 uncultured Azospirillum sp.
CGTTAAGGTTCCGCTTGACCCTTTATAAAGGGCTGGGATGATACAGTGTCTGCACCGACCGTCCCCCATCCGGCTTGTCCGGGTTCGTTTGATAAGGATCTCGCCACGATGTCGTCCCTTGGACAGGCAAGCGGCAGGACTGCCGGACGCCAAGCCGGCACCGTCCGTGTTCCGCGCCGGGCCATCGGCCTGCAGGTGACGGTGGCCGTCACCCTGGCGGTGCTGCTGCTCGGGTCGACGCTGGTGAAGGGGCTGGTCGTCGGCAACGGCGCCGCCGACGCGCTGGCGAAGGAGATCGGCAATTCGATGACCGGGCTGGCGCAGTCGCTCGCCCGGCAGCTCGATCTGACCATGTGGGCGCGTGCCAACCAGATTGCCGCGCTGTCGCGGATCGATGCGCTGAAGGACCCGGCGGTGGCGCAATCGACCATCGACGAGCTGAAGCGCCGCGATCCGACCATCGCCTGGATCGGCATGACCAACGCGGAAGGCCGGGTGGTGGCCGCCGCCAACGGGCTGCTGCTGGGGGCGGACATCTCCAGCCGGCCGGTCCATCAGGAAGGCATGAAGGGCCTGTTCGTCGGCGACGTGCACGAGGCGGTGGCCCTGCGCGGCAAGGTGCCTTACCTCGTGGGCGAAACGCCGAAATTCGTCGATGTGTCCGCCCCGCTGCAAAAGGCGGACGGCACCGTGGTCGGCGTGCTGGCCGCCCATTACAGCTGGGAGTGGGCCCACGCCTCGATCCGGCAGCTGATCGAGCCCTTGTCGGACCGCAAGGGGCTGACGCTCTATATTCTGTCGGCCGACGGCACGGTTCTGATCGGTCCCGATTCGGCGGTCGGCAAGCCGCTGCCGGTGCCGGCGGTGACCGCCAAGCTGCATGACGGCTGGAGCAGCGGGGTCTGGCCCGACGGCGTGACCTACGTCACCGGCGTGGCCCACGGCAAGGGACTGCACGATTACGCCGGGTTGGGCTGGACCGTTGTCGCCCGCCAGCCGGCCGACATCGTCTTCGCCGAGACCAACCGCCTGCGGATGACGATCATCGGCTCCGGCGCGATGCTTGCCCTGACCTTCAGCGTGATCGGCTGGTTCGCCGCCGGACGCATCGCGCGCCCGCTGGGCGCCATCGCCGGCGCTGCCGAGCGCATCGGCAAGGGCGAGCGTGGCGTGGCGATCCCCGAGGTCGGCGGCGCAGCGGAAATCCGCCGGCTGTCGGTGGCGCTGCGGGAGATGGTGGACAGCCTGACCAACAAGGACGCCGCCCTGATGCGGCTGGAGGATATCGCCTACGAGGACCGGCTGACCGCGCTGCCCAACCGGCGCTATTTCGAACAATATGTCGAGGCGTCGACCGGCGGCGGCGGCGGATCGGCAACGGTGATGTACATCGACCTGGACGGCTTCAAGCCGGTCAACGACCGGCTGGGCCACGATGCCGGCGACGCCGTGCTGCGCCAGATCGGCGGCCGGCTGGCCAGCATCTTCCGCGACGACGACGTGGTCGCGCGACTGGGCGGCGACGAGTTCGCCGCCGTGCTTCCCCGCCGCGCCGGCCGCCCGGCTCCGGATACGGAGGAACTGGCCGCGCGCATCATCGCAGCGGTCAACGAGCCGGTGTCGTTCAACGGCGAGATGGTCCGCGTCGGCTGTTCCATCGGCATCGCCTCCTGGCCGGAGGACGACAGCGACATGGCGACGGTGATGCGCCATGCCGCCGCGGCGCTCTACAAGGCCAAGCGCGACGGCCGCACCGGCGCGGTGCGGTGGGTGAGGGCGGTGGTGGGGGCGGAGGGGTAGAGTTGGGAGGGGGGCATCACGCTACAACCCCCGTACCATCCCGTTCATGAAGCCCAGCTTTTCGATCACAGACGCGGACAGGATGAAGGGGTAGAGATCCGGCTGGCCCATGCTGCGGTTCAGGCTGTTCACCGCGTAGGTCAGCGGCAGCCAGGGGTCGATCAGATCCTCGATCCGCCGGGCCTTGTGGGGGTTGAAGTCGACCTCCGCCTCCAGTTCCGCCCCTTCGGTGATGCGTGGACGCACCCGCAGGCCGAAGGCGCGGGCGGTTTCCAGCGTGTCGACGATGTGCAGGTAATGCGCCCAGGTCTCGGCGAAATCCTCCCACGGGTGGGCGGTGGCATAGGTGCTGACGAAGTTCGCCTGCCAGTCGGCCGGCGCGCCCTCGGCATAGTGCCGCTTCAGCGCCTCGCCGTAATCCTGCCGCTCATCCCCGAACAGGGCGCGGAAACGCTCCAGCAGCGCGGGGTCGTCGCGCACCAGACGGTCCCAGATGTAATGGCCGATCTCGTGGCGGAAATGGCCGAGCAGCGTGCGGTAGGGTTCCCCCATCTCGGTGCGGCGCTTCTCGCGCTCGGCGTCGTCGGCCTCGGCGACGTTGATGGTGATCAGGCCGTTGGCATGGCCGGTCAGCACCGGCGTCACCGTGCCGTCGGGGCCGACCGTGTCGGACAGGAAATCGAAGGCAAGCCCCTCCTCCGGATTCTCGGTGCGGGTCTGCAGGGGCAGCTTCAGGTTGGTCAGGGTATAGAACAGGTGGTGCTTCGCCAGTTCCAGCTTGCGCCAGCGCGTCAGGTTGTCGGCGTCGGACAGGTCGGGAATGGTGCGGTTGTGCCGGCAGGCGGCACAGTGGGTGTCGGCGGAGTCGGCCGGCAGCATCCAGTTGCAGGCGTCCAACTCGGCATTCGCACAGAACTTGTAGAGCCGTTCGGGGGTGGCGAGCGCGCTCCACGCCCCATCATGGTCGGTGGGGTCGAGCGCCGACAGGGTCCCCGTATCCGGCAGATAGCCGAGCCGGTGCCCGCAGCGCTCGCACAGCGTGTTCTCGAAATAGAGCGGCTGATGGCAGTTCTGGCATTCGAAGAGCTTCATGGCGGGGGATCCTGAATGCCCTCTCCCGCCCCGGGAGAGGGAGGGACCCGCCGAAGGCGGGAGGGTGAGGGGTGATTCAAGGAACCGGAAGCGCATGGTTCCTTGCACCACCCCTCACCCTTCCCAAGCTTCGCTTGGGCCCCTTCCCTCTCCCGGGACGGGAGAGGGAGATGTGGCGTCGGGTCAGGTGGGCTTCTTCGCAGGCGCTTCCGTTTTCACCGGCGCAGTGTCTGCCACCGCTTCGGCCTTCACCGGTTCCTTCGCCTCCACCGGCTCGGCCGGCTTCTCCTCCTCGCTGCTCTCCTCGCCATAAGAGGTCACCGTGGTCGGGCTTTCGGCGACGCTGCGCAGCGCACGGGCGGCGCGGCGAAGCGCGAAGGAGGTCTTCCCTTCCGGTTCCAGAGCCAGCAGCAGCAGCGACCGGCCGGTGACGATGTAGCCCTCGCCGGCATTGACGCGCGGCACCTCGTCGGGGTCGGTCAGGTTGGTGTCGACCAGACAGCGCCAGACGCTGCCGCCGGTCACCTCCGGAAGCGTGAACTCCACCACGTCATGGTGGGCGTTGATGACCAGCAGCAGGGTGGAGTCCATCGCCGGGCGCTTGATGCCGCTGGCCTGCCCGCGGCCGTCCAGCAGCATGCCCAGGCAACGGGCGTTGCCGTCGTGCCAATGGCTCTCGTCCATCTCGTCGCCGGCGGGGGTCAGCCAGGTGACGTCCTTCACGTCGAACTCGGCATTGTATTCGCCGGACAGGAATCGGCCGCGGCGCAGCATGGGGAAGGACTGACGAACCGCAACGACGCGGCGGACGAACTCGATCAGCGACTGGTCGTCCTCGTCGATACCGTCCCAGTTCAGCCACGCCGTCTCGTTGTCCTGGCAATAGGCGTTGTTGTTGCCGTGCTGGGTGTTGCCGAACTCGTCGCCGGCCAGCAGCATCGGCGAGCCCTGCGACAGCAGCAGCGTCGCCAGCATGTTGCGCTTCTGCCGTTCGCGCAGCGACTTGATCTCCGGATCGTCGGTCGGCCCCTCCACCCCATGGTTCCAGGACAGGTTGTGGGAATGGCCGTCGTTGTTGCCCTCGCCGTTCGCCTCGTTGTGCTTGTCGTTGTAGGAAACGAGGTCGTTCAGCGTGTAGCCGTCATGGGCGGTGATGAAGTTCACGCTGGCCCACGGCTTGCGCCCGCGCTTGTTGAACAGGTCGGCCGAGCCGCAGAGCCGCGGCGCCACCTCCGGCAGCTTGCCTTCGTCGCCCTTCCAGAAAGCGCGGACGGTGTCGCGGTAGCGGTCGTTCCACTCCGCCCAGCCAGGCGGGAAGTTGCCGACCTGATAGCCGCCGGGGCCGCAATCCCACGGCTCGGCGATCAGCTTGACACTGTTGAGGATCGGGTCCTGCAGGCAGCTGTCGAGGAAGCCGCCGCCCTCGTCGAAGCCGTAGGGTTCGCGCCCCAGAATGGTGGCGAGGTCGAAGCGGAAGCCGTCGACATGCATCTCCGTCGCCCAATAGCGCAGGCTGTCGGTGACCATCTGCAGGACGCGCGGGTGGCTGAGGTTGACGGTGTTTCCGGTTCCCGTCTCGTTGATGTAGTAGCGCTGCTGGTCCGGGATCAGGCGGTAGTAGGAGGCGTTGTCGATGCCCTTGAAGGACAGGGTCGGCCCGCGCTCGTTGCCCTCGGCGGTGTGGTTGTAGACGACGTCGAGGATCACCTCCAGCCCGGCATTGTGGAGATGGGCGACCATCTCCTTGAATTCCTTGATGGCGTTGCCCGACGCCGCATAGCGCGGTTCCGGGGCGAAGAAGCCGATGGAGTTGTAGCCCCAGTAGTTGGCCAGACCCTTGTCGACCAGATGCTGGTCCTGGACGAAGGCATGGACCGGCAGCAACTCGACCGAGGTGACGCCGAGCGACTTGATGTAGTCGACCACCTCCTTCACCGCCATGCCGCCATAGGTGCCGCGCAGGCTGTCGGGCACCGCCGGGTGCAGCTTGGTGAAGCCCTTCACATGGGTTTCGTAGAAGATGGTGCGGTCCCAGGCGGTGCCGGGCTTGTGGTCGCGGCCCCAGGTGAAGGCGGGGTCGATCACCTTGCATTTCGGCATGAAGGGCGCGCTGTCGCGCTCGTCATAGGTCAGGTCGTCGCCCGACTCCATCACATAGCCGAAATGGGCCGGGTTCCAGCGGATCTCGCCGACCAGTTCCTTGGCGTAGGGGTCGAGCAGAAGCTTGTTCGGGTTGAAGCGGTGGCCGTTCTCCGGCTCGTAGGGGCCGTACACGCGGTAGCCGTAGAGCAGGCCGGGACGGGCGTCCGGCAAATAGCCGTGCCAGATCTCGTTGGTGAATTCGGGAAGCTCGATGCGCTCAAGCTCCTCCTCGCCGCTTTCATCGAACAGACACAGCTCGACCTTCGTCGCGTTGGCGGAAAACAGGGCGAAGTTGACGCCGAGCCCATCCCACGTCGCGCCCAGCGGAAAGGGCAATCCTTCACCGAGCCTGGTCGCTTGCCTCAGGATATTTGCCATGATCGCCCGTTTCTCCGCCTGTATCGAAAGTCGAACCCACCCCCTGAACAGTGAGGAGAGCGGGCGGAGCCTACAACCCGGCCGATGGTCGCTTGTTCCGTCCCCTCGTCAGTCATCCGTTCGGGGTAGGGCGGGCTCCGTGCCGGCCGGCAGGTCGCGGCGCAGCAGATCCGCCAGTTGGCGCAAGCCCCGGTCGCGCGGGTCGCTGGCGCGCCAGACAAGACCGACGACGCGGCCGGGCGGGCGCGGCCCCTCGAAGGGACGGTACTCCACCAGCCCGCCGACGGTGGCGGCGCGGCCGTCCTCACCCTTGGCCGCCCCCTTGACTGCCCCCTTGACTGCCAGGACCGGCATCAGCGTGCAGCCGGCCCCCGCCGCCACCATGTGGCGCAGCGTCTCCAGACCGGTGGCGTGGACGCCGCCACCCCGCGCGCTGAGGCCGCAGGCGGCCAGCGCCTGATCGCGCAGGCAATGCCCCTCCTCCAGCAGCAGAAGCTCCGCCGGATCGAGGTCATTCAGCGACAGGTTGGGCGCGGTACAGAGGCGGTGGCCGGCAGGATGGGCGAGCAGGAAGGGCTCGAAGAACAGCGGTTCGGCCGTCAGCCCGTCGCCCTCCACCGGCAGGGCCAGCAGCACGGCGTCGAGCCGGCCGTCGCGCAGTTCCTCCAGCAGGCCGTCGGTGCGGCCCTCCGACAGGATCAGGGTCAGGTCGGGCCAGGTCGAGCGCAGCGCCGGCAGGATGTGGGGGAACAAGTAGGGGCCCAGCGTGTGGATCGCAGCCAGCCGCAGCCGGCCGGCCAGCGCCCCGTCCGACCCGTCGGCCAGCGTCAGCAGCCGCCGCGCCTCCTCCAGCACCACGCGGGCCTGCGCCACGATGGCCTCGCCGCGCGGGGTCAGCAGGACCTTGCGGCTGGTGCGTTCGAACAGCGACAGGCCGAGCGATTCCTCCAGCTTGCGGATCTGGGCGCTCAGCGACGGCTGGCTGACGGCACAGCGTTCGGCCGCCCGGCCGAAATGGCGCAGCTCGGCGACGGCGACGACATATTCCAGGTCACGCAGGGACAGGCCGGAGAGATTCATAGGTGGAGCCTATTGGTGCATTTTCTTCTATGTCTTGGATATATCGTTCAAGACGCCGGATAACCAGGGGCGAGACAATGATGGCCGTATCGAGCGGCACCCGCCTTTGGAGAGGACGACCCGGATGAGCACCCTGACCACCAGCTTCGGCCAGCCCGTTCCCGACAACCAGAATTCGCTGAGCGCCGGGCCGCGCGGTCCGCTGCTGCTGCAGGATTTCCACCTGATCGAGAAGCTGGCCCACTTCAACCGCGAACGTATTCCGGAGCGCGTGGTGCACGCCAAGGGCGCCGGCGCCTACGGCAGCTTCCGCGTCACCCGCGACGTGACAGCGTGGACCAAGGCCGCCTTCCTGTCGACGGTCGGCAAGGAGACGAGCGTCTTCCTGCGCTTCTCCACCGTCGGCGGCGAGAAGGGCTCCGCCGATGCCGAGCGCGACCCGCGCGGCTTCGCGGTGAAGTTCTATACGGAAGAGGGCAACTACGATCTGGTCGGCAACAACACGCCGGTGTTCTTCCTGCGCGACCCGCTGAAATTCCCGGACTTCATCCACACCCAGAAGCGCAACCCGGCCACCAACCTGAAGGCCCCCACCGCCATGTGGGACTTCTTCTCGCTGTCGCCGGAGACGATGCACCAGCTGACCATCCTGTTCAGCGACCGCGGCACGCCGCGCAGCTATCGCCACATGGACGGCTTCGGCAGCCACACCTTCTCGTGGATCAACGCGGCGAACGAGCGCTTCTGGGTCAAGTACCATTTCAAGACCCGCCAGGGCATCGAGAACTTCACCGCCGAGCAGGCGACGGTGATGGGCGGCATCGACCCCGACCACGCCACCCGCGACCTGTACGCCTCGATCGAGGACGGCGACTTCCCGGCCTGGACCGTCTCGGTGCAGATCATGCCGGAGGCCGACGCCGATGCCTACCGCATCAACCCGTTCGACCTGACCAAGGTGTGGCCGCACGCCGACTATCCGCTGATCGAGATCGGCGAGCTGGTTCTGAACCGCAATCCGGAGAACTTCTTCGCCGAGACCGAGCAGGCCGCCTTCAGCCCGGCCAGCGTGGTGCCCGGCATCTCCTTCAGCCCGGACAAGATGCTGCAGGGCCGGCTGTTCGCCTATGCCGACGCCCATCGCTACCGGCTGGGCGGCAACTATGCGCAGATCCCCGTGAACAAGCCGCAGGGCTGCCCCGTCCACAATTACCAGCGCGACGGTGCCATGCGGGTGGACGGCAACGGCGGCGGCCGGCCGAACTACGAGCCGAACAGCTTCGGCGGCCCGGCCCAGACCGGGATTGCCAGCGAACCGCCGCTGCGCATCAGCGGCGACGCCGCCCACTACGACCACCGCGAGGGCAACGACGACTACGCCCAGGCCGGCGCGCTGTTCCGCCTGATCGGTGCGGAGGCTCAAGCCCGCCTGATGGACAACATCGCCGGAAGCCTGGGCAAGGCCCCGCTGTTCATCCAGCAGCGCCAGCTGAAACACTTCCTGGCCGCCGACCCCGCCTATGGCGAGGGCGTCGCCAAGCGGCTGGGCCTGACCGTGGCGCAGGCCGCCGGGTAACCTGACCGTGAGGTGAGTTTCCCGGCCCTTCCGCGAGGCTGCGGAGGGGCCGGCTTCGAGATGCCGCGCCCATCCCCCTGGGTGGCGGCATGACTGCCGGCATCCAGCCGCGCATTTCCCCGACTGACTTGCAGCCCTCTCCCCGGCGACGGGGGGAGGGCTTTTTCTGTGAAGACCGCTTTACCACCACCCTTCCAAGAGGTACTCACAATAGAGGATTCACGAAAAATGATGTAAGAACGGGCCATGCCCGACCGCCTTCCAGACCTGATCGCCGCGACGAAGCGGCTCGCCACACCGGCAAGGTGGGGCGCACATGATGACCAGTTCCGTGCCGTTTGCGCCCTGGACATCGACGGGGTGACAATGGAAGGGCTGTGGCTGCGCGGCCAATGCATTCGTGAAATCACGGACCGGCGAGTGACCTTTCAACTGGAATGGCTGGCACCGGGATGGCGGCGCGGTGCGGTGGCGAGATTGGACTGGCGGCCGGAATCACCCCACGGTAACAAGAACATCGGGCCGGCGCATCTGCGGCTGATGGTGATCGAGGGCAGTCATCACCATCCTTTTGCGCTGAACTGGCCACTTGGCTTCCAGCGGATGTTCGGGGAGAATTTGCCGATTGCGGAGCCGCTGGACGATGAACCGGCATCCTTCCGCGACTTGACGGTTCTGGCAGGCCGGCTGTTCAACATCCAGGGCATGGAGGCATTCCCGGTGCCGCCGTGGGAACCGAGGCTTGGAAGGCTATGATCGGGGTGGACGACAAAAGCACACTCTTCCGGAAGATCGTGGATGAAGCGGCCCGCTCGCTGAGTGCCGTCCGCCACGATGAGGATGCGTCGTACCTGCGCACGCCGGTCATGTATCCGGGCGGATCCATGGTTGTCGTCCGCGTCGCGGCAGTCAGCGCTGGTAGCGGCTCCTCCGCCGAGCGCTTTCTCGTCTCCGACATGGGACTCGCGCGGCAGGAGGCGGACCTGATGGGGGCCGCCCCCCTGTTCGCCCGCTGGGCGCCCAAGGTGGCCGAGCGGGCCGGGGTGTCCTTCGACCATCGTGACTTCTTCCTGATGGAGGTTGCCCGCCCGCAGCTTGCCGGGGCGGTGGCGACGATTGCCGCCTGTTCTCAAGAGGCGGTGCAACTGACCGCGTTCAAGCTGGCGGAAAAGCGACAGCAGGACGCTACGGAGCGACTTTACGAACGGCTGGTTACCGTCTTCTCGCGGGATCGGGTGGCGAAGGATGTCGAGGTCCTCGGTGCCTCCAACACCCCCTGGCATGTCGCTACGCTGGTCAGCACCAACGGCCATAAGGCGGTTTTCGAGCCCGTCGCCAATCATCCCACCGCCATCGCCGCTGCGGTCACCAAATTCTTCGACATTGCGCAACTGGAGAATGGTCCCGCACGCATCGCTGTGGTCCGCAACAAGGAAGGCTTCGGCACCAAGCTGGCGGTGATCGCCGGCGCCGCGAAAGTGGTCGACGAGTCGATCCCCGATGCGGCCCTGCACCGGCTGGCGGACGCCGCCTGACCGGCCCCCTCCCCCACCCGAATGGTGTGGTCTCCGCATGGGGGCAGACAAATCCTGTCGAGCCGTCCTAAAGTCCGCCTTCAGCGCGACAGCTTCGATGACGGAATGGGACGGGACCGCGACACCGATAAATCCAGCAGCGAACGATCCACCAGCGCGCTGACCGGCAAGGGGTTGGATACCCTGCTGGCGGCGGCGGAGACGCTGCCGCATGCGCCGGAGGATGCGTGGCGGCTCGACCTGTTGCGGGTGGCGCTGCGCATCGCCCGCTCCACCGAGGATCTGGCCGACCTGGAACGCGCCAACCTCGCCTTCAAGGCGCTGCCGCACCGGCTGCGCAATCCGCTGGTCGACCGCGCCGCCATGCTGGCCCGGCGCGAGGCGGAACGCGCCCAGATGACCGAGGAGCCGGAGGAGGAGCCGAAAGCCGGCGGCCTGCTGGGCGGGCTGAGGGGCGGCTTGTTTGGGCGCGGCGGCGGCCGTCCGAGCCGCAAGACCGCCAAGGAACGGCTGATGCGCGAACTCGCCACCCGGCGCGACCCCGACGACGACCGCGAGAGCTGATCGCCCTTAAGACCTGGGCACTTATCCCTGGCAAGGGAAATCCCGCCATAGGCCGCGCCGGACGGCAGATACCCGGACGGTTGCTTGTCCGTCCGAAGGATTGGAAGCACCCTCCCCTCCCGCGTTCTCCGGCCGCGTCGAAGGTCACAGCTGGGACGGTTTACGGCGGGCCGGGAATGTGCAAAGGTCGGTACCTCCAAATCGGGCTTATCCAAACGATAGAACTGAACGATGACCGGGGGTTCCGTGCGTCGCCTGAAGCCGTTGCTGACCTGCGCCGCCTTGACCGCCCTGCTGAGCGCCTGCGCCAGCGGGGGAGGCTCACATCGCGTCGCCTCGCCTGAGGAAATCGACGCGCATGTCGCTGAAGCCTCCAAGCGGTTCGACATGCCGGAGCTGTGGATCCGCGAGGTCATCCGCCAGGAAAGCGGCGGGCGCACCACCGTCAACGGCAAGCCCATCGTCAGCAAGGCCGGCGCCATGGGGCTGATGCAGGTGATGCCGGCGACCTATGATGAAATGCGGCGCAAGCACAATCTGGGCTCCGACCCCTTCGATCCGCATGACAACATCATCGCCGGCACCGCTTATCTGCGCGAGATGTACAACCTGTTCGGCGCGCCGGGCTTCCTCGGCGCCTACAACTGTGGACCCGGCTGTTACGGCGACTATCTGGCCGGCAAGCGCAGCCTTCCGGGCGAGACGCGCCGCTACATCGCGTCGGTCGGGCCGCGGCTGAACCGCACCCCGGCGCCCAACGGCGCCGACATCGTGCTGGTCAGCGCGCCGTCCTCCGATTCGCCGCCGGATTTCGGTTCGCCCTACGCCCGGCCGTCCTCCTCCTATTCGGCCCCGGCCAACCCGGCGCCGTCCTACACGCCACCTTCCTACACACCGCCCGCCAGCAGCCGCCCGGCGGCTAGCCGGCCGCCGATCGCCGTGGCCGCCCTGCCCGCTCCTGCGCCGACACCGGCACCGGCAGTGCGCGTCGTGGCGCCCGACACCTCGACTCCGGATGCTCCGGCGCCGCGTCCGGTGGCGACGATGAGCGGGGCGGCGACCGCCGGCGGCGGGGTGTGGACCGTGCAACTCGGCGCCTTCCGCTCGCCCGACGACAGCCAGCGCGTGATCGACCGCGCCCGCAATTCCATGCCGGTGCTGTCGCGCTCGCAACGGATCGTCCAGGCGGTGGACACCCAGACCGGGCCGCTCTACCGCGCCCGCCTGTCCGGCCTGTCGCAGCAGGACGCGGCCAGCGCCTGCAGCGGGCTGGTCACCATCGGCATGGCCTGTTTCGTGGTGGCGCCGGGGGCCTGAACGCCCCCTCGCGGCCGCCTCATGACATGGTCCGCCGAAGAATGACGCCCATCGGTTGGATCGCCTTCGGTTGGTTTGCCGCCGGGCCGGCTGCGGCGCTATGCTGACGGCCGGTCGCCAGTGTGGCGCAGCAGCGCGGAGCGTCGGGACATGCGGCGGGAGAGTGGTTTGGACGAGACGGTCCGGCGCTTCCTGGACCGCAGCCTCAGCGTCAATGTCGCAACCAGTGACCGCGACGGGCGCCCGCTGGTCGCCAGAGCCGTGGCGGCGCGGGTGTCACCGGGCATAGCGCCGGGCAGCCAGTGGCTGACCGTGCTGATCGACGGGCACGCCAACGCCGTGCTGGTCGCCGCCGTCGAAGAGACCGGGCGGCTGGCCGTGGTCTTCACCGAACCCAGCACCCACCGGTCCATTCAGATCAAGGACGAGTGCGCTACCGTGGCGGACCCGACGGCGGAAGAGGCGGCGCTGCCCGGCCCCTACATCAATGGTTTCATTGCCGAGCTGGCCGGTTTGGGATTCACCGAAGCCTTCGTCCGGGCGGTGATGGCGTTCGATCCGGCCGATCTGGTTGCGCTGCATCTGGACCCCGCCGAGGTCTTCGACCAGACGCCGGGGCCGAAGGCCGGCGAGCGGATCCCGGCATGAGCGGCCCCCTGCCCCACGACGCTCCCACCCTGGACGCCATCCGGACCTGCCTGGAGGGCGTGATCCCCGGCACCATCGCCACGGCAGCGGCGGACGGGACGCCGAACGTGTCGCAGCTGTCGCAGGTCCATTACGTCGATCCCGGCCACATCGCGCTCTCCTATCAGTTCTTCAACAAGACGCGCGCCAACATCCTGGCCAATCCGGACGCGCAGTTGGAGGTGATCGATCCAGCCACCGGGGCGCAATACCGGCTGCGGCTGGCGTATCTGCGCACCGAGACGGAGGGGCCGCTGTTCGAAAGCATGAAGGCGAAGCTGTCCGGCATCGCCTCCCATGTCGGGATGGCGGAGGTGTTCCGGCTTCGCGGCGCCGACCTGTTCCGGGTGGTGGCGATCGAGGCGGTCGCCGGCGGCCGTCCCCTGCCCGCGCCGGTCCGGCCGCGCAGCCTGCTGTCGGCGGTCCGGCGCGCCTGCGAGGGGTTGCGCGGCGCCGCCGATTTGTCCGACCTGCTCGACCGCGCCATCACGACTTTGCGCGACCTGTTCGGGGTGGAGCATGCGCTGATCCTGCTGCCCGACGCCGCCAGCGGCCGGCTGTTCACCGTCGCCGCGCTGGGCTATGAGGCGTCAAGCCGCGGCAGCGGCATCGGCTGGGAAGTGGCACCCGGCGATGGGGTGATCGGCGTGGCGGCGCGCGAGCGGGTGCCGATCCGCATCACCCACATGACCACCGACGTCGCCTACAGCATGGCGATGCGGGAGGGAACGGCGGCGGGCGTCGCCCGCGAGATCCCCTTCCCCGGTCTGGACCGGCCGCACAGCCAGCTGGCGGTGCCGATCCTGGGACATCCTGGGGCCTTCGGGGATTTGCCCGGCGTGTTGTTCGTGGAAAGCGCGCAGGAGATGCGCTTCACCTATGACGACGAGGATGCGCTGGCGACGCTCGCCGCACAGTTGGGCGCGCTGATGCGCGGCCTGCCGCCGGCCCATGGCGCGGAGGCCGAAGAGGTGCCGGTCCCGGCTGCCGGTCCACCGGTTGACGGCACCCCGATCACCGTGCGCCATTACGCCACCGACGACAGCGTCTTCCTCGACCATGATTACCTGATCAAGGGGGTGGCCGGCGCCATCCTGTGGAAGCTGGTGCGCGACCACACCGCGCTGGGCCGCACCGACTTCACCAACCGCGAACTGCGGCTGGCGCCCGACATCCCACTGCCCGACTTCGCCGAGAATCTGGAAGCTCGGCTGATCCTGCTGCAACGCCGGCTGGCCGACCGCTGCGGCTGCCTGCGCATCGAGAAGACCGGAAGGGGCCGTTTCCGCCTGCTGGTGGAAAGGCCCCTGCGGCTGGAGGAGATGCAATAGGGGAACGAATTACCCCTCGCTGACGCGGCGGCAGCGGCGCTTCATCAGGGCCAGCGCCTCTTCCGCCCGGTCGCCGGTCAGGTCGAAGCTGCGCTCGTCCAGCAGCACGCCGTCGGAGTTGTAGGCGCGCACCTGCAGGCCCTCCGGCGTCTGCTCCGTCGTCACGTCGAGGATGCCGTCGCCGGTCTCGTTGCCGGCGATGTCGAGGAAGTCGTTGACCTCGTCGAAGCTGGCCTCGACGTCGTCCGGCCAGACGCCCTCGGCGGTGAAGTCCAGCAGGTCGTTCAGCCCGCCGACCGGCTCGCAGCGCTTCACCCGCGGATCGGCGGTAGCGACCGCCTCGGCAAAGGCGGCCATCGACTGGCGGATGCGCTCCTGCTCGATGGGGTCGATCTCCAGCTCCTCACCCTCGCCGGAGAAGCCGAGATTCAGCGGATCGGGCATCGCCTCGCCCTCCTGCTCGGCATCCTCCTCGATCACCAGACCGACGACGCCGACGAGGCGGGTGCCGATGTCTTCGGGGGTGGCGACCAGATCCTGCTCGCGCACGAAGGACTCGGCCGCCTCGGGCGAGTCGATCAGGCGGCGCAGCAGGGTGCGGCGGTCGGCGGCCTCAAGGTAGGACAGCGGTTCCGGATCGAGCCACAGCGGCAGAAGCCGCATGTCGGCCGCCTTTTCCAGCAGACCGGCGGAATCGAGCGCGCGTTCGATGGCGTCGACCGACGGCGGCTCGTCCAGCCGTCCCTCGACCTCCAGCGCCACCCAGAACAGGGTGGACAGGGTGGGGTCGCCATGCTCGTCGGTGCTCTGCGCCGTCTCGGAAAACGCCTCGACCTCGTCCATGAAGTCGTAGCCTTCCTCCTCGCGCAGCTTGCCCAGCGCGGCTTCGATCACGCCCTGGCGGTTGCCGTCCAGCACCTCGTCCAGCAGGGCGCCGAAGCGTTCGTCGTTGTTGCGCCACAGCCGGACCAGCCGGTCGGCCGGGGTCCCGCTGAACTGGCCGCCCTTGCCGTTGACTCCGTCCTTCTTCGCCATGATGCGGCCATCCCCTTTTTGAATTCGCTCGTCCGGTCGGCGTGACCATAGGAGCGCCGCGCCGTCCTGTCGACCGCGATATGGTGACGCTTTACCCGACGGATGATGGTGCCCCACGCCACCCGCCACAGCGACGATTGGCCCCTTCCACCCGGACGGGAAAGGGGTAGGATTCAACCACTCCTCTTTCGGGGCTCCATTCTGGTGATCCGCCATGGCCGAACGTCCGGTTTTTCCCAAAGACTTCCTGTGGGGCGACTTCCTGTGGGGCGCCTCCACCTCCGCCTATCAGATCGAGGGCGGGGCCGAGGCGGACGGGCGGGCGCCCAGCATCTGGGATACTTTCTGCAAGCTGAAGGGCCGGGTCGACAATGGCGAGAGCGGCGATGTCGCCTGCGACCACTACCACCTGATGCCGCAGGATGTGGACCTGATGGCGGATCTGGGCTTGCAGGCCTACCGCTTCTCGGTCTCCTGGCCGCGGGTGCTTCCGCGCGGGCGTGGCGCGCCGAACGAGAAGGGGTTGGACTTCTACGACCGGTTGATCGACCGGCTGCTGGAGAAGGGGATCGAGCCCTGGCTCTGCCTCTATCACTGGGACCTGCCGCAGGCCCTGCAGGATCTGGGCGGCTGGGGCACGCGCGACGGCGTGGGCTGGTTCGAGGATTATGCGGCGCTATGCGCGCGGCGCTATGGCGACCGGGTGAAGCGCTGGGCGACATTCAACGAATTCTCGGTCTTCACCCTGTTCGGCTGGGCCTTCGGCTGGGGGGCGCCCAGCATCGCCGACCGCGCCACCCACCTGAAGGTGATCCACCACGTCAACCTCGCCCATGGCGCCGGGGTGGATGTGCTGCGTGCGCTGGTGCCGGTGGCCTCCATCGGCGCGGTGCACAGCGTCCAGCCCATGCGGCCGGAGACCGACAAGCCGGAGGATGTCGAAGCGGCGGCCCTGTTCGACGAGCATTGGAACCGCGCCTTCCCCGATGCGCAGCTGCTGGCCCACTATCCGCGCCGCATCGCCGAGGTCATCGAGCCCTACGTGCAGCCCGGCGACATGGCGCGCATCGCCCGGCCGGTGGACTGGTTCGGGCTGAACCACTATGCGCCGGTCTACGGGCGCCGGGACGACAGCCTGATCTGGGGCTTCGGATTCGGCTCGCCGCCGCCGGGGATGAAGCGGACGGCCATCGACTGGCCCTATGACCCCGGCTGTTTCCGCGAGACGCTTGTCGACCTGACCCGGCGTTACCGGTTGCCGATCTATGTGACGGAGAACGGCTACGGCACCAAGGCGGCAGAGACACCGGATGCCGAGGGTCGGGTGGTCGATGCGGAACGGCTGGCCTATCTGCAGGCCTACATCGCCGCGATGGCGGAGGCGAAGCAACTGGGCGCCGACGTGCGCGGATACTTCGCCTGGTCGCTGCTGGACAATTTCGAATGGGGCGGCGGCTACGGCACGCGGTTCGGCATCGTCCGGGTCGATTTCGAAACCCAGGCGCGGATCCCGAAGGAGTCCGCGCGCTGGTATTCGGAGCTGATCCGGGGGGCGTGAGCGGCGCCCCCCCCGGCGCAACCCGTTACTTCAAAAACGGCAGGTTCAGCCCCTGCTCCTTGGCGCACTCGATGGCGATGTCATAGCCGGCGTCGGCGTGGCGCATCACGCCGGTGGCCGGATCGTTCCACAGCACGCGCTCCAGCCGCTTGGCTGCGGCGTCGCTGCCGTCGCAGACGATGACCATGCCGGAATGCTGCGAGAAGCCCATGCCGACGCCGCCGCCATGGTGCAGCGACACCCAGGTCGCGCCCGAGGCGGTATTGAGCAGCGCGTTGAGCAGCG
>NZ_CAMLJP010000128.1 GCF_946480385.1 uncultured Azospirillum sp.
GGACACGGGTTCACGCAGATCTTAGCTCGGCTTGTTCGGGGGTGATGTATCCGATGGCCGAGTGGGCACGTTGGCGATTGTAGTAGGTTTCGATGTAGGCGAACACCTCGCGGCGCGCCTGGTCGCGGGTTTCGAACCGAGTGCGGTGGACCAACTCGACCTTGAGGGTGTGGAAGAAGCTCTCCATGGGAGCATTGTCGTAGCAGCAGCCCTTGCGCGACATGGACTGCCGCATCCCGGCCGTCTGCAACAGGTCGCGGTAGTCCCGGGAGGCATACTGACTTCCGCGATCGGAATGCTGGATGAGACCCACAGCTGGCCGTTGGCGCTGGATGGCCATGACCAGGGCCGAAGTGGCGAGTTCGGCGCGCATATGGTCGCGCATCGCCCAGCCAACGATCTTCCGGGTCGCCAAGTCGAGGACAGCCGCCAGATACAGCCAGCCGTCAGCGGTGGGTAGGTAGGTGATGTCGGCAAGCCAGACCCGGTTGGGCTCGGCCACCTGGAAGGCTTGGCCCAGCAGATCGGGAACGACCGGCAGGCCATGGCGGCTGTCGGTCGTGACGGGCCGGAACCGGTGTGCGGCGGCACCCCGGATGCCGTGGCGGCGCATCAGACGCGCCACCCGGCCCCGGCTGGCGGCGACGCCCTCCGCGCGGAGAGCTGCATGCACGCGCGGGCTGCCATAGCGGCCATGGTGGCGACCATGAACGCGTCAGACCTCAGCCAGAAGCTGTCGGTTGGCAGCGGCCCGCTGGCTTTCCGGCCGCCCACGCCACGCGTAGTAACCGCTGGCGGACACCCCGAGCACCGAGCACATAAGCCGGGTCGGGAACTCGTCCCGGTGGTCCTCAATGAAGCGGAACCTCATCTCGGTGCTTCCGAGAAGATGCTGATGGCCTTTTTTGAAATGTCGCGTTCCTGCCGGGCGCGCTCCAGCTCGCGTCGCAGCCGCGCGATCTCCGCCGTCTGCTCGTCCGGCTTGGCCGGCATGGCGGCGCCGAATGTGGCGGCAGCGCCGGGCCGTGAGCGCGGCGGGTGGCCTTGAGCTACCCGTCGCCAGTTCCGCAACACCGAGGCTTGGAGGCCCAGCTCCCGCGCCACATGTTCCAGTGGCCGGCCGCTCCCTTCCAGCAGGGCAACGGCCTCACGCTTGAACTCGTCCGTGAAGGATCGCCTTGTCTTCGTCGTCATCAGACACCTTCCCGCTCCACTCGGAGCTTAGCTGAGATGTCCACCGAAACGGGGAAAGATCAACCGTAAGATGCCTCGGGTCAGCGGATCGTCCCGGCAGGTCATGCCCAGGATGATGTCGAAATGGTTACGTCCGGAGACTTCGACGAAGCCGGTCGGGTTCCCCTGACGCTCGAGCGCCGCCTGGTAGCGTGCCGTCTGCCATTTGAACTCGCCGGTGTCGCTCGGAGCGTAGCTCAGCAGCACCGGCAGGTCGGGGGGCGGCAGCCGGCGGAGCGGGCTGTTGGCAGCGGCGCTCTCCGCCGTCAGACGTGCCCACCCGTTGACATGGCAATGGCGCAGCGGCTCCAGGTCGTAGAGGCCGCTGATCAGAGTGGCACTCCTCACCGCGCCACGCGGCAGGCCGAAGCCATGCTGCCAGTCGTCCGCGGCCAGCATGGCGCCGAGATGCCCGCCGGCCGAATTGCCGCCGACATGGATCTGCGCCGAGTCACCACCGTAACGGGCGATGTTGGCATGGACCCAAGCCAGCGCGGCGCGGCACTGGCGCACCGTCTCCGCCAGTTCGACGCTGGGCAGCAGCGCGTAATTCACCGTCACCACCATCACGCCCTCCGCCGTGAACAGCGGCGCCATGAAGCCACTGTCGGCGGCGTCGAGCAGACGCCAGTAGCCGCCATGGACGAAGACGAAGACCGGCACCGGCCGATCGGCTCCCGGAACGCGGTAGATGTCCAACCGCTCCGGCTCGCTCGGGCCGTAGGGCACTCCAGTCTCGCAGGGCAGAGCCGCCTGGGCTTCCTCGGTGAGGCGGCGGTAGCGGGCCAGGATCGGCCAGATGTCGTCCACCGTGCCGCGGGCGTCGTATTCCCGGTCCAGCCGCGCCCGGTCGAAGTCGCGCCACGCCTCCGCATCAGACGCCGACATAGGCTTCCACCCGCTCTTTGTCGCGCGACAGGTCGTCGGAGCGGCCGGACCAGACGATGCGGCCCTTCTCCATCACGTAATGGCGGTCGGCGATGCGCATCAGATGGTCGATGTTCTTGTCGATCACCAAGATCGCCTGCCCTTCGGCCTTCAATCGCTCCAGGCAATTCCAGATCTCCAGGCGGATCAGCGGGGCTAGCCCTTCCGTTGCTTCGTCCAGGATCAGCAGGTGCGGGTTGGTCATCAGGGCGCGGCCGATAGCGACCATCTGCTGCTCGCCGCCCGACAGGGTGCGCGCCTTCTGCCGCCGCCGCTCATGCAGGCGGGGGAACAGCGCGAACACCCGCTGCAGAGTCCAGGGGGTTGCGTGACCGGCGCGGTTGGCAGCGGTGGCGACCAGATTCTCCTCCACCGTCAGGGTGGGAAAGACGTGCCGCCCCTCCGGCACCAGCCCAAGGCCGAGCGCGCCGATGCGGTGCGCCGCCAGCCCCTGGATCGCCTTCCCGCGCAAGGATACCCAGCCGCTGGACGGACGGACCAGACCGGTTACCGACTTGACCAACGTGGTCTTGCCCATACCGTTGCGGCCCATCAGCGTCACCATCTCCCCCGGTGCCACCGCCAGATCGACGCCGAACAGCACCTTGCTGCGGCCATAGCCGCTCTCCAGACCGGTGACCTCAAGCATGGATCTTCTCCTCCCCCAAATAGGCAGCGCGCACACGGGGGTCGTTGCGGATCTCCCCCGCGGTGCCCGACGCGACGATCCGCCCGGCGACCAGGACCGAGATGCGGTCCGCCAACGCGAACACCGCGTCCATGTCGTGTTCCACCAGCAGGATGGTCACCCGCCCCTTCAACTGGCGCAGGATGGAGACCACCTGCCGTGAGTCCGAAGCGCCCATGCCGGCCATCGGCTCGTCGAGGATCAGCACCTGCGGCTGGAGCGCCAGCGCCACAGCCAGTTCGAGCTGGCGCATCTCGCCGTGCGACAGATCCTCGACCAGCGTATCGGCCCGCGCGGTCAGGCCGGTGGTGGCAAGGGCGTGGCGCGCCGGGTCGCGCAGCCGGGCGTCGCTGCGGGCGTCGGTCCAGAAGCGGAAGGAATGGCCGGCGCGCGCCTGCACCGCCAGCGCCACATTGTCCTCCACCGTGGAGCCGTGAACCAGCTGCGTGATCTGGAAGGAGCGGCCGAGACCGGCCAGAGCGCGGCGTTCCACCGGCCAACTGGTGACGTCGCGCCCGTCCAGCAGGACCATGCCGGTGTCGGGGCGTAGCTCTCCAGTGATCTGCCCGATCAGGGTCGATTTGCCGGCCCCGTTCGGGCCGATGACTGCATGCAGTTCGCCCGCCGCGAGATCGAGCGACAGCCCGTCGGTGGCGATCAGGCTGCCGAAGCTCTTGCGCAGGTCGCGCAAGGACAGGGCCGGGCTCATCGCCGCACCTTTCCGAACATGCTCAGCAGCCCCCCTTCGAGAAGCAGCACGACCAGCACCAGGATCGGCCCCAGGATCAGCATCCAATGCTCGGTCAGATCGGCCAGCCAGACCTCCAGCAAGATAAAGGCGGCGGCGCCGATCACAGGGCCGATCAGGGTTCCGACCCCGCCCAGCACCACCATCACCATCACCTCGCCGGAGCGGATCCAGCTCAGCATCTCCGGGCTGACGAAGCGGGACTCGTTGGCGGCGAGCGCGCCGGCCAGACCGGCGATGGCGCCGGACAGCAAGAAGGCGGCCAGCCGGTAGCGGGTGACGTCGTAGCCCAGCGCCCGCATCCGCCGCTCCGACATGCGGGCTCCCCGCAGCACCATGCCGAAGCGGGCGTTGGTCAGCCGCTTCAATCCGAAGAAGACCAGCAGCAGCATTGCGAGGCAGGCGTAGTAGAAGACCGCCGGATCGGACAGCGCTAGCCCCGGCACATTGTTGCGGGCGGACATGATGAGGCCGTCGTCGCCACCGTAGTACTTCAGCCCGACCACGACGTAGAAGATCATCTGGGCGAAGGCGAGCGTGATCATGATGAAATGGACGCCGCGGGTCCGCAGGCTGAGGAAGCCGATCGCCAGGGCGGCCAGCCCCGACACCACCATCGCCAGCGGCAGCGTGACCAGTCCCGACCGGCTGCCGGCGAAACCCAGGATCGGCACGCCCTCGTCCAGGTGGAAGCCCAGGACCGCCACGGTGTAGCCGCCCAGCCCGAAGAAGGCGGCGTGACCGAAGCTGACCAGCCCGCCATAGCCGAGCACGAGGTCGAGGCTGAGTGCCAGCATCGCCATGATGACGATGCGGGTTGTGAGGGTAACCAGATAGCTGTCGTTCAGCAACTGCGACAGCGGTGGGACCAGGGCGAGGACGGCGAACAGGGCCGCCGCCTCCATCAACGGCCGCTGTGACGGACGGCGGATGCCGGCCGGCGCGGCGGTGTTTGCGACGAGTGCCATCAGCGTTGCTCCGGAAACAGGCCCTGCGGGTGCAGGATCAGCACCACCGCCATGACCAGATAGATCGCGACCGAGGCCACCGACATGCCGAGCGCGTCAGCGACCGAGCTGCTGAACAGCAGCTTGAACAGGCCGGGCACAAAGGCGCGGCCCAGCGTATCGACCATCGCAATCAGCATCGATCCGGCGAAGGCCCCCTTGACCGACCCGACCCCGCCGACCACGACGACGACGAAGGTCAGGATCAGGATCTGTTCGCCCATGCCGATCTGGGTGGACTGGATCGGGGCGGCGAGGATGCCGGCCAGCCCGGCCAGCGCAGCACCCAGCGCGAAGACGGTGGTGTAGAGCCAGGCGATGTTAACCCCCAGCACCGCCACCATGTCCCGGTCGCTGGCCCCGGCCCGTACCAGCATGCCCAGCCGCGTGCGCTCCACCAGCAGGTGCAGTGCGACCGCCACCGCGGCTCCCACCCCCATCACCACCAGCCGGTAGACCGGATAGGACAGCCCCGGCATCAGTTGAACCGAGCCGTTGAGCCAGTCCGGTACCGAGACCAGCAGCGGGGCGCGGCCCCACAGGATGGTGGCGAGTTCGTTGGCGGTCAGGATCAGGCCGAAGGTCGCCAGCACTTGGTAGAGATGGTCGCGGTGGTAGAGCCGGCGGAAGATCGCCATCTCCACCGCCAGCCCGACTGCGGCGGCCCCGGCCATGCCGCCGAGGATGCCCAGCGGCAGCGACCCGGTGCGGGCGCCGACAGTGGTGCCGACGAAGGCTCCGATCATGTAGAGCGACCCGTGGGCAAGATTGATCAGCCCCATGATGCCGAAGATCAGCGTCATCCCGGTCGCCAGCAGGAAGAGGGTGAAGCCGAGCTGAACAGCGTTCAGCGACTGTTCGAAGAGAAGTTGCACGGGAACGGCCTCCCGGTGAGTGGCGTCTGGAGGTCCTCTCCCGCCTCTCGCGGAAGCGAAACTTCCGCTGACGGCGTCAGGCGGATCGAAGATCCGCTGAGAGCTTCGGAAGAGGGAGGGGACCCACGAAGTGGGGAGGGTGAGGGTTGTTGCTTACAGCTTGCACGCCTCGGCGTGCGAGTCGCCACGGACCTCGAAAATCAGGTCGCCGGTCTGCAGCGCCACCTGTCCATCGGCGCCGGCCACCGCCTTGACCTGATACCAGGCCTGGACCGGATGCTGGTTGGGGCCGAAGCGGAAACTGCCGCGGGTCAGCTTGACCACCGACGACAGCATGGCACTGCGGAAAGCGTCCGGCTCCAGCTTGCCCTCCGTCTTGCGCAGGGCGGCACCGATCAGCAGGGCGGCATCGTAGCCTTGGCTGGCATAGACGCTGGGGCCGCGACCGTAGATCTTGGTGAAGGTCTTGACGAACTTCTGGTTGATCGGATTGTCGAAGTCGGTGTTCCAGTGGGTGGACCCGAGCAGCCCGGCGGCGGCCGGGCCGGTGGCGGCGACGGTGCGCTGCTCCAGCGACGGTTCCGACAGCACCATCGGGATCTCGTCCTTCAGGCCGGCCTGGGCGTACTGCTTGAGGAAGGCGATGCCCTGACCGCCGGAATGAGCCTGGAACACCACATCGGGCTTCAGCGAGCGGACCTTGGCGATCTCCGCTGAAAAGTCGGTCTGGTCGAGGCGGGTGTAGATCTCCTCCATCACCTCGCCCTTGAAGAAGCGCTTGAAGCCGGCGATGGCATCCTTGCCGGCGGGGTAGTTGGCGGCGAGCACAACGGCGCGCTTGTAGCCCAGGTTGGTGGCAAGCTGCCCGGTCGCCTCGTGCAGGGAATCGTTCTGCCACGCGGTCTGGAAGTAGTTCTTGTGGCAACCCGCCCCGGCATATTGCGACGGCGCGCCGTTCAGCCCGACGAACAGCGCGTTCTTCTCCAGGATCGCCGGCACCGCGGCGAGGACCGCGTTGGAGAAGATCATGCCGGTGAACAGCCTGACGCCGTCGCGCTGCATCATCTTCTCGGCGATCTGACGGGTGGTGGCCGGCTTGAGGTTGTCGTCCTCCACCAACACTTCCACCGGGACATTGCCCAGCTTGCCGCCGCCCTCCTTGACCGCCAGCAGGAAGCCGTCGCGCACGTCCTCGCCCAGATAGCCGGCGGTGGTGGACAGCGTGGTGATGAAGCCGATCTTCACCGCGTCCGCCGCCAGCGCCGGTCCGGCTGCGGACGCCGTCAGCGACAGCGCCATCAGGCTTGCAGCGAGCATTTTGCCTGCCGTCATGTCCCTTCTCCCTCTTGTCACGGTCTGGTTGGATTTTTTGCGCGGCCGTCCGCGCCGCGCCCACAGCCGGGGCGGCGGGCGGGAACCCGGCCGGATTTGGAAACTGGAGTGCGGGGACAGCTTCCCCCCGCCTCACATTCCGATCAAATGAGTTTTCTCGAATTGGCTATTCAAAGATTGAATAGCGAGCGCCACTCCGCCTCTTCCCGGCGCAGCGTCTCGGCGACGATGCGCATCTCGGCCAGCAAGGCCTCGCAGACCGGCGACAGCTCGCTGCCGGCACGGCGGGAGATACCGACCGGTCCCAGCGTCTCGGTCAGCGGAACGGGCAGGATGCGCACTTGCCCGCTCTTGGCCAGGGTGCGGATGGCCTGGAACGGCATGACGCCGATGAAGTTGGCCTCGAGCAGCAGGCGCAGGTTGTTGACCAGCGACACGCTTTCGATCACCTGCGACGGGGTGGCGAGGTCGACGTCGTAGAACACCTTCTCCACCTGTCGGCGCAGGGTGGTTTCCGGCAGCGGCAGGATCCATTCCCAGGCCGCCAGATCGGCAAGCGAGGGTTTGTCCCGCTCGGCCAGCGGGTGCTCCGCCCGCACCACCAGACAGGCGATCTCCCGATAGAGCGGCTCCTGCTCGATCCCCTCGCGCTCACGGTATTCTGGCAGACGGCCGACCACCACGTCCAGTTCGCCCCTGCGCAGCGCCGGCACCAGGATGTCGTTAGCCCCTTCGCGCACCGCGACCAAGACGCGCGGGCGCGCCTTCTTCAGCCGGATGATCGCTTCCGGCAGCAGCCGGACCGAGGCGGCAATCAGCGAGCCGACCGCCACCCGCCCGCCCGCGCCGTCGCGCAGATCCGACAGCTCCTCTTCGGCATGGGTGAGCTGGGCCAGCACCAGCCGGGCGTGGCGGGCGAGTGCGGTGCCGGCGGCGGTCGGCTCCACCCCGCGGTTGGTGCGGTCGAACAGCGGCGATCCCACCGCCGCCTCCGCATCCTGCAAGGTCTTGGTGACGGTCGGCTGGGTCAGGTTCAGGTGCTGCGCGGCACGAACGATGCTGCGGTACTGATCGACCGCGACGACGACGTTGAGCTGGCGCAGGGAGAGGCGGCGGACGAGCGACATGGCGCCATGCTATGCCACCGCTATTCCGATTGTGAATAGCCAATTCGATAAATCTCATTTGATCGGAATGCCAGGGCCGGCCATCCTGCCTGTCATCGGGCCGCCGCAGCCACGGCCGCCCCACCCCGACAGCATCCGCCGCTTGGACGGAGCCGCCCCACCGCGGCCCCGCAAGACCACCTGTATTCCCGGAAGAAATGGACAGGCCATGAGGGCTTTGCTTCGCAACTATGTCGGCGGCACCTGGGTCGAGACCGGCCGGACCTTCGCCAACATCAACCCAGTCAACGGCTCCAGGGTCTGCGACGTGTCGGAGGCCGATGCCGTCACTGTCGCACGCGCCGTCGAAGCCGCCCGCCGGGCGCGCGAGGGCGATTGGGGGCGGATGAGCGACGAGGAGCGCGCCGCCCTGCTACGCCGCGTCGCGGACCGGATCGAGATGCGCTTCGACGATTTCCTGGAGGCGGAGATCGCCGACACAGGCAAATCCCATCCGCAGGCGCGCACCATCGACATCCCGCGCGGGGCAGCCAACTTCCGCATCTTTGCGGATCTGATCAAGGCCTACCCCAACGAATCCTACGAGATGGCGACCCCCGACGGGGCCGGCGCGCTGAACTACTCGATCCGCCGGCCGCTGGGGGTGGTGGCGGTGATCGCGCCGTGGAACCTGCCGCTGCTGCTGCTGACCTGGAAGGTCGCCCCGGCGATGGCCGCCGGCAACGCGGTGATCGCCAAGCCGTCCGAAGAGACCCCATCCACCGCCACCCTGCTGGCCGAGGTTATGGACGAGGTCGGCGTACCGGCCGGCGCCTTCAACCTCGTCCACGGTTTCGGCCCGGACTCGGCGGGCGAGTTCTTGACCCGCCACCCGGACGTGGACGCGATCACCTTCACCGGCGAAAGCCGCACCGGAACCGCGATCATGAAGGCTGCGGCGGAGCGGGTGAAGCCGATCTCGTTCGAACTCGGCGGCAAGAATCCGGCGGTGGTGTTCGCCGACTGCGACCTGGATGCCGCGATTGCCGGCGTGGCGCGGGCGGTCTTCACCAACTGCGGCCAGGTCTGCATGTGCACCGAACGGGTCTATGTCGAGCGCCCGATCTTCGACCGCTTCGTCCGCGGCCTTAAGGAAAAGGCGGAGGCGCTGACCCTCGGCCGCCCCGGCGATACCGGCGTCGATACCGGCCCGTTAATCTCCGCCGGGCACCGCGACAAGGTGCTGTCCTATTACCGGCTGGCGGTGGAAGAGGGAGCCACGGTCGTCTCCGGCGGCGGGGTTCCCCGCTTCGGCGACGAGCGCGACCAAGGCTTCTTCATCCAGCCCACGGTTTGGACCGGCCTGTCCGACGAGGCCCGCGTCTGCCGCGAGGAGATCTTCGGTCCGGTCTGCCATGTCGCCCCCTTCGATACCGAGGAGGAGGTGATCCGCCGGGCCAACGACACCGACTTCGGCCTGTGCGCCTCGGTGTGGACGCAAAACCTGTCGCGCGGCCACCGCGTCGCCAAGCAGATCACCGCAGGGCTGGTCTGGGTCAACAGCTGGTTCCTGCGCGACCTGCGCACCCCCTTCGGCGGCGTCAAGCTGTCGGGCATCGGGCGCGAGGGCGGCATTCACTCCCTGAACTTCTATTCCGAACCCTCCAACATCTGCATCAAGCTGTGAGGAGTCACATGAGCGACCCCGTCACCAAAGCCGCCGATTCCCTCTGGGAAGCTGGCCGGACCGGCCGGGCCTGTGCCCCGGTCCGCGCCTTGCTGAGCGAGAGCGACGTCGAATCCGCTTACGCTGTCCAGGAACACAACACCGAACGGCGTCTGGCCGAAGGGGCTCGGCTGGTCGGGCGCAAGATCGGCCTGACCGCCAAGTCGGTGCAGGCGCAGCTCGGCGTCGATCAGCCCGACTACGGCATGCTGTTCCACGACATGGACGTCGCCAACGGCGGCGAAGTTCCCTGGAGCCGACTGATTCAGCCGAAGGTGGAGGCGGAGATCGCCTTCATCATCGGCCACGATCTCGACGACGACCGGCTGACCACCGCCGACCTGCTGTCTTCCATCGCCTGGGCGGTGCCGGCGCTGGAGATCGTGGACAGCCGGGTGGAGGGCTGGAATATCCGGATCGCCGACACCGTAGCCGACAACGCCTCGTCCGGCCTGTTCGTGCTGGGTCACGAGATGCGGCGGCTCGATGCCCTGGACCTGATCGGCTGCGGCATGGCGCTGGAGCGTGACGGGGAACTGGTCTCCTCCGGCGCCGGGGCCGCCTGTCTGGGATCGCCGGTCAACGCCGCCCTGTGGCTGGCAAGGGTGATGGCGCGCGCCGGCCGACCGCTGAAGGCAGGTGACGTGGTGTTGTCGGGGGCGCTGGGGCCGATGGTCCCGGCGACGCCGGGAGCGGCGTTCGAGGCGCGGATCGAAGGGCTCGGCACCGTCCGGGTCGGCTTCGGCAAAGAGGAAGCCCGATGAGCAAGGTGAAATGCGCCATCATCGGGTCGGGCAACATCGGCACCGACCTGATGATCAAGATCCTGCGCCTGTCGCAGACGCTGGAGCTGGCCGCCCTGGTCGGAGTCGATCCGGAATCCGACGGCCTCGCCCGCGCCGCCCGCATGGGGGTGGCGACCACGGCGGACGGGCTGGACGGGTTGAGGGCGATGGCGGTCTACCCGGAAATCCGCATTGTCTTCGACGCCACCTCGGCCAAGGCGCATGCTCGCCATGACGAGGTCCTGCGCGCAGACGGCAAACAGGTGATCGACCTGACCCCGGCGGCCGTCGGCCCCTACGTCGTGCCGCCGGTCAATCTTAACCAGCATCTGGCCGCCGGCAACCTTAACATGGTGACCTGCGGCGGGCAGGCGACCATCCCCATCGTCCATGCGGTCAACCGAGTGTCCAAGGTGCATTGGGGCGAGATCGTCGCCTCCATCGCCTCCAAATCGGCCGGACCCGGCACCCGCGCCAACATCGACGAGTTTACCGAGACCACGGCCCGAGCCATCGAGACGGTGGGCGGGGCCGCCCGAGGCAAGGCCGTCATCATCCTGAATCCAGCCGAGCCGCCGCTGATCATGCGCGACACCGTCTATTGCCTGTGCGATGACGCCGACACAGACGCCATCCGCGCCTCGGTCGAGGAGATGGTAGAGACGGTGCGTGGCTACGTTCCCGGCTACCGGCTGAAGCAAGCGGTGCAGTTCGAACACATCGGCAACAACGATCCGCTGCACATCGCCGAGCTCGACCGTGCCTTCACCGGGCTGAAGGTCACCGTCTTTTTGGAGGTGGAGGGTGCGGCCCACTACCTGCCGGCCTATGCCGGCAACCTCGACATCATGACCTCGGCGGCGCTGAAGACAGCGGAACGTCTGGCCGACCGGCGCGACTGGGGCGGAAAGGCCAACTGAGATGTCCACGATTCCCGACCGACTCTACATCCAGGACGTCACGCTGCGCGACGGCATGCACGCCATCCGTCACCGCTACGATCTGGGCCATGTCCGAGCCATCGCCGAGGCGCTGGACGATGCCGGCGTCGATGCCATCGAGGTGGCGCACGGCGACGGGCTGGCCGGTTCCTCCTTCAATTACGGCTTCGGTGCCTGCACGGACTGGGCCTGGATCGAAGCGGCGGGCAAGGTCTGCCGCCGGGCCAAGCTGACCACGCTGCTGCTGCCGGGCATCGGCACCATCGAGGATCTGAAGCGGGCGCGCGACCTCGGCGTCGTCTCGGTGCGGGTGGCGACCCATTGCACCGAGGCCGACGTCTCGGCCCAGCACATCGCCGCTGCCCGCGATCTCGGCATGGACATCTCCGGCTTCCTGATGATGAGCCACATGACGACGCCTGCGGCGCTGGCTGCCCAGGCCAAGAAGATGGAGAGCTACGGCGCCCACTGTGTCTACGTCACCGACAGCGGCGGTGCGCTCACCATGCAGACGGTGGCCGACCGCTTCGCCGCCTATGACGAGGCGCTGAAGCCCGCCACAGAACGCGGCATCCACGCCCACCACAACCTGTCGCTCGGCGTCGCCAACTCGGTGGCCGCGGTGGAAGGGGGCGCGCACCGGGTGGACGCCTCGCTGGCCGGTATGGGAGCCGGGGCCGGCAACGCGCCGCTTGAGGTGTTCATCGCCGTTGCCGACCGCTACGGCTGGAGCCACGGCTGCGACCTGTTCAAGTTGCAGGACGCCGCAGAGGAGTTGGTCCGCCCGCTCCAGGACCGCCCGGTGCGGGTGGACCGCGAGACGCTGACGCTGGGCTATGCCGGCGTCTATTCCAGCTTCCTGCGCCATGCCGAGCGCGCCTCGCAAACCTACGGGGTGGAGACGCGCGAAATCCTGGTCGAACTCGGCCGCCGCGGCATGGTCGGCGGGCAGGAGGACATGATCGTCGACGTGGCGCTCGACCTGCTCGCCCGCAAGGAGGCCGCGGAATGACCATCTCTTTGGAGCAACTGGCCGAAACGGTGGACGAGGCGGCGCGCACCGGCACCGCCATAGCGCAGCTCACCGACGTCCATCCCGATCTCGACGCCGCTGCCGGCTATGCGGTGCAGCGCCTGTCGATCCAGCGCCGGCTGAACCGGGGCGAACGGCGGATCGGCATCAAGATGGGGCTGACCTCACGCGCCAAGATGCGGCAGGTCGGCGTTGCCGAGGTGATCTGGGGTCGCCTGACCGACGCCATGCGCATCGAGGAGGGCGGGGAGATCGCGCTGGTCGGCCGCGTCCATCCGCGGGTCGAGCCGGAAATCGCCTTCCTGCTGAAGAAGCCGCTTTGCGGCCGGGTCAGTCCGGCAGAAGCGTTGGCGGCGGTGGAGGCGGTGGCCCCGGCGATGGAGATCATCGACAGCCGCTACCGCGACTTCAAGTTCAACTTCGCGGATGTGGTGGCGGACAACGCCTCCTCCTCCGGCCTGATCCTGGGGGCGCCTCGTCCGGCCGGGACCGACATCGCCAACCTCGGCATGGTGATGCGCTTCGCCGGGCAGCCGGTGCAGGTCGGCTCCTCCTCCGCCATCCTCGGCCATCCCTTGCGCTCGCTGGTCGCCGCCGCACGACTGGTGGCGGTGGCGGAGGAGACTCTGTCGCCCGGCGACATCGTGCTGGCCGGTGCGGCGACCGAGGCGGTGGCCCTGCGCCCCGGCCAGCATGTCCGCACCGACATCCAGGGACTGGGCTCCGTCTCCTTCATCGTGCGGGGAGAAGTGCCATGACGGTCAAGGCGACCCTGGTCGCGGGCAAGGCGACGCCGCGCGGCCGCTTTCCCCACATCAAGCGGGCGGGCGATTTCCTCTACGTCTCCGGCACCTCGTCGCGCCGGCCGGACAACAGCTTCACCGGGGTGGCGGTGGACGCGATGGGTGCCACCGACCTCGACATCCGCGCCCAGACCCGGGCAGTGATCGACAACATCGCCGACATTTTGCGGGCCGAGGGCGCCACTCTCGGCGATCTGGTGGAAGTCACCGCGTTCCTGGTCAACATGAACGACTTCAAGGGCTACAATGAGGTCTACGCCGAGTATTTCGACGAGACCGGCCCGACCCGCACCACGGTCGCGGTCCACCAACTGCCGCACCCGCACCTGCTGATCGAGATCAAGGCCGTGGCCTACAAACCGCTGCCGCGGCCGTAACCGGGGGAACCAGACGATGGCGCGTCTTCAAGGCTTCAATTTCCAGAGATGGATCGACGAGCACCAGCACCTGCTGAAGCCGCCGGTCGGCAACCAGCAGATCTGGGAGAACGCCGACCTGATGGTGACGGTGGTCGGCGGTCCCAATCGGCGCACTGACTACCACGACGATCCGGTAGAGGAGTTCTTCTATCAGATGAAGGGCGACATGGTGCTGAAGGTGGTGGACAACGGCGAGTTCTACGAGGTGCCGCTGCGTGAGGGGGACATCTTCCTGCTGCCGCCGCACGTCCGCCACTCGCCGCAGCGGCCGATGGAAGGGTCCATCGGTCTGGTGGTGGAGCCCAAGCGCCCGCCCGGCGCGCTCGACGCCTTCGAATGGTACTGCTTCGAGTGCCGCCACCTCGTCCACCGGGTGGAGGTCAGCCTGGTCTCGATCGTTCGCGACCTGCCGCCGCTCTACAAGGCGTTCTACGAGAGTCCCGACAAGCGCGTCTGCCCGCACTGCGGCACCGTCCACCCCGGCAAGGAACCACCGGCCGGCTGGGTGACGCTGTAGTTTTGTACCCTTTCCCGTCTCGGGAGGGGGTTGGGACCCACGAAGTGGGGAGGGGGAGGGTAGTTCGAAAATCAGCGTCTTCTCCGCGCCCAACCCTCACCCGGCGCCTCAGGCGCCATCCTCTCCCGGGGCGGGAGAGGGTTACCAATCCACCCGATGTAAGGACCCGACATGTCCCTCGTGATCGACATGCACAGCCACTTCCTGCCCGAATCCTGGCCGGACCTTGCCGAGCGGTTCGGCGAGCCGGACTGGCCGTGGATGAAGCACCATGGCGGCGGGCGTGCCACGGTGATGGTCGGCGACAAGCCGTTCCGTCCGGTCTATTCCGCCTGCTGGGACGTCGCCGAGCGGCTGGAGGAGATGGACCGCGACGGCATCGACCATCAGGTGATGTGCGCCACTCCCGTCCTCTTCGCCTACATGCGCCAGCCAAGCCATGCGCTGGACTGCGCCCGCCTGTTCAACGACATGGCGCTTGAGATGTGCGCGCGCTCCGGCGAGCGGATCCATGCGATGGCCCAGGTGCCGTTGCAAGACATCGACGCCTCCTGCCGCGAGATCGAGCGGGCCATGGCCAACGGCCACATTGGTGTGCAGATCGGCAACCATGTCGGCGAGAAGGATTTCGACGACGAGGGGATCCTGACCTTTCTGCATCACTGCGCCGATATCGGCTGCCCTATCCTGGAGCACCCGTGGGACATGATGGGGCGGGAGCGGATGAACCGCTACATGATGCAATGGCTGGTCGCCATGCCGGCGGAAACCCACCTGTCGATGCTGTACCTGATCCTATCCGGGGCGCTGGAACGGCTGCCGCAGAGCCTGCGCATCTGCTTCGCCCATGGCGGCGGCAACTTCGCCTTCACGCTGGGCCGGGTGGACAATGCCTGGAAATACCGCGACATCGTGCGCGAGAAGTGTCCCAGCCTGCCGTCCAGCTACTTGAAGCGCTTCTGGGTGGATTCCGCCGTGTTCGACGAGAACGCTCTGCGCTATCTGGTGAACATGATGGGCGACGACCGGGTGATGTTCGGCACCGACTACCCCTTCCCATTGGGCGAGCAGCGGATGGGCTCGCTGGTGCGCGGGGCCGCCAGCCTGTCCGCCGCCGAAAAGAGCCGAATCCTGGGGCTGAACGCGGTGGACTTCTTCGGCCGCGACTTCGCCGCGGTTGGCCGTGTGGCTGAATCGCCGAAGCACGACAGCAGCACGGCAATGGTGTTGAACAGTTCGCGCGGGGCGTAGTTACCGGGCGCCGCACCCGCAGCCAGGATGCCACCGGCCACGCTCGGATCCTCCGGCACCGAATTGCCGCCCTCGTACGCGCGGCCAATCAAGAGCGGCGATCAGCTCAATTGCTGCGAAGGTCGCTTGCAATTTCGAGACGTTGCGCGGCTGGGTCCGGCAGGCTGCACGCGACCAGGGCAAGCGGTCCGTCCAAGGCGCCTGCCCGCTCGCGAAGCAACGCAGAATTGAGTGTTACTATCCGACGGGTCTGGGATGCGAACGTCCAGGTCTACGGGGGGCGGAATGTCTGGCGGCGGCGTGTTGCAGGGAGGTGAGCGGGGTAAGAGATCGCCCCAGCCCCGTTGCTGATCAGGCGAGACGGACGGAGTTCGGGCGTCCAAGTTCAAGCATGCGGTTGAGGGCCATGTGGAGTTGCCCCGGCTCGGTGGACGGGTTGGGGCTTGTTTCACTCCGTGGGGCTGGGTC
>NZ_CAMLJP010000129.1 GCF_946480385.1 uncultured Azospirillum sp.
CCCTCACCCTCCCCACTTCGTGGGTCCCCTCCCTCTCCCGGGGCGGGAGAGGGCATTTATCGCCGCCCTGGTCGGGGAGGAGTGGATCAGGCCAGCAGCCCGATGTCGTGGGTGGGGATGTGGTCGAAGCCATGGGCGTAGACCGGCGAGGTCGACGACAGGCTGAAGTCGTCCGCACCCGGATTGACGAAGCCCGGGTTCAGCATCATCGAGCCCTTGTCGTAGCCGGCGGCCTGCCAGTTCGACAGGGTGCCCCAGGCGCCGCTCGACATCACCTGCGGCCAGGCGTCGAACTCCTTCTCGGCGGTGTTCAGGCTGCTGTAGAAGTTGTCGTGGAGGTTGCCGACGTTGGCCGGGCCATAGATATGGACGGCGGTGCCCTCGCGGACGTCGATGACGTTGCCGGAGATGTCGTTGCCGGTCATGGCGTGGCCCTTCCAGCCGCTCCAGGCCACCGGCTGCTGCAGGCCGATCTGGGCGCCGCTGTTGCCGGCGATCACGTTCTCGGTGACCGTGTTGTTCCAGCCGCCATGCAGGAAGACGCCGCCGATGTTGTCGTGGACGACGTTGCCCTTCACCGTGGTGCCGCTGGTCCAGTCGTCGAGATAGATGCCCCAGCTCGCCACCTGACCCGTCGGGTTGGTCGCGGTGGTGCCGGACACGTCGTTGTTGACGACGGTGTGGTTGGCCAGATCCTGCTGGCGGTTGATCAGGTAGATGCCGCCGCCGTCGTTCGATTCCAGGTTGGCGTTGATCACCTTGTTGTAGGAGATGGTCACCCGATAGGAGGCGTCGCTGCCGTCGGTCTGGACCGAGCCGACCGCGATGGCCTTCTCCGGCGAGTTTTCGATCTGGTTGTGGGTGACCTTGACGTCGGAGCTGCCGTTGACCCAGATGCCGGCGTCGCCGCGGTCGGCGGCGTTCGGGTGCCGGATCAGGTTGTCGGAGACCAGCGTGGCGTTGGAGCCGGCCTTGACGAAGATCGACTCGGCGCCGGTGTTGTCGAACTGGTTGCCGGTGACCTTGCTGTTGGCGCTGTTCTGCACCGTGATGCCGTAGCCGCCGCCCTTCACGACATTGTTGGCGAAGGTCAGGCCGGCGGCGTTGTCGGCGAAGACGTAATGGCCGCTGGTGACGCCGTCGGCGAAGCTCAGCCCTTCGATGGTGACGTTCTTGGCGCCGCCGAGGCCGAAGGACACCGACGCCGCCGAGCTGCCGTGAATCACCGCCTTCTCGTTGCCGTAGCCGGCGAAGGTGACGCCGGAGTCCTGGCTGTTCAGCCACACCCCGTTCTGATGGTAATCGCCGCCGCGGATGTAGGTGGTGTCGATGTTCGGGTCGGCGCGCATCGCCGTCTGGGCCTTGGCGAGGCTGGCGAAGGGACCGTCGGTGCCGGCGGCGTTGGGGGCGGCCAGCTTGCCCGACCAGCTGTCGTTGCCGTTGGTGGCGACGTAGAAGGCCGGGCCGGTCGGCGTCGGATTGGTGGGCGTCGGCGCGGTCGGCGTCGTCGGCGTCGGGGTGGTCGTGGTGCCGGCCGGGAAATCGGAGGCCGGGGCGTTCAGCACCAGCGTGCCGTTCCACCACATCCCCTTCTGGCCGGCGATCACGTCCTTGCCGTCGAGCGCGCCCTTGTCATAGGTGACGGCGCTGCTGGTGGAGGCGTAGCTGTGGCCGTTGATGGAGATGCTGTTGACGGTCAGGCTGCGGTCCTGGCCGTTGATCATGGCATCGTTGTCGTACTGGACCTGCACCTTGTGCGCGACATGGTCGGCGGCATCGGTGGTGAAGGTGAAGTTCTTGGCGGTGGTGCCGGCGGTGCCCTCGCCGATCTGCTTGCCGTCGACCAGCACCTTGAAGTGGGCGTTGACGCCGCCCGCCGCGGTGCCCGAGGCGTTCACGACGATGGTGTCCTTGCCCGACGCAGGCGTCGCGGTGACGGCCGCGGGGAAATAGCTCTTGTCGGCGTTCACCACCAGCGTGCCGTTCCACCACATGTTCGACTGGCCGGCGGCGACGTCGCGGCCGTCAAGCGCGCCCTTGTCGTAGCTGACGATGCCGGCGGTCGGCGCGATCGTCTTGCCGCCGATGCTGATGCTGTTGACGGTCAGGCTGCGGTCCTGGCCGTTGATGACGGCATCGTTGTCGTACCGGATCTGCACCTTGTGCGCGGTGTCGGCGGTCAGCACGGGCGTGAAGACGAAATCCTTCGCCGTCGTGCCGGCGGTGCCCTCACCCACCTTCTGGCCGTCGACCAGCAGGGTGAAATGGGCGTTCACGCCGGCGGCGGCCTTGCCCAGGGCGTTCACGACGATCTTGGTGGAGGTGGTGGCCATCGGTTCGGTGTCCTCGCCTGATGTGCCCCAGGGCATGCTTGTGCCCCCTGGGGTCTGATGTCCGTTTTGGGCCTGAACCCGGATGCCGGCGGAGGATGGCGAGGACCGGCGGGATCTTTGTGTGATGTTTTCGCTTAAAAGCGCCGAATCTGCGACAAATTGTGGCTACTCCGGCCGTGGACCGATTCGTACGGTTGTCGTGATTGCAGTGCAGCATTTCCGCAACAGCGAGCCGTGCGAAAATTGCGGCTTTCCCCTATTGCTGCAGGAAGCCGTTGAACGAAAGGTGCTTTTCCCGGATTGTTTGGAATAGCCACAACTGTCTACCGCCAGCATGAGACGCGGTGACCGCGAGGCTCCGGCCCCCCATATGTCCGGACGCCAAGCGGAACGAGGATTGACCGAGAGATGCACGAGTACAGCGAGCGGCCGCGCCGCGCCGACGATCACCCCAGCCACCGGCCGTTGCCGCCGGGCTGTTTCCGGATGCAGCGGCCCATTCGCTTTTCCCACTGCGACCCGGCCGGGATCGTCTATTTCCCGGTCTATTTCGACATGTTCAACGGTGCGGTGGAGGACTGGTTCACCCAGGGGCTGGACATCGACTATGCGACGATGATCCTGCAGCGGCGGCTGGGTCTGCCGATCGTGCATGCCGAATGCGATTTCGTGATCCCCAGCCGCATGGGCGACACGCTGACGCTCGGCGTCCTGCTGGAACGGCTGGGCCGCAGCTCGTTGCAGCTGCGCATCACCGGCGAGCATGAGGGGCAGGTCCGGCTGTCGGGCAGCCTGACGCTGGTCACCACCTCGCTGGACGATTTCGCCGCCGTGCCGATCCCCGACGACATCCGCGCCGCCATGCAGCGCTATCAGGCGGGTTGCGACGCGTAAGGGGCCTATTTCCCCTCTCCCGCCCCGGGAGAGGGCCTTTTTGCGCGCCCTGCCCTGCTGCGACGGACCTCCATGGATGACATCGACCGCCGGCTGATCGATCTGTTGACGGTGAACGCGCGCACCAGCACGGCGGCGCTCGGCCGTGCGCTGGGGCTGTCGCGGTCCACCGTGCAGGACCGCATCGCCCGGCTGGAGCGGCAGGGGGTGATCGCCGGCTATACCGTGAAGCTGGGCGACCCGGCGCCGCGCCGGGGCGTGTCGGCGCTGGTGATGATCAGCGTGAACGCCCGGCTGGCCGACCGCGCCGTCCATGCCCTGCGCAAGATGCCGGAGGTGATCCGGCTGCACAGCATCAGCGGGCAGTATGATCTCTGCGCCACCGTCGGCACCGAGACGCATGACGCGATGGACGCCGCGCTGGACAGCATCGGCCGCCTGCCCGGTGTGGAGCGGACGATGTCGTCCATCGTGCTGTCGACCAAGATGGAACGGTAGGAGAAGCCCCCGTCCGGTAAGGAACGGGGGTGTCCTGTCCTTACGCCTTCCCGTCCATGTGGATGACGCGCAGGTTGTTGGTGGTGCCGGCCTGGGCGAAGGGGATGCCGGCGACGACGACCATGGTGCCGGTCTTGCCGGCGAACTCCTCCGCCCGCGCGGTGGAGATGGAGCGGTCGACCATTTCCTCGTAGGTGCGGATGTCGTCGGACAGCACGCTGTGGGCGCCCCACAGCAGGCAGAGCCGGCGCGACACCGCCCGGTCCGGGGTGATCGCCAGGATCGGCACTTCCGGCCGCTTGCGGGCGATGCGCGCCGCGGTGGTGCCGCTGGAGGTGAAGGCGACGATGGCCGAGGAATGCAGGCTGTTGGCCAGATCGGCGGCGGCGGCGGCCACGGCGTGGGGCGGGCTGTGCTCCTCCCCCGGATGGGTCGCCTGGATCAGCGAGTGATAGAGCTTGTGCTGCTCGGTGGAGCGGATGATGCGGTCCATCATGGTGACCGCCTCGATCGGATACTGGCCCGACGCCGATTCGGCCGACAGCATCACCGCGTCGGCGCCGTCATAGATGGCGGTCGCCACGTCCGACGCCTCGGCCCGCGTCGGGGTCGGGGCGGAAACCATCGAATCGAGCATCTGGGTGGCGACGATCACCGGCTTCACCGCCAGACGGCAGGCGCGCACCAGCTCCTTCTGGCGGCCGGGGACGTCCTCGTGCGGGATTTCGACGCCGAGGTCGCCGCGCGCCACCATCACCGCGTCGGACAGGCGGATGATGTCGTCGATCTTCTCCAGCGCCTGCGGCTTCTCGATCTTCGCCATGATGCCGGCGCGGTCGCCGATCAGGCCGCGGCCTTCCAGGATGTCGCCCGGCTTCTGCACGAAGGACATGGCGACCCAGTCGACGCCCAGCTCCAGCCCGAAGGCGAGGTCGGCGCGATCCTTCTCGGTCAGCGGCGACAGGTCCAGGATGGTGCCCGGCAGGTTGACGCCCTTGCGGTTGGAGATGGTGCCGCCGACGACGACGCGGGCCTCGATCCAGTCGTCGCCCAGCTCGGTCACCTCGACGCGGACGCGGCCGTCGTCGATCAGCAGATGATGGCCCGGCATGATGGCGGCGAAGATTTCCGGGTGCGGCAGCGGGATGGAGCGCTTGTCGCCCTCGCTGCCCTGCAGGACGAAGCGGATCTGCTCACCGGTGGCGACGGTGATCTTGCCGTCGCGGATGGTGCCGACGCGGATCTTCGGACCCTGGAGATCCTGAAGGATGCCGATGGGGCGGCCGACCTCCGCCTCCAGCTCGCGGATGGCGCGGTGGACCTTGGCGTGGTCGTCGTGGGTGCCGTGGCTGAAGTTCAGCCGGAAGGTGTCGACGCCGGCCAGGAACAGGGTTTTCAGCATCTCGGGCGAGTTGCTGGCCGGTCCGACGGTGGCGACGATCTTGGCGCGGCGATGACGGCGCATATGGTTCCGGCCGCGGGGGCCGTCCTCTCTTGGCTGGGCCGTCCGGTGCGCCGATGGGACGGCGGCCACCTTGGAGGGACGGCGGGGTGACTGATCAGCAATGCAACGGCCGGAGCGGGCAACCGGTTGGGGGTGCCCGTCGACTGTTCGCATGCCTGAACAAGGTGTCGCTATCGCCGCCGGAAAGCAAGGCGGCAGGCGGGGTTAGAGTTCCCCCAACTGCTCGTGCAGGTCCTCGATGGCGCGGATGCGGGCGCGGCCGGCGGGTCCGGTCAGGGGGATCAGTTCGGCTGCGAGCGCGTGGATCACCGCCAGGGCGGCGACATGGGTGTCGAGCGCCGCCAGGCTGCGCGTCTCGCAGCGGAAGGTCAGCGGCGGCGGCGGGGCCTCCAGGGCGGAGTGGCTGTCGGCGATCAGGATGCTGGGAATCGCGCGCTCCCGCACCGTTTGCAGCAGGCGGACGATGGCCGGCGGGCGGCGGCGGATGCCGACCAGGAACAGCAGGTCGCCGGGGCCGAGATCGGCGAGGGTTTCCGCCATCGTCTCGCCGGATGCCGCCAGCTGGTGCACCTCGCCGCGGACCTGGATGAATTGCCAGCGGGCATAGCCGGCCAGGAAGGCGCTGTTGCGGGCGCCGCAGACCCAGATCCGCCTTGCGTCGGCAAGCGCGTGGGCGGCCTGGGCCAACAGGGCCGGGTCGGTCTGGCGGGCGGTGGCGGCGAGCGCCTCGGCGCTGCGCTGGAAATGCGCCTCCAAGGGCGCGGGATCGGCGTCCGAGATTGAGGCCGGGCCGCCGGGGGGCAGCAGGAACAGGGGCGAGCCCCAGTCGCCACCGCGCCGGGCGGCCAGACGCGCCTCCTCGAAGCCGGCATAGCCGAGGCGGCGGACCAGACGCGATACCGTCATCTTCGACACCCCGGCCCGGCCCGCCAGCTCGGTCGCCGAATAGCCCGACAGCTCGCCCGGACAGGCCAGGATCACGTCGGCAAGCTGCCGCTCCAGCGGGCTGAGGTCGCCGTAGCGCTCGCGGATGCGCGCGGTCAGGGACGGCTCGGCGCCGTCGCTCGGGGGGCTGGATGGGTTTGCCTGTTTCATAGGCTGATCGCCTCGCGGTTCGGGCATATGCACAAAAAATCAGCTTCCGGAGTGCGGCTCATGCGGCGTTACAAATGTAACGAGCTTGACCGTTGCTGGGATAGTAGTAACATTTCCATGCTTTGGCTCACCTCGGATTTCATATGGCGAAAGTGGCACGCCGATTGAAAAGGAGGGGGCATCGTCCTTCGCTCTGGAGATCAGATGCCATGCGGTTTGCAAAGATTCTGGGTGCTCTCGGCCTTGCAACGGCGGTTCTGGCCGGGGGATTGGCCCCGACCCATGCAAAAGCCGACGCGCTTGAGCGCATCGCCAAGGAAAAGGTGCTGCGCGTCGCCGTTCCGCAGGACTTCCCGCCCTTCGGCTCGGTCGGCACCGACCTGAAGCCGATCGGCTACGACATCGACGCCGCCACCCTGATCGCCAAGGAGATGGGCGCCAAGGTGGAGCTGGTGCCGGTGACCAGCACCAACCGCATCCCCTACCTGACCACCGGCAAGGTCGATCTGGTGATCTCCAGCCTGGGCAAGAATGCGGAGCGCGAGAAGGTCATCGACTTCTCCACCGCCTACGCCCCCTTCTACAACGGCGTCTTCGGCCCCGACGACATCAAGGCGGAGAAGCCGGAGGATCTGGACGGCAAGACCGTCGGCGTCACCCGCGGCTCGGTCGAGGACATCGAGCTGTCGAAGATCGTGTCGGACAAGGTCACCGTCCGCCGCTATGAGGACAACAACGGCACCATCTCCGCCTTCCTGTCGGGGCAGGTGCAGCTGGTCGCCACCGGCAACGTCGTCGCCGCCGCCATCTTCGAGCGCAACCCGCCGCGCCAGCCGATCATGAAGTTCCTGATCAAGAACTCGCCCTGCTTCGTCGGGCTGAACAAGAACGAAGGGCCGCTGATGGAGAAGGTCAACGCCATCATCGCCAAGGCGAAGGATGACGGCTCGCTGAACGCCATCGCCAAGAAGTGGCTGCACGCGCCGCTGCCGAAGGATCTGTGACGGAACACGCCCTCTCCCGCCCCGGGAGAGGGCTCGGAGCCGACGGCCATAGGCCGGACGAGCGCCGAAGGTGATCGTAGGCGGAGCGCGGTCGCGAGACTTGCGAGCGGCCTTGGACCCGCGCCGCAGGCGTGGGGAGGGTGAGGGGCAATCCGGACATGGACCCCTTATCCTTGGATCACCCCTCACCCTTCCCATGCTCCGCATGGGCCCCTTCCCTCTCCCGGGGCGGGAGAGGGAGATTCTCCGCTACGGACGCCCCTTATGGCCTACAGTTTCGATTTCTCGTCCCTGTTGGACTACACGCCCGTGCTGGTGGACGGGGTGGTGACGACGGTGGGGTTGACGGCGGTCAGCACGGTGTTGGGCGTCGCGCTCGGCATCGGCGGAGCGGCGGCGCGGACCTCCACCGTCAAGCCGCTGGCGGTGGTGGTCGGCGCCTATGTCGAGCTGATCCGCAACACGCCCTTCCTGGTGCAGCTGTTCTTCATCTTCTTCGGGCTGCCGTCGCTGGGCATCCGGCTGGCGGAATGGCAGGCGGCGGTGCTGGCGATGGTCGTCAATCTCGGTGCCTATTCGACCGAGATCATCCGCGCCGGCATCGACGCCACGCCCAAGGGCCAGATCGAGGCCGGGGCCAGCCTGGGCATGACCGGGCCGCAGATCTTCCGCTATGTCGTCCTGGGGCCGGCGATGGAGAAGATCTGGCCGGCGCTGACCAGCCAGATCGTCATCGTCATGCTGGGATCGTCGGTCTGCTCGCAGATCGCGGCGGAGGAGCTGAGCTTCGCCGCCAACTTCATCCAGTCCCGCAATTTCCGGCCCTTCGAGGTCTATTTCCTGGCGACGGCGCTGTATCTGGCGCTGGCAGTCGCCTTGCGCTGGATCCTGAGCCTGGTCGGCGGGCGGATGTTCGCCAAGGGGGTGTCGCGTGCTTGAATTCACCCTCTGGGACATCCTGTCCAACCTGCTGCTGGCGGCGCGCTGGACGGTGCTGCTGTCGCTGATCGCCTTCGTCTCCGGCGGGGTGGCGGGGCTGCTGCTGCTGCTGGCGCGGGTGTCGCCGGTGCCGCCGCTGCGCGTCGCGGCAAAGCTGTTCATCGAGGTGTTCCAGGGCACGCCGCTGTTGATGCAGCTGTTCATCGTCTTCTTCGCGCTGCCGCTGATCGGCATCGAGACGACGGCCTGGACCGCCGCCGCCATCGGTCTGACGCTGTTCACCGCCGCCTATCTCGCCGAGATCTGGCGCGGCTGCGTCGAGGCGGTGCCGAAGGGCCAGTGGGAAGCCTCGGCCAGTCTGGCGCTGACGTTCGGCGAGCAGATGCGCCACGTCATCCTGCCGCAGGCGCTGCGCATCGCCGTGCCGCCGACCGTCGGATTCTCGGTGCAGGTGGTGAAGGGCACGGCGGTGACCTCCATCATCGGTTTCGTCGAGGTGACGAAGGCCGGAACCATGATCACCAACGCCACCTTCCAGCCCTTCCTGGTCTATGGGCTGGTCGGGCTGATCTATTTCGCCCTGTGCTATCCGCTGTCGCTGTCGGCCAAGGCGCTGGAAAGGAAGCTGAATGTCGCCCGTTAAGACACTCCCCGCTGGTGGGCCCGCCACCGGCCGGCCTCTGGTGAAGCTGTCCGGCATCCGCAAATCCTTCGGCCCGGTGGAGGTGCTGAAGGGCGTCGACATGGCGGTGGAGGAGGGGCAGGTCGTCGCCATGATCGGCCGCAGCGGATCGGGCAAGAGCACGCTGCTGCGCAGCATCAACGGGCTGGAGCGCATCGACGGCGGCGTGATCGAGGTCGACGGCGAATGCGTCGACCCCGGCCAGATCGACCTGCGCGCGCTGCGCCAGAAGGTCGGCATGGTGTTCCAGCAGTTCAACCTGTTCCCCCACCTGACCGCCGGCGAGAACGTCATGCTGGCGCTGAAGGTGGTGAAGAAGCAGGACAAGGCCACCACCCGCGCCGCGGCGGAAGCCGCCCTGGCCAAGGTGGGCTTGGGCCAGAAGTTCGACGCCTACCCGTCGCAGCTGTCGGGCGGCCAGCAGCAGCGCGTCGCCATCGCGCGGTCGCTGGCGATGGCGCCGAAGGTTCTGCTGTGCGACGAGATCACCTCGGCGCTCGACCCCGAACTGGTGGCCGAGGTGCTGGGGGTGGTGCGCAAGCTGGCGGAAGAGGGGATGACGCTGATCCTGGTGACGCACGAGATGCGCTTCGCCCGCGAGGTCTGCGACCGGCTGGTCTTCATGCATGGCGGCCGCATCATCGAACAGGGACCGCCGGCCGAGCTGTTCGACCGGCCGTCCACCCCCGAACTGGCGCAGTTCATCGGCATGGTGGAAGCACGCTGAACGGCGTGCTGAACGGTGCGCCCTGCCCTTCCGGCGTCTCCCCCCTGCCCTGCCCCGGTCAGTGCTTGCGCACGCCGAGGTCCAGCAGTGCCTTGCGCAGGCCGGACGCGGCGGCGGGGCTGGGGACGGTCTGGCGGAAGAAGGCGTAATAGCTCCTGCTGAGGGCGGCGGCGGACTGGCCGCGGCTGGAGCCGGGGGCGACGCGGTAGATCTCGTACAGGGCGTGACCCAGGCCGCCGTCCAGCTGGTACTTCATCTTGATGTTCATGAAGCGCACCGGCCCGAGGATGCGGCGGACACTCTCCTCCGACTGCTTGGCGTAGATGATCTCCGGCACATTGATCTGGATTTCCGCCGGGCGGCCGTTCGAGGTGCGGACGAAGACGGTGGTCGAGGAATAGCCGCAGGGATCGGCGTCGGCGCCGACCTCCTTCACCTGGATCAGGCCGCGCCCCTGCGAGGCGGTGAAGGCGCGCTTCAGATCGACCAGCACCGACCGGCAATCGGCCAGGGTCGGGACGATGATGGTCATGCGCGCCAGATCCTTGATGGAATGCCAGTCACCGTCATAGTCCATGCCGACCTTCTGGGACGCGCGCTCCTCGCTCTTGATCGGGGCGGCGGAGATGACGCCGCGGTATTTGGCGGCGATGGACTGGCCGACCTGCTCGATCTCCGCCTTCGACGCCGCGGCATCGGCGAAGACGCCCGTCTTGATGCGCGACTGCGCCGCATTCTTGATGCTGTTCAAAAAGGCGGCGTGCGTGCCGGTGGCCATGGGTCCGTTCCTTCGCAGGCGATCGATTTATCCCATCATACCGCATGGCCAGTGGAGGGGAAGTGACGGTCGTCACTCGAAAGATTTGGGTATGAAAGGAATATATTCTGTAAATTAATTCCTTAACCAGCCCGGCAGTCGGCGTTGTGCACTCACGGGCGTTAACTTTTTTGCAGACGCAAAGGGCCGTTTCCGAATTTGGCTTACCCCAGCGGCCGTAATCCAGCGCGACAGCCATCTATCAATCCAGTGTCCGAATGGGTAAGTATAACCAGCAAACATATGGCATCAATCAGCGGTATTTTTGAAAGTATGATGCGCATAGACGCACATCGTCGGGGTTTCTCTGGTCTATGTCTTTCGAGATCATCTTGAGAAAGTGAATGCAAGCAAAGCGTATACTGATGTGATCAAAATAAGACTGTATGATAGATCGCAGAACCTGTGACCAAGATGGGATATAGTTTGCTGACCTGAGTCCACCCCCTTGAACGGCCCTGTGATCGGCTGGGCCAAATTTGCCACAAGCTTCGAGAAAAGTTAACCGGACTTGGAAAGGTTTCGTTAACCATTAAAGCCCCAGCATGGCTTCAACACAACGGACATAGGATTGAAGTCATGAGCACGACCACCGCGCCGAGCAAGATCGTCGTCAACGCCTACGGCCAATCCCAGGATGGCGTCGCGCCGCATTTCAAGCTGCTGGTGGATGGTCAGGAGGTCGGTTCGGCCAATGCAGCCGCCACCTCGTCGAAGGCATACAGCTTCACCGCCGACCTTGTGGCGAACACCGCGCACACGGTTCAGGTCGTCTACGACAATGACACCGTGAACGCCGCCAATCGCGACCTCTATGTTCAGTCGATCGAGGTGAACGGCCACACGCTGAAGCCGACCGACGCCGTCTATGAGCGCCATGACGATGCCGCCCCGGCGCCGACCCAGGCCGGCCAGGACGCCATGTGGTGGGACGGCGCGCTGACCTTCAAGACCCCCGCCAGCCATTACGCCGCCCCGGTGGCCGCCGCTCCGGCCGCCCCCACCACGGCCCCGGCCGCAGGAACCGCGCAGAACGTCATCACCGTGAACGCCGCCGGCAACGCGGCGGGCGGCGAAGGCGCGCACTTCACCGTGCTGGTCGACGGCAAGCAGATCGGCGAGGGCACGGCCACCAGCCCGGACGCCAAGGATTTCAAGTTCACCGCCGATCTGGCGCAGGGCACCGCCCATGCGGTCGAGGTGAAGTACGACAACGACGCCGTCATCGGTGGCAGCGACCGCAACCTGTATGTCAACAGCGTCGGCGTCGACGGCAAGACCGTGGCGGCCACCGATGCCGCCATGTCGGTCCACCGCACGGCGGACGGCGCCGAGCTGGGCGCCACCAGCAACCTCTACTGGGACGCCACGCTGACCGCCAAGCTGGACGCCAGCCATTTCGCGGCCACCGGCAGCAGCACGGGCGGCTCGACCGGCGGCTCCACCGATGCCGGCAAGGGCGGCAGCAGCACGGGCGGCTCGACTGGCGGCTCCACCGGCGGTTCGACGGGCGACGCCTCGCTGTCGCTGAAGGTCGGCAACGTCACCGTGTCCGATCCGGGCATGGTGCAGAGCAGCGGCTCGATCAACGGCTTCCTGCACACCAACGGCAACCAGATCGTCGATGAAAGCGGCAACAACGTCCGCCTGACCGGCGTGAACTGGTTCGGCGGCGAGGGCTACAACTATGTGCCCGCCGGCCTGTGGGCCGACAGCTACCAGGGCCACATCGACAGCATGAAGGGCCTGGGCTTCAACGTCATCCGCCTGACCTGGGCCGACGACATGTTCGACAGCGAGGCCGTCACCAACGGCATCGACTATTCGAAGAACCCGGACCTGAAGGGTCTGACCCGCCTGCAGGTCTATGACAAGGTCATCGATTACGCCGGCAAGGTCGGCATGAAGGTGATCCTCGACCACCACCGCAACGACGGCGGCGCCGGCACCAACGAGCACGGGCTGTGGTACACCGCCAACAACCCGGAATCGAAGGTGATCGAGAACTGGAAGATGCTGGCCCAGCATTATGCCGGCAACGACGCGGTGATCGGCGCCGACCTGCACAACGAGCCGAGCGTGACCGCCACCTGGGGCGACGGCAACCAGGCCACCGACTGGGCCGCGGCGGCCGAGCGCATCGGCAACTCGATCCAGACCGTGAACAAGGACTGGCTGCTGCTGGTCGAGGGCACGGAGTGGAGCAGCACGCTGGCCGGCGTGAAGAACCATCCCATCGAGTTCGACGTGCCGAACAAGCTGGTCTATTCGCCGCACGCCTATGGCCAGAGCGTCGGCAACTTCAGCTGGCTGACCGACAGCAACTTCCCCAACAACCTGCCGGCCCAGTATGACGGCATGTGGGGCTTCATCTATAAGAACAACATCGCCCCGGTCCTGATCGGCGAGTTCGGCGGCCAGATGAACAGCGCGGCCGAGCAGACCTGGGCCAACGCCTTCGTCAAGTACATGAACGGCGACTGGAACCTGGACGGCAAGAGCGACCTGCCGGCCGGCCAGCAGGGCATGAACTGGACCTATTGGGCCTGGACCCCGGAATCGGGCGACGTCGGCGGCCTGCTGGAGAAGGACTACAAGACCATCGATCCGACCAAGATGAACATCATCAAGGCGGGTCTGGCGTCCAGCTCCGGCAGCTCGGGTTCGGTGCCGGGCAGCGACGAGGCGGTCTTCACCGTGCAGCTGGCCAAGGCGGTCACCACCGCCACCACCATCGACTACTCGACCGAGGACGGCACCGCCAAGGCCGGCAGCGACTACACCGCCGCCCACGGCAGCCTGACCTTCCAGCCGGGTGAAACCAGCAAGACGGTCTCCGTCCACATCAACGGCGACAACGCCGGCGAGGGCACGGAGAACTTCCTGCTGCACCTGACCCACGGCACCGCCAACCTCGGCACCGCCACGGGCTACATCACCGACCACGCGGCGTAAGGGACAGTTCCTCTACCGCACAATGGGGCCGGCTCGCGTCGAAAGGCGCGGGTCGGCTTTTTTTTGTTTATGAACGACACAAGCTTCCAACCGCCGGCCACTCCACCGCCGGATGGCTGACCAACCGGTCGAGCAGGCGGTCCAGCAGATCCCAGATTGCGGCGTCGTGCACCAGATGGTGGGTTAGCAGGCCGATGGGCTCGGCGGGGTTGCCCCTGCCCTCTTGGCGGCCCTCGCGGCGGTCGCGCAGTTCGCGGCAGAGGAGGTCCAGCACCCCATCCAACGGGACTGCGGAGCGGGTGCCGTGCCAGTCGATCAGGTCGAGGTGGGTGTTGATCCAGGTTATGCCGTCGCAGCTTGCGGGCGCCGGGCCGAAGGCGGAGACGGCGCGGTAGCCGGCGGCGGACAGGCGGGACGGCATGTCGGCGGCCATGCGGTTCCAGGGCGGGACGAACAGCGGCAGCAGGCGGTCGCCGAACAGGGTGCGCAGGACCGACAGGCCGCGTTCGGCCTCGGCTTGGCGGATTTCGGCGGGGCGTTCCGGGCCGAACTCGCACTTCTTGGCACCGGGGGCGGCGTGGTCGGTGTGGGACCAGCCATGGACCAGCGGAGTGACGTTCGGATGGCCGGCGAGCGCTTGCGCCAGAGAAGGCTCGGCGTCGGCGGGGATGACGGCGAGGCCGAGCGGGATGCCGGCCTTGGCGCAGCGCTGCAGAAGGCGGTCGAGCTGCGGGCTGGCGGCGATGGCGTCGTCGTCGCGCAGCCAGAGGGAACAGCGGCGGCCGATATCGGTCCAGCGCGCCAGTTCTTCGTCCAATGCGGTCCAGTTGGTCATGACGTTTTCTCCGCCAGCATGGTTTCGACGATCTCCACGCTGCGCGCCGCACCGGCCAGCGAAGAGGGGTTGAGCGGCGGGATGCGGGCGCCCAGCACGGAGGTCAACGCCTGGGCGAGGCTGTCGGGCGTGAGGTCGGCCTCGCGCAGGGTGGCGATGCCGGGCTGGCGGGCGAGGATGGCGGCGCGGATGGTCTGCTCGACCTCCTTGCCGTCTTCGAAGGGGCAGAAGACGCTGGGGACGCCGGCGGTCAGGCAGTCGAGCGCGGTGTTGTAGCCGCAGCGGCCGACCGAGGCGGCGGCCCGGCCCAGCAGGGCGCGGAAGTCGGGACGCACCGGCTCCACCAGCAGGCGGTCGGGCGGGGCCATGGTGCGCAAGCGGTCGGCCAGCGCCGCGTCGTCCTTCGCCACCAGCAGGCGCCAGCGCTGCGGCAGGGCTCCGGATGCGGCGCATTGGGCTGCACAGCGGGCTGCGGCCTCGAAGACCGGGCGGCCGACCGGGCCGCCGCCGGCGGTGACCAGGATCTCAGCATTGCCGTCGGTGCCGTCGTCGGGGACGGGCGGCGGGGGCACGACGAAGCCGGTGTAGCGCAGCAGCGGATGCATCGCCGGGGTCAGCGGCCAGCTGTCCTCCAGCGGGATCAGGGCGGGGTCGGAATGGACCAGAACGCCGTCGTAGAAGCGCAGCAGGCGGTTTTCGGTCTCGGCGATGCGCTTCGGTTTTGAGGGCGGGGCCAGGATGTCGCGGACCGACGCCAGGGTCAGCGGCGGGCGCGGCAGGGCACGGGCACGTTCCAGCAGGGCGTCGAACTCGGCGGCGAGAGCGCGGCGGCCGAAGGGGAAGAGTTCGGTGATGAGAACGTCGGGGCGGAGGCTGTCGAGCAGGCCGGTCAGCATCGCCTGGCGCGCGGCGAAGAGGTCGGCATTGGCGGGGCGGCCGTCGGCGGCCAGCAGGGTGGCGAAGTCGGCGCCGTCGCTCGCCAGCGGCGGCAGCTGGTGCAGGGTGGCGCCGCCGCCGGTGAGATGGGGGGCGGGACGGCCGCCGCTGACCACATCGACGCTCCAGCCGCGTGCGGTGAAGGCCTCGGCCAGGGCGAGGGCGCGGCTGAGATGGCCGGTGCCGAGCAGATGGGTGACGGCGATCAGGAGCTTCATGACAGGCGTTGCCCCTCCCTTGGGCCGGCGGGATGGAGGGTGCCGTCGGCGGCGAGCGTCATGGCGTAGAGGCGGTCGCGCTTGACCGGAACCGGCGGCGGGCCAAGGAAGTCCCAGCCCCAGGCGAGCGCCAGGGCGACGCGGATGACGCCGATGTGGGTGACGATAAGGTGGTGGGTCCCCCCCTCCCCCGCCAAGTCCTTCAGCCAACCCGTCAACCGCTCCCGCACGTCGGCGGGGCTTTCACCGCCCGGGGGGCGGAAGTCCCAGCCCCAGTGTTCGATGTCACGATAACCGCTGGCGGGGTCGGCGCGCAGGTCGTGGCCGCGTTGGCCCTCCCAGGCGCCCCAGTCCATCTCGATCAGGCGGGGGTCGGGGTGGACGGGGCGGTCGTTGCC
>NZ_CAMLJP010000130.1 GCF_946480385.1 uncultured Azospirillum sp.
GCCACCACCAGCGGTTCAGCGCGTCCTGCGCCATCCGCTTCTGCTCCGGCGTGCCCTGGGCCAGCGCCAGCATCAGTTCGTAGCCCTGGCGCTGGTGGAAGCTCTCCTCCCGGCAGATGCGGACCATGGCGCGGGCGTAGGGGCCGTAGGAGCAGCGGCAGAGCGGCACCTGATTCATGATCGCCGCACCGTCGACCAGCCAACCAATGGCGCCGATGTCGGCCCAGGTCGGGGTCGGGTAGTTGAAGATGCTGGAATATTTGGCCTTGCCCGACAGCAGCTGGCCGACCAGCTCGTCGCGCGACACGCCCAGCGTCTCGGCGGCGCTGTAGAGATAGAGGCCGTGCCCGCCCTCGTCCTGCACCTTGGCCAGCAGGGCCACCTTGCGGCGCAGGGTCGGCGCTCGGGTGACCCAGTTGCCTTCCGGCAGCATGCCGACGATTTCCGAATGGGCGTGCTGCGAGATCTGGCGGACCAGCGTACGGCGGTAGCCCTCCGGCATCCAGTCGCGCGGCTCGATCTTCTCTTCGGCGTCGACGCGCTCCTGGAAGCGGCCCTGGAGAGCGGCTTCCTGTTCCGTCACCAGGCGGGGAGACGGTTGAGCGCTCTGCTCGGTCTTGGCATCCAAACCTTGCGTGTACATCGGCATCCCCGAGATGGATTGCGCGTCCAGCGAACATTTTCTGAAAGCAAAATATGATACAGATCAAAGACTGTAAAGCGTAATTGTGTGTCGCTTTTGGGATGGGCGGGCTGTCCCTAAAAAGTCATTTGAAAAACAATGGCTTACTTTGAAAGTTCAGGGCATGGCGTGGGGCCTCGCTCCGCCGGATACGGACGCGCTTTGGCCTGCACCGATACACAGTCGGCGCAGTTTTTCTGATTTTGTGCGATGCAGAAGAGGCAAGACGAAAGGGGAGGGGCGCTGCCGGGCTCATAACCGACAGCGGCGCTCTGGTTTGGGCGGGGGAGCGGCACAATTCCGCCACGCCCACCCGCCGGATCCTTCTGTCCGATCCGGCTCGCTTTACGGTTTTTGCGACGGCCCTCGGGCTCGCCGTAGGCAGAGGAGGATCGTTTACGACGCCCGCAACGCCCCCAGGAAGCCGTCTACCTCCTGCCGCATCCGCCCGGCGTCGCCGGTGACGGTGTCGACCGAGCGCACCATCACGCTGCTCGCCTGCTCGGCGGACGCGGCGGCGGCGGTGACGGCGGCGATGTTGTCGGAGACGCTGCGGGTGCCGTCTGCGGCGTCCTGGATGTTGGCGGCGATCTCGCCCACCGCGGCGCTCTGCTGTTCGACCGCGGCGGCGACTTCGCCGGCGATCTCGTTCAGGCGGGCTATGGTGCGGGTGACGGCGCCGATGGTGTCGACCGCCGTGCCCGACGCGCTCTGGATTTCAGCGATGCGCGCCTGGATCTCGGCGGTCGCCTTGGCGGTCTGGCCGGCGAGCTGCTTCACTTCGCTGGCGACGACGGCGAAGCCCTTGCCGGCCTCTCCGGCGCGGGCGGCCTCGATGGTGGCGTTCAAGGCCAGCAGGTTGGTCTGGCCGGCGATGCCGGAAATCATGTCCACCACCTTGCCGATCTCCTCCGCCGCCTCGGCGAGGCTGCCCATCACGGCGGTGCTGCGTTCGGCGTCGCGGGTGGCGTCGGCGGCGATGCCGGCGGAATCGGCGACCAGCTGCGAGATGCCGGCGAAGCTGGCCGACAGTTCGGCGGTGGCGGCGGCAACGCTGTCGACATTGGCCGAGGCGCGGCCGGCGGCCGAGGACACCGCGTCGGAATGGCGCGCCGTCTCGGCGGCACCGTCCGCCATCGCGGCGGCGGCGGCGGTCATCTCGGTGGTGGAGGCGGACAGCGCCTCGACAAGGCGCTTCACCGTCGCCTCGAAGCCGTCGGCGAGCGTGCGCAGTTCGCGGCGGCGTTCCTCGGCGGCGGCGGTCTTCAACCGTTCCTGCTCCTGCTGCAGGCGTTCGGTGTCGAGCATGGTGTCGCGGAAGACGCGGGCGGCGGTGGCCATGCGGCCGATCTCGTCGCGGCGGCCCTCCTCGAAACTGGCGGTGAAATCGCGGGCGGCCAGCCGTTCCAGCGAACTCGCCACGTCGAGGATCGGGCGGGAGATGCCGCGCACCAGCACGGCGCCGAAGCCGAGCGCCAGCAGCGTGCAGAGCGTCACCCCGCCCAGCACCATGCCGTGGGCGCTGCTGTAGACCGCCGCGCCCTGGTCGGCGACCGCGCCGGCGTCGACCATCGTGCCCTCGACCAGCGCGTCGAGCGCTTCCTGCACACTGGCGAAGGCGACGGCGCTGGGGCGTTTGAAGACGCTGACGGAGGACTTGGCGTTGCCCTCGCGGGCGAGGCTGCGGACCCGCTCGGCATTGGAGGCGTAGGCGGTCCAGGCTTCGTCGAACGCCGCCAGCCGCGCCGCACCCTCGCCGCTGGTGAAGCGGGATCCCGCGGCCTGACGGCGTGCCGTCACCTCGGCCACCGCGTCGGTCCAGCCCTTTTCGGCCTGGTTCACCTGCATCTCGTTGGTGGCGAGCGCATAGGCGGCTTCGGCAATGCGGTGGCTCTGCGCGGCGGAAGCCAGTTGACCGGCGAGCTGGGTCGCCGGCAGCGAGCGGCTGCGCATCGTCTCGGCGGCATTGTTTAGGATTTCCAGCCGGCTGAGCGTGAACAGTCCAAAGGCGGCGGCCATCACCACGGTGCCCAGCACGGCGACGATGATCTTGGCGCGGATGGTGAGATGCCCGAATGCGCGAATTTTAGCCAATTTGCCTGCACCCCCGCCAAGCTTCCGGCAAGATGTCATCCCGCCCGAAGGAATTATTCGACCCTCAACCTTACTAATCCGAACGTTTAAAATTATCAACGCGGAAGGTGAGTGAAATGGTCGGGAATCTCGGGGAATTGGGCAATGGTCACAGCCGGGGAAGGACACGGGCCTGAAAAAGGACCCCAAAACGAAACGGCCGCCGCACCCGGTTGGTGCGGCGGCCGTTTCGGGACCGTCTGAGGATGGAGATCAGGCGGCCTTGCGAACGGAACCCAGCTCGGTGAACAGCTTCACCACGGCTTCGACGAACTCGTTCAGCTGGTCCTGGCCGAGCGCCGAGACCGTGATGTCGTCGACGACCAGCGCCTCGTCGCTGATCCGGCCGCCGGCGGCGGTCAGGTCGGCGCGGTAGGCTTCCGGGGCGGCCAGCAGACGGCCGCGCAGCTTGCCGGGGATCGCCAGCAGCTGGATGCCCTGGTCGATGGCGGCGATCGGCTTGCCGGCATCCAGGAAGTGGCCGACGATGCGGCGGGTGTGGGCCGACTGCTGCAGCTTCGCCACGCTGCGCTCACCGCCCGGCAGCAGCAGCATGTCGAAGTCGGCGCCCAGCGCCTCGCTCAGATGCTTGTCCACCGGGAAGTAATGGCCCCAGGACTTGCCGTGCCAGCCGTTGACCAGACCCGTCTCGGTGGAGATGGTACGCAGCGTGGCGCCGGTCTTGATGAGGGCGCGTTGCGGCTCGGTCATCTCCGCTTCTTCGAAGCCGTTGGAGACGAGGATGGCGATGGACTTTCCTGCGAGCGATTGATCCATACTGTCTTGTCCTTTCATCGTTTCACCAAAGAACGCCGGAGCATCTCCGATGGCATGTCGGCCAGGGGAGAACCCGCCGGGGCAGGGGGGCGGTCGGGAAACGGTCATCGCCGCGCAAGGGGTTGCGCGGCGGCCAGTTCCGCCCGCCGGGACCCCGAGGTCGGGTGCCGGCGTGTGGGACCTTTACGTCCCGGATCGGTTTGTTTTCAGCATGCGGACTTAATTGGTCCCGATGCCGTTCCAAGTCAACAAGGGATTCCGCGGCGCACCCAAGGCCGCCGCCGCCCTGAAACCGGCTCCGACAGTGGATTTCCCGGTATTTTCCAGCCCAGTTCAAGACTTTCGGGCCAGCCGGGCCGTACCACCGGTTGATGCGGCGCAGAGCTGCCATACCATAGGGGCGTGGCTTCACCGCGGAATTATTTCCGATGACCCTTGCCGGATCCGTTCGGACACAAAAAAGCGGCCGGGGGGAAGGCCCCCGGCCGTCGGCAAGTCAAAGCATCAGCCGTTCGAAAAGATCCAGCTCGCACACTGGATCACGGACCAATCCCGATGATCGGAACCTGCGATCAATGGAACTGGTCAGCCTCGGTGGAGTCCTTGTACGCGGTGGTCGAGGAGGTGCCGCCGGAGATCGCCGTGGCGACCGCGTCGAAGTAGCCGGTGCCGACTTCGCGCTGGTGCTTGGTGGCGGTGTAACCGTCCTTCTCGGCCGCGAACTCGGCCTGCTGCAGTTCGGAGTAGGCGGCCATGCCGCGCTCGGCGTAACCCTTGGCGAGCGTGAAGGCCGAGTAGTTCAGGCTGTGGAAGCCGGCCAGCGTGACGAACTGGAACTTGTAGCCCATGGCGCCCAGCTCGCGCTGGTACTTGGCGATGGTGGCGTCGTCCAGGTTGGCCTTCCAGTTGAAGGACGGCGAGCAGTTGTAGGCCAGCATCTTGCCCGGGAACTGCTTGTGCACGGCCTCGGCGAAGCGGCGCGCCTCGTCCAGGTTCGGCTTGGAGGTCTCCCACCACATCAGGTCCGAATACGGCGCGTAGGACAGGCCGCGGGCGATGCAGTGATCGACGCCCATGCCCTTCTTCAGGCGGAAGAAGCCCTCGGTGGTGCGGCCGCTGTCGAAGTCGATGAAGGGATGGTCACGCTCGTCGATGTCCGAGGTGATGAGCTGCGCCGACTCCGCGTCGGTGCGGGCGATCACCAGGGTCGAGGTGCCGCAGACGTCGGCGGCCAGACGGGCGGCGTTCAGCGTGCGGATGTGCTGCTGCGTCGGGATCAGAACCTTGCCGCCGAGGTGGCCGCACTTCTTCTCGGACGCCAGCTGGTCTTCCCAGTGCACGCCGGCGGCGCCGGCCTTGATCATCGACTTCATCAGCTCGAAGGCGTTCAGCGGGCCGCCGAAACCGGCCTCGGCATCCGCGATGATCGGCGCGAACCAGTAGGTGTCGCCCTTGCCTTCGGAGGTCTGGATCTCGTCGGCACGCTTGAAGGTGTTGTTGATGCGCTCGACGACCGCCGGGACCGAGTTCACCGGATACAGGCTCTGGTCCGGGTACATCTGGCCGGCCGTGTTGGCGTCACCGGCGACCTGCCAGCCCGACAGGTAGATGGCCTTCAGGCCGGCCTTGACCGCCTGCATCGCCTGGTTGCCGGTCAGCGCGCCCAGCGTGTTGATGTAGGGCTCGGTGTTCAGCAGCTCCCACAGGCGGCGCGCACCCAGCTCGGCCAGCGTGTACTCGATCTTGACCGAGCCGCTCAGACGCTTGACGTCGTCCATGGTGTAGTCGCGGCGGATGCCCTCGTAGCGGGCGGCGTGGATGGCGGCCTTGGTCTTTTCATCGAGCGACATGGGTCAGGTTCCTTGTTGTCCGGTGAGCCCGGTTGATCGGGGCGGAACTGGGGTCTCGGGGCGGGCCTTTTGTCGGTCCCTGCGGCTGGTGTGCAGCGGCGTTTCCTCCCGCCGGTTGCGTCTGCACCTTTCCGTCTTCGGGGCCGCTTGCGCTTTACAGCGCGGCCGTGAACCAAGACTTAAACCTGCCCCGAGTGCGTTGCAATAAGCCCTTGTTTGTAAAAAGGTCCGTTTGTAAACTGCCGTCTTCACAATCCTGTAAATCCGTAAATCTTGTAAAGTCAGAGAACTGGTTGGGGGACGGATCGTGGCGACCATGGAAAAGAAGGCGATGCTGGGGCCGAAGGTCCGCCGCCTGCGCCGCGACCAGGGGCTGACCCAGGCGCAGATGGCCGATCAGCTCGGCATCTCCCCCAGCTACCTGAACCTGATCGAGCACAACCAGCGCCCCGTCACGGTGCCGCTGCTGCTGAAGCTGGGCCAGCAGTTCGGCGTCGATCTGCAGGCCTTCGCCGAGGATGAGGAAAGCCGGCTGGTGGCGGGCCTGCGCGAGGTGTTCGCCGATCCGCTGTTCGACGGCTCCGACATCAAGAACCAGGACTTCCGCGAACTGGCGGCGGTGGCGCCGACGCTGGGGCAGGCGGTGGTGGCGCTCTATCGCGGCTTCCGCGGCGCGCGCGACGATCTGCAGGCGCTGGCGGAGCGGGTGGCCGACCGCGAGAAGCTGCATCTGGTGCAGGCCACCGGCTTTCCGCAGGACGAGGTGCGCGACCTGTTCCAGGCCCATTCGAACCATTTCCCGGAGCTGGAGGCGGCGGCCGAAAGCCTGTGGCAGGACGGCAAGCTGGAGCGCGGCGACCTCTATCGCGGGCTGGTCGACTGGCTGAACACCCAGCACAGCGTGCGCGTCCGCCTGCTGCCGTCGGAGGTGATGGGCTATGCCGTGCGCCGCTTCGACCGCCACAGCCGGCGCATCCTGCTGTCGGAGATGCTGGCGCCGTCGGGCCGCACTTTTCAGCTGGCCTGCCAGATCGCACTGCTGCGCCACCGCGACCTGCTGAACGGCATCGTCGACGCCGCCAACCTGTCCGACGACGAGGCGCGGCGGCTGACCCGGATCGGGCTGGCCAATTACTTCGCGGCGGCGGTGCTGATGCCCTACGGCCGCTTCCACGAGGCGGCGACCCAGCTGCGCTACGACATCGAGATCCTGCGGCGGCGCTTCGACGCGTCGTTCGAGCAGGTCTGCCACCGGCTGACCACGCTGCACCGGTCGGGGGCCAAGGGCGTGCCCTTCTTCTTCATGCGGGTGGACAGCGCTGGCAACGTGTCGAAGCGCTTTTCCGGCGCCGGCTTTCACTTCGCCCGCTTCGGTGGCGGCTGTCCGCGCTGGATCGTCTATGAGGCCTTCCGCACGCCGGGCAAGATCCACAGCCAGATGGCGGAGATGCCGGACGGCACCGCGTACTTCTCCATCGCCCGCACGGTGGTGAAGGCCGGCGGCGGCCACCGCAGCCCGCCGCAGCAATTCGCCGTCGCGCTCGGCTGCGACGTCCAGCATGCGGCTCAGGTCACCTATGCGGATGGGTTCGACCTGTCCAACACCGACGCGGCGACGCCGATCGGTGTGAATTGCCGGCTCTGCCCGCGGCTGGACTGCTCGCAACGGGCGTTTCCGCCGTTGAATCATCGGCTTATCGTCGACGAGAACCTGCGCGGTCTCTCCCCCTACCTGTTCGCGCCGCCCAGTGCGGAATAGGGGGCGAATTGACCGGGATCAATGTTGTACGGCGCCGTTTGTGTTGTTTGTCGGAAAGCCCGTCATTCGACTGGTAGAAATCCGTGGCCTTCGGCCGGGTTTGTTGATAGGTTTCGGCCGTTGCGTCGCGGCAGCTCTGCTCGCGTCCTCGCGCACCGGCCACCTGAACGCAGCGTCCCGGATGATGGTTTGAACATTGCGGCTTGAACACCGCCAACCGAGCTTGGCCTCGACAGGTTTTGGAACGCCCCCATGAGCAACTTGATCAAAGAGCGCGTGCTGACCGTTCACCACTGGACCGACACGCTGTTCAGCTTCACCACCACGCGCGATCCGTCCTTCCGCTTCCTGCCGGGGCAGTTCACCATGATCGGGCTGGAGGTCGAAGGCCGGCCCCTGCTGCGTGCCTACAGCCTCGTCAGCGCGCATTACGAGGAGACGCTGGAGTTCTTCAGCATCAAGGTGCAGGACGGCCCGCTGACCTCGCGCCTGCAGCACCTGAAGGAAGGCGACACCCTGCTGGTGAACCGCAAGGCGACCGGCACGCTGATCACCGACAACCTGCTTCCCGGGCGGAACCTGTATCTGCTGAGCACCGGCACCGGCCTGGCGCCGTTCCTCAGCATCATCAAGGACCCGGAGATGTACGAGAAGTTCGACCGGGTGATCCTGACCCACGGCACCCGCACCGTGGCGGAGCTGGCCTATGACGACCTGATCCAGCACAGCCTGCCGGAGAACGAGTTCTTCGGCGAGCAAGTGAAGGAAAAACTGCTGTATTACCCGACCGTGACGCGCGAGCCCTTCCGCAACCAGGGCCGCCTGACCACGCTGATGGAGACCGGCAAGCTGTACAGCGACCTGGGCCTGCCGGAGCTGGACGCCGAGAAGGACCGCGTGATGATCTGCGGCAGCCCGGCGATGCTGGCCGAGACCACCGCGATGATGGAGCGTCGCGGCTTCGTCATGGGCACCAACGGCGAGCCGGGCGGCTTCGTCATCGAAAAGGCGTTCGTGGAGCGGTGAGGGGAAGTGGGGGAATCAATTTCCCATGGAATAAACTCCCCCTCCCGCCGGTTTACCAATTCGTGACGAAGGCACGTCACTCAATCCTTGACCGACTGGGCGCGCCTCCTCCGGGGGGCGCGCCTATTTTCCGTCCGCACCCGGTGAATAAAATCGCGGTCCGGCCTGTTGGTGCGACGGTCACCGTTCAAACCGTCAAGCCTTTGGTGTAGACATCCCGCCCATGCGCCTGATCCTCATCCTCGCCGCGATGATCGTCGCCGGCCTCGCGAATCTCGCCGTCTGGTCCCTGCCGAACCGCCCGGTGCCGCTCGACCCGCCGCCGGGGGGCAAGCTGCGCAGCGTGTCCTTCGCCCCCTTCCGCGACGGGCAGAGTCCGCTGACCGGCGTGCTGCCCTCCACCGCCCAGATCGAGGAGGACATGGTCGCCCTCGCTCCGCAGGTGGCCGGCATCCGCACCTACACCTCGCTGGAAGGCTTGCAGGTGGTGCCGGAACTGGCGCGCAAGCATGGCATGCAGGTCACCATGGGGGCTTGGCTGTCCTCTCGGACCGACAAGAACGAGGCGGAGATCGCTTCGCTGATCGACCTCGCCAACCGCTATCCCGACGTCATCACCCGCGTCATCGTCGGCAACGAGGTGCTGCTGCGCCGCGAACTGACGCCGGAGCAGGTCGCCGGCTACATCGACCGCGTCAAGGCGGCGGTGAAGCAGCCGGTGTCCTATGCCGACGTGTGGGAGTGGTGGCTGAAATATCCGCAGATCGCCGACCATGTCGATTACCTGACCATCCATCTGCTGCCCTATTGGGAGGATGTGCCGGCCGGCGTCGAGGGCGCCACCGAGCGCATCCGCCAGAGCTACCGCACCATCGCCCACCGCTTCCCCGGCAAGCCGATCCTGGTCGGCGAGACCGGCTGGCCGACGCAAGGCCGCTCGCGCGGGGCGGCCGTGCCGGGGCTGGTCAACAAGGCGAAGTTCGTCAACGCCTTCGTCCGCATGGCCGAGCAGGAAGGCTTCGATTACAACGTGATCGAGGCCTTCGACCAGGAATGGAAGGCGAAGCTGGAGGGCACCGTCGGCGGCCATTGGGGCCTGTACAACGCCGACCGCACGCCGAAATTCTCGCTGGCCGGGCCGGTGGTCGGCAATGTCGCGTGGCCCTGGCTGTTCGCGGCGTCCAGCGGGCTGGCTCTGGTGCTGCTGGGTGGGCTGGCGCTGCTGCGCCGCCATCTGCCTGGCACCGGCTGGGTGGCGCTGATCCTGCTGGCGCAGGCGATGTCGACCCTCTATGTCCGCGCCGCCTTCGTGGCGGAGCATGGCAAGCATTACTGGCAGGACACCACGCTGGCCGTGGTCATGCTGGCGCTGACCGCCGCGCTGGCGCTGGCGGTGCTGCTGACCGCCCACCGCACGCTGGCGAGCGGCGGTCTGGCGCGCGAGCCGCTGGTCGGCCTGCGCCACGCGCGCCCGGCCCTGACCCGCACCGAGCGGGTGGGGCGGTGGAGCGCCGTCGCGCTGGGCGTGGTGGCGCTGGTCTGGTCGCTGCTGATCGTCTTCGACGGCCGCTACCGCGACTTCCCCAACCCGTACCTGCTGATCCCGGCGGTGGCGCTGCCGGCGCTGGGGCTGATCCGCGCCGCCCGCCGCCCGGTCGGGACGGAGACGCGCAACGCGCTGGGCATCGCCAGCCTGTTCCGCCCGGCGGTGCCTGCTGCGGATGGCGAACCGCGCAGCCTGTGCGGCGCCGTCCGCTGCCTGCCGGTCGAGTCGGTCCTGGGCTTCGCGCTGCTGCTCGGGGCACTGTTGACGGTGGTGGCGGAGGGCTTCGTCCCGCTCGAATCGCTGATCTACGGCCAGCTTCCCTTCATGGAGGCGCTGCACGAGGTCGATTGGACGCGGCCGAACTGGGAAGCGCTGGGTTGGGCGGCCCTGCAGATCCTGCTGGCTCTGCCCTTCCTGGCCGGGGTGTGGAGCGCCCGGCGTCCGCTGCGGCGGATTTGATGACAGCCGGCCGCCAGCCGGCCATTGCGCCGGCCGCCGCGCTGTGGATTGATGGACGGGTCCTTGGCTCTACCTGGAGACCCGTCCGATGTCCCCCGATCTGTGGCTCGCCTTTGCCGCCGCCTCCGCCATCATGCTGATGATCCCCGGGCCGACGGTGCTGATCGTCGTGTCCTACGCGCTGGGCCATGGGCGGCAATCGGCGATGGCGACGGTGGCCGGGGTGGCGCTGGGCGACTTCACCGCGATGACCGCCTCGTTGCTGGGGCTGGGGGTGCTGCTGTCGACCTCGGCGGCGCTGTTCACCGTGCTGAAATGGGTGGGTGCCGCCTATCTGGTCTATCTCGGCCTCAAGCTGTGGCGGGCGCCGGTCAAGGGGGTGGAGACGGTGGCCGACGACTCGGCGGTGCGGCCCTGGCGCATGATGCTGCACACCTATGCCGTCACCGCGCTGAACCCCAAGAGCATCGTCTTCTTCGTCGCCTTCCTGCCGCAGTTCCTCGACACCGGCCGGCCGCTGGCCGGGCAAATGGTGGTGATGGAGGCGACCTTCCTGGTGCTGGCGACGCTGAACGCCGCCGGTTATGCCCTGCTGGCTTCGGCGGCGCGGCGCGCGGTGCGGAGGCCGTCGGTGCAGCGGGCGGTCAACCGCGTCGGCGGGTCGCTGCTGATGGGGGCCGGGCTGCTGACAGTCGCGTGGAAGCGGACGGCCTGACGCGGACGCCGGTTTGTTGACAGATCATGATGGCTTCATCGAAAATTGTCGACGCATTGGGGGATGCACGCGCCGGTAATTTTCGGGATGCCGGCCGAAGCGAATGGAACCGCGGGGGCGGTGATGGCTGACGGCTGCGACAGGGGCGGGAACGGCGACGGCGCGGATGATCGCCGGCTGGTGCCCGCAAGCGATGTTCTGGAATTCGCCGCCGAGACCGAGGATGCCGCCGATCGCATGCGGCGCAATCCGCCCTGGCTGATCCTGATCGTCGACGACGACCACGAGGTCCACGCCATCACCCGCGTCGTGCTGGGCGAGATGACGTTCGAGGAGAGGCCTGTCCGGTTCCTGTCGGCCTACACCGCGCGGCAGGCGCGGTCGCTGCTGGTCGAGCATCCGGGCATCGCGGCCATCCTGCTGGACGTGGTGATGGAGACCGACGACGCCGGGTTGAAGCTGGTCCGCCACATCCGCGAGGAGATGGGAAACCGGCAGGTCCGCATCATCCTGCGCACCGGCCAGCCGGGGCAGGCGCCGGAACGGCAGGTGATTGCCGCCTACGACATCAACGACTACAAGGCAAAGAGCGAGCTGACGGCGCAGAAGCTCTACACCGCCGCCGTCGCAGCATTGCGCTCCTACCAGCACATCGCCGTCATCGAGCGCGGCCGGCAGGGGCTGGAGCGGGTGATGGAGGCGGCCGACCATCTGGCTGGGCTGCGCTCGCGCTCGCAATTCCTCGCCGGGCTGGTCGGGCGGGCGGCGGCGCTGCTGACCGATGTCCAGTCCGCCGTCCTGTGCGGGATGGGGGAGGACGGCCGGCCGACGATCGTGGCGGAGGCCGGGCTGCCGGCCGACCTGCCGGCCGAGGTCGCGACCGACATCGTGACGGCGTTGGGCGACGGTCAGACGCGCTGGCGGAACCGGCATGGGGTGGCGGTTCTGCGCAGCCGCGATGCGGCACCGCTGGCGCTCTGCCTGCTGGGCGGCCCCTTTGCCGAGGGCGACCGGCCGCTGGTGGAGCTGCTCTGCACCAAGGCGGCGGTCGGGCTGGACAATCTGCGGCTCTATGAACGGCTGAACCAGGCGCAGATCGCCACCGTCCATGCGCTGGGCAAGCTGGCCGAATACAAGGACGAGGTCACCGGCGACCATGTGAAGCGGCTGGGCCGCTGGGCCACCGCCATCGCCCGCGAGCTGTACGCCTGCAACGTCTTCGCAGACGAGCTGGACGACTGGTTCTGCGACACCATCGGGCTGGCGAGCGTGCTGCACGACGTCGGCAAGGTCGGCATCCCCGACGCCATCCTGCGCAAGCCGGGCCGGCTGGACGAGGCGGAGATGGCGGTGATGCGCGACCACGCCGCCATCGGCGGCAGCATTCTGCGCGATGCCTGCGGCGGTGACCGCCGCGGCTATCTGTCGATGGGGGCGGAGATCGCCGAAAGCCATCACGAGAAATTCGACGGCAGCGGCTATCCGCGGGGGCTGGCCGGCGACGCCATCCCGCTGGCCGGCCGCATCGTCGCCGTCGCCGACGTGTTCGACGCGCTGCTGCACCGCCGCCCCTACAAGAAGGCTTGGGACATCGCCGAGGTGCTGGACCTGCTGCGCGCGGAGTCGGGCAGCCATTTCGACCCGCGCGTGGTCGACGCCTTCCTGGCGGTGCTGGAACGCGACGGGGCGGGGGTGTAGGTCCCGCCGGCTCGTTCGGACTCAGATGCCCAGAACGTCGCGCATGCTGTAGAGGCCGGGGGTCTTGTCCTGCGCCCACAGGGCGGCGCGGACGGCGCCCTTGGCGTAGATCTGGCGGCCCGACGCCTTGTGGGTCAGCTCGACCCGCTCGCCGTCGCTGGCGAAGATCACGGTGTGGTCGCCGATGACGTCGCCGCCGCGCAGGGTGGCGAAGCCGATCTCGCCGCGCGGGCGGGCGCCGGTGTGGCCGTCGCGCACCTTCTGCCAGACATCCTCCAGCGCCACCCCGCGCCCGGCCGCCGCGGCGCGGCCGAGGCCCAGCGCGGTGCCCGACGGCGCATCGACCTTGCGGCGGTGGTGCATTTCCAGGATGTCGATGTCGAAATCGTCGCCCAGCGTGTGGGCCACCTGCTCCACCAGCGCCAGCAGCAGGTTGACGCCCAGCGACATGTTGGGCGACTGGACGATGGCGGTGTGGGTGGCGGCGGTGGCGATGGCCGCCTGCTGCGACGGGTTCAGGCCGGTGGTGCCGACGACCAGCACGGTCTCCGACTGGGCGGCCAGCGCGGCGTGCCGCTCCGTCGACTCGGGGCTGGTGAAGTCGATCACCGCGTCGCAGTCGGCGAACAGGGCGACCGGGTCGTCGATGGCGGTCACGCCCAGCGGCTCCAGCCCGGCCAGAATGCCGAGATCCTTGCCCAGCGCCGGACCGCCCACCCGCTCGGTCCCGCCGGCCACCGTGCAGCCTGCGGTCGCCGCGATCTCGCGCACCAGCATCTGGCCCATGCGCCCCGCACACCCGACGACACCGATCTTCATGACGCCCATCCTCTGTTCAGCTCTGTCGGCCGGCTTCCCCGCCCTTCCAGCGGTTTAGCACAGGCCCGGCCGGGGCTTAAGCGCCAAGGCAGCCGCGCAGCGATGCGGCGAGGTTGCGCATCAGCGTGGGGTAGAGCGTTTCGCCTTCCGGCAGGTCGGCGCCTTCGGGGTCGAGCACGCCGGTCTTCGCCTTGGTGCCCTCGACCACCGTGCGGACCAGCGTCGGTTCGAACTGCGGTTCTGAAAAGACACACGCTGCGTTCAGACCGGCGATCTTGGCGCGGATGGCGGACAGCCGCTTGGCCGAGGGGCGGCGGTCGGGGCTGACGGTGATCGATCCCACCGCCGACAGGTCGTAGCGCGCCTCGAAATACTGGTAGGCGTCGTGGAAGACGACAAAGGGCTTGTCCTTCACCGGCGCCAGCGTGGCCTTAAGCTCCGCGTCCAGTGCGTCGAGCGCCTGCAACGTGCGGTCGGCGTTGGTGCGGTAGGCCTCCGCATCGGCCGGGTCCTTGGCGGCCAGCGCGTCGGCCGTCGCCGTAACGATGGCGCGGGCGTTGGCGGGATCGAGCCAGATGTGGCTGTTCAGTTCCTCGTGGTCGTGGTCCTCGTGGTTGTGGCCCTTATGGGCGTGGTCCTTGTGGTCGTGATGCTCATGTCCATGGTCATGGGGTTCCCAGGCGCCGCCCTCGCGGGCTTGCAGCAGGGTCAGGTTTTTCAGGTCCATCAGGGTCAGCCGCGTCGCCTTGGGCGCGTTGGCCTGCAAGGGCTTTTCCAGGAAGCCCTCCAGTTCGGGGCCGACCCAGACCACCAGATCGGCCGCCGACAGCGCCTTCGCGTCCGACGGCTTCATCGTGTAGCTGTGCGGGGAGGCGCCGCCGCGGACCAGCAGCGTCGGCTCGCCCACCCCGTGCATGACCGAAGCGACGAGGGAATGGATCGGCTTGATCGTCACCACCACCTTCGGCGCCTCGGCCCAGGCCGGCAAGGCGGCGAAAGCGGCCATGGTGCCCATCAGGGCGGTGAACAGCGCGGATCGGCGCATGGGAGGGATCCTCTCGACTTGCTGGACAGGCTGCTGATTTCAGCGCATAGGGAAACCTATCTCACTTTGGTGTCACGTTATAACGTAACATGTCAACACTCCACCCAAGCCGTGATGCCTCCGCGCTGTTTGCCGGCCCGCTTGCCTGGACAGAGGATCTGACCGTGCGTTTCGGCCGCCGCACCGTGCTCGACCGCGTCAACGTCGCCGTCCAGCCGGGGGAGGTGGTGACGTTGATCGGCCCGAACGGTGCCGGCAAGACGACGCTGGTGCGCGCCGTGCTGGGGCTGGTGGCGCCCGACGGCGGGCGGGTGCTGCGGCGCCCGAACCTGCGCGTCGGCTACATGCCGCAACGATTGGCAGTGGACCAGACGCTGCCGCTGACCGTGCGCCGGTTCCTGGCGCTGTGGCGGCCGGTGACCGCCGACAAGGTGGAGGCGGCGCTGGAGGAGGCCGGGGTGACCCGGCTGGCCGATTCGGCGGTGCAGACGATTTCCGGCGGCGAGATGCAGCGGGTGCTGCTGGCCCGCGCCCTGCTGGGCGAACCGGACCTGCTGGTGCTGGACGAACCCGACCAGGCGGTGGACGTTCATGGGCAGGCTGAGCTGTTCAACCGCATCGCCCAGGTGCGGCAGCGGCGCGGCTGCGGCGTGCTGCTGGTCAGCCACGACCTGCACACGGTGATGGCTCGTACCGACCGGGTAATCTGCCTGAACAGCCATGTCTGCTGTTCCGGCCGGCCGGAGGATGTCAGCCGCCACCCGGAATATCACGCCCTGTTCGGCGGCCATGCCCGCGACCTCGCCGTCTATGTCCATCATCACGACCATGCCCATGCCGAAGACGGCAAGGTGGTTCCGGAGCATGACGGGGGCTGCTGCCATGGATGAGTTCGTGATCCGCGCCCTGCTGGCGGGCGGCGGCATCGCCCTGCTGGCCGGGCCGCTGGGCTCCTTTGTGGTGTGGCGGCGCATGGCCTATTTCGGCGACA
>NZ_CAMLJP010000131.1 GCF_946480385.1 uncultured Azospirillum sp.
GCGTGCCGACCCCGAACGTGTCGGTCGTCGACTTCAAGTTCACCGCCAAGCGCGCCACCTCGGTCGAGGAGATCACCAAGGCGATCTCCGACGCCGCCAACGGCCCACTGAAGGGCGTGCTGGAGGCCTACACCGAGGATCTGGTGTCGACCGACTTCAACCACGACCCGCACAGCTCGATCTTCGCGCTGAACGAAACCAAGGTCATCGACGGCAACTTCGTCCGCATCATGACCTGGTACGACAACGAGTGGGGCTTCTCCAACCGCATGAGCGACACCGCCGTCGCCATGGCGAACGCCAAGTAAGCCTCGCCTACCCAAGAAAAAGGCGCCTTCCCAAGGGAAGGCGCCTTTTTTCTTTTTAAGCGACCGCCGGCTGTCACGCCGCCCGCACCGTCGCCAGGAAGTCGCCGACCTGCGCGTTCAGTCCGGCCGCCTCGCTGGTCAGCTTACCCAGCGCCTCGACCAGTTCGCGGGCGGTGCGGCCGCTCTCGTCCGAGGCTGCGGTGACGCCGGAGATGCTGGACGACACTTCGCCGGTGCCGGACGCCGCCTGCTGGACCGAGCGGGAGATTTCCGCCGTGGCGGCGTTCTGCTGGTCGACCGCGGCGGCGATCGTCGTGGCGATGGTGCTCAGCCGCTCGATCACCGCCGACACCTTCTGGATTTCCGTCACCGCCTGACCGGTCACCGCCTGGATGCCGCTCATCTGGCCGCCGATCTCGTCGGTGGCCTTGGCGGTCTGGTTGGCCAGCGCCTTCACTTCGCTCGCCACCACGGCGAAGCCCTTGCCCGCCTCGCCGGCCCGCGCCGCCTCAATGGTGGCGTTGAGCGCCAGCAGGTTGGTCTGCCCGGCGATGGAGTTGATCAGCCCGACCACCGTGCCGATCCGGTCCACCGCCTCGGCGAGGCTGCCGATGCGGCCGGTCGCCTCCTGCGCCATGCCGACCGCCTCGCCGGCGACGCGGCTGGCTTCCGACACCTGCCGGCCGATCTCGACGATGGAGCAGGACAGCTGTTCCGACGCGGCGGCGACGGTCTGCACGTTGGCGGCGGTGCCGTCGCTGGCGCTCGCCACGATCCCGGCCAGCTGGCTGGTCTGCTCGGCGGCGTGCGACATCGCCCGCACCTTCTGCCCCAGCGCGTCGGTGGTGGTGGAGACGGAGCGGATCATGCCGCCCACCGTTCCCTCGAATCGCGCGGCCAGCCGGTCCATCGCCTGCCGTTTCTCCTCCACCGCCCGGCGGGCGGCTTCGGCCTGCTCGATCTCCAGCCGGCGGCTGGCCTCGGCGTTGACCCGGAACACCTGGACCGCCCGGCCCATGTCGCCCAGTTCGTCGCCGCTCTCGGTTTCCGGAATGGTGACCGACAGGTTGCCGTCGACGAGCGAGCGCATGACGTCGGACAGGCGGTGGATGCGCTGGCTGATCGAGTTGCCGACCAGCGCGATCAATGCCACCACCGGCAGCGCCAGACCGCCGACGATGGCCACCATGGTCCACAGGCTGCGGGTGAAGCGGGCGTCCAGATCGTCGATGTAGACGCCGGTGCCGATGGCCAGCTGCCACGGCTCGAACATCTTCACGTAGCTGAGCTTGGGGAAGGGCTGGTCGCCGCCGGCCTTGGGATAGCTGTAGGCGACGAAACCCTCACCCTTGGCCTTGGCGGTGTCGACCATCTCGCGTGTGAAGAAGACGCCGTTGGCGTCCTTCTGGTCGTGCTGGTCCTTGCCGATCACGTCGGGACGGACGGGATGGATGACGCTGTGGTAGCCGGTATCAAGGACGAAGATGTAGTCCTTGCCGTTGTAGAACATCGTGTTGATGTTGGCCTTGAACCGCTCGAATGCCTGATCGTGGGTCAGCCGGCCGGCCTTCACCTCAGCCTCGTAGCCGGTCGCCAGACCATGGGCTGCCTGCACGACGGAGCGCAGGGTTTCCTTCCGATCCTCCAGCGTGCTGCGGTGGTTCAACCACAGCGCGGCGGCGGCAAGCGCGACACTGACGGCCCCGGCCAGCGCGACCAGTGTCCACAGCTTCGTTCGCAGAGTCAGTTTCAATCCGCTCATCAGGAAGTCCCCCCCTTTAGATTGGGGACTTCACAGCAAGGACGGTGCCAATCGCGAAACAGGACGGAGCCGTTGCTCTGCGATCATTGGGCGAACGCACAATTCAAGCGTTTCGCCAAACTGACGCCGCTTCGCACGCAAGTTGCATCGCGTTTTGCGAAATTATCCGGCCTTCACATTGGTCACGCCAGCGGCGCGTCCCAGGCACTCGGCAATCCAGGCCGAAACGCTCTTGCCCTCACGCGCGGCGCAGTCGGCGACGGCGCGGTGCAGGATCGGGTTGATGCGGATGGCGAGCCGTCCGGAAAAGGGCTGTTCGCCCTCGCCTCCCATGTCGCAGGACAAATCGAGGTAATCGTCCACCGCCCGTCGGAAAGACTCCCGCAGTTCGTCCACAGACCGGCCGGAAAAGGTTATGCCGTCGTGGGTGTTGATGACCTCGCCGACAAAGACGCCCGCGTCGTTGTCGAAGTCGATCTGGGCCTTGTAACCCTTGTATTCCATCATCGCGGCATTCCCGGGGGAGGTATTCCAATGAAACGGACGCCGGTGCCCCGGCCTGCTGTCCGCTGTGACTGACCATACTCCGGGACCGCGATCGCAGGGTTTGACCTGCCTCAATTCTCTCAACCGGCCGAAGACTGGAGCCCCAACGCAGCCGCCGCTAAAGTGTCCGCCCCCGCCCCCGCCCCGGCGCCGCCCATGACTGACCGCCCGCAAATTCCCCCGGCCCTTCTCCGTCCAATTCTGGTCCGCGGCCTCGCCGACGCACTGGCCGCCGCCACCGCCGCCGAGTCGGCCGGCGCCCTCCTTGCCCTGATGGCGCCGCCGGCCGGCGGGGCACTGTGGCTGCTCGGCCTGATCGGGCGGGTGCGCCAAGCCCACCCCACGCTCGATGTGACCGCCCTGCTCGACTGCGGCGACCGCGCCGGCGAGGCGCAGGGGGCGCTGGCGGCCGGGGTGCCGGCCCTGCTGTTCACCGGACGAACGGAAACGGCGGAGCGTCTGGCTGCCATCGCCACGGCCCGTGGAGCCGTGCTGCTGACCTCCTGCCCGTCGCTGCTCGACCTCGCCGCCGAAAGTCATGGTTCCGACTGGCCGGTCCTGCTGGACGCGCTATGCCGCGACTGGCTGACGCGGCCCAATGGTTGGGCCGAAAGTCGCGCCGAAGGTTAGGTTCGGACTACCGCTTTTTCGCACAGCCTCGCCGCGCAAAGGTGGTGTAACGTCACGTAAGGATATTTTTGTGACACAGCACTCTCCCTCCGATGCCGGAAGAGACACCCATGAGCATCACCTCCCTGACCACACCGGATCAGACCATCGCGCAACCGCACCATCCGGGGCAGGCCGCAAACGGCCGGGCAGCCGACCGGATGGGGAAGAGTCCGGCCCCCCGGCCGGAGAAGATGCGCGGCCTGCGGCTGATCGCCGTCTGGGTGGGGCTGACGGCCGGGTCCTGGGCGGTGCTGGGCGGGGCCGGATACGGCCTCTACACGGTGGTCAGCTCTCTTCTGCCTTAACCCCTCCGGCGGAGCCCTTCCGCCCGGACGCGCGTCCCCCTGTCGCAGGCCCTAGGCCGTTCAGGCGTGGCAAATGGCCGCTTTATGCCCCTCCCGCCGTTGCAAAGCGGGCCAATCCGGGCTAAGACGGCGCCATTTCCAAGAATGCCCCAGGGGAAGAGCCACAATGAAGCTCACGCGCCGCGTCAAAGACATTCTCGCCAACTACGAGAGCGACAATCCCGGCACCAAGGCGAACCTCGCCCGCATCCTGATGGAAGGCAAGCTCGGCGGCACCGGCAAGCTGGTGATCCTGCCGGTCGACCAGGGCTTCGAGCATGGTCCGGCCCGCAGCTTCGGCCCGAACGAGCCGGGCTATGACCCGCACTACCACTACCAGCTGGCCATCGACGCGGGCTGCAACGCCTACGCCGCTCCCCTGGGCTCGCTGGAAGCCGGCGCCGGCACCTTCGCCGGGTCGATCCCGCTGATCCTGAAGATGAACAGCGCCAACTCGCTGTCCACCCAGAAGGAAGCCGCCGACCAGGCCGTCACCGCCTCGGTCCAGGACGCGCTGCGCATCGGCGCATCGGCCATCGGCTTCACCATCTATCCCGGCTCCGACGCCATGTACTCCCAGTACGAGGAGTTCCGCGAGCTGTCGAAGGAGGCCAAGTCCTACGGCCTCGCCACCGTGCTCTGGTCCTACCCGCGCGGCGGCGCCGTCACCAAGGACGGCGAGCTGGCCATCGACGTGATCGGCTACGCCGCCCACATGGCCGCTCTGCTGGGCGCCCACATCATCAAGGTGAAGCTGCCGTCGGCCCATCTGGAGCAGGCGGAAGCCAAGAAGGTCTACGAGTCGAAGCAGATCGCCATCGGCACCCAGGCCGAACGCGTGAAGCACATCATGCAGTGCGCCTTCAACGGCCGCCGCATCGTGGTCTTCTCCGGCGGCGCCACCAAGGGCGAGGACGCGGTGTTCGAGGACGCCCGCGCCATCCGTGACGGCGGCGGCAACGGCTCGATCATCGGCCGCAACGCCTTCCAGCGCCCGCGCGAGGATGCCCTCAAGCTGCTCGACCGGATCATGAAGATCTACCAGGGCCGGGAGTAACACTTGGCCAAGGGAAAGCCGACGCAGGCGGAACCTGCCGCCTGCCGACTGTACCTCGTGACGCCGCCGGCCCTGGAGCCGGTGGCGTTCGCGCCGCTTCTGGCGGAGGCGCTGGATGCGGGCGACGTCGCCTGCGTGCAGCTCCGCCTCAAGGACTGCTCCGAGGACGACATCCGCCGCGCCTGCGACGTCCTGCGCCCCATCGCGCAGGAGCGTGAAGTCGCCTTCATCCTCAATGACCATCCCCGCCTCGCGCGGGAAGCCGGCTGCGACGGCGTTCATGTCGGCCAGACCGACACGCCCTATCGCAACGCCCGCAAGATCGTCGGCAACGACGCCATCGTCGGCGTCACCTGCCACGACAGCCGCCATCTCGCCATGATCGCCGGCGAGGAGGGGGCCGATTACGTCGCCTTCGGCGCCTTCTTCCCCACCAGCACCAAGACGGCCGAATACAAGGCCGAGCCGGAACTGCTGAGCTGGTGGTCGGAGCTGATGGAGGTCCCCTGCGTCGCCATCGGCGGCATCACCGCCGAGAATTGCGCGCCGCTGGTCACCGCGGGCGCCGATTTCCTGGCCGTGGTCAACGCCGTCTGGGGCCATCCCCAGGGTCCGGGCGCCGGTGTCCGGGCGCTGAACGCCGCCATCGAGGCCGCACTCGCCGGCTGAGCCGGCCGATTACCTGGACGTCCCCAAAATCATGGACCTTCTGACGCCCGAGTCGCTGGGCATCCTGTTCGCCGTCGGCCTGCTGGCCGGCTTCGTCGATTCGATCGCCGGCGGCGGCGGTCTGCTGACCATTCCCGCCCTGCTGGCCGCGGGCATGTCCCCGGCCGAGGCGCTGGCCACCAACAAGCTGCAATCCAGCTTCGGCTCGCTGTCCGCCACCATCAAGTTCGTCCGCCGCGGCGAGGTCCATCCCGGCGCCATGCGCACGATGATCCTCTGCACCTTCATCGGCGCCGCCATCGGCGCCACCCTGGTGCAGATGCTGGACGCGGGGTTCCTGCGCGACGTCATCCCGATCCTGCTGATCGGCATCGCCATCTATCTGCTGCTGTCGCCCAAGGCCGGCGATGTCGACGCCCACCAGCGCATCGGCGAGCATGCCTTCGCGCTCAGCATCGGCACCGGCGTCGGCTTCTACGACGGCTTTTTCGGGCCGGGCACCGGCACCTTCTTCGCCATCGCCTTCGTCTCTCTGCTGGGCCACAACCTGCGCAAGGCGACCGCCCATACCAAAGTGCTGAACCTGACCAGCAACGTGGCCTCGCTGCTGTTCTTCATCGTCGGCGGCCATGTGTTGTGGACGGTCGGGCTGCTGATGGGGGTCGGGCAGTATATCGGCGCCCAGGCCGGCGCCCACATGGTGATCCGCAACGGCGCCCGAGTCGTCCGTCCGATGCTGGTCGTCGCCTCCATCGTCATCACCGCCAAGCTGGTGTGGACCGACGAGCACAACATCCTGCGCGAGCTTTTCACCACAGCAGCCGCCTGGATCGCCTGACGGCGCCGGACCACACAGTCGGCCACCGCGCCGTTTTTCCACTGAATTTCCTGGATAATTTTATCTCGTGACAGCGACACGGGCGTAAGCGCGGCTACCTCTGGTGGCCGCGCCGCACCCCTTTCTCCCTTTTCCGACTTCCGGAACCGATGCAGGCCCGCAACACTGCTTGCACAGCCAACAAGAAGTGGTGGGCAGATCTTTACGTAAGCGTCAGTTTGTGTATCATTGCGTCAATAACACAATTGGGGGAAGGAACGAATGTCTCCGACGACGCTCAAGACACGCCTGATGACCGCCGCTGCCGCCATCGCGGTGACCGCACCGATCGCGACCGCCTCGACCGCGTTCGCCGCCGGTTTCGCGTTGAAGGAGCAGAGCGTATCCGGCCAGGGCACCGCCTATGCCGGTGTGACCGCCGGCGGCAACGGCGACGCCAGCTCCATGTTCTACAATCCGGCGACCATGGGTCTGGTGACCGGCACCGAACTGGTGCAGACCGCCACCGGCGTCATCGTGAAGTCGAAGGTCGACGGCGCCAGCGCCACCCGCGCCCGGCGCCTGGGCGGCACCTCGATCAGCGGCAATGCCGCGCCCGGCGACATCGCCCAGGACGCGCTGGTTCCCGCCGGTTACTTCGTCTATTCGATCAGCGACGACCTGAAGGTCGGCCTGTCGGCCAACGGTCCGTGGGGTTTGGTCACTGACTATGGGGACAGCTGGATCGGCCGCTATCACGGCATCCGTTCCGACCTGCGCACCTACAATTTCGCGCCGTCGGTGTCCTACCGCATCAACCCGATGATCACCGTCGGCGGCGGCGTGCAGATCCAGTATGCCAAGGCCAAGCTGTCGCAGGCGTCCGACTTCGGCGCCAGCCGCCTCGGCCGTCCCGGCGCGCTCGACGTCAAGAGCGACGTGACCGGCGACGATTGGGGCTGGGGCTTCACGCTCGGCGCCCTGATCGAACCGGTGAAGGGCACCCGCGTCGGCCTCGCCTACCGCTCGGCGGTCAAGCACACGCTGACCGGCAGCATCTCCTTCACCGGCCTGCCGGCCTCGCTGGCCGGCGCGCTGCCCGCCCAGAGCGCCAGCGCCGACCTGACCACGCCGGACATCGCCTCCATCGGCCTGTACCACGAGGTCACCGACCGCTGGGCGGTGATGGCCGACGTGCAGTGGACCAACTGGTCGCGCTTCAAGGAATTGCGCGTCAACATCGCCAACCCAGCGCTCAACTCCGTCACGGAGGAGCACTGGAAGGACACCTGGTATTACGCGCTCGGCACCTCCTACAAGGTGACCGACAAGCTGACCCTGCGCGGCGGCGTCGCCTTTGACAAGGGCTCGGTGGACATCGATTACCGCACGCCCCGCATTCCGGAGCAGAATCGCTACTGGCTGTCGGTCGGCGCCGGCTATCAGGTCACCGACAGCCTGCGCGTCGATGCCGCCTACTCGCATGTCTTCATCCCGAAGACCTCGGTCGCCCTCACCGACGACCTGACCGGCGCCGAAGCCGGCCGCGGCAACCTGAATGTGGACTACAAGAGCAGCATCGACCTGATCGGCCTGCAGGCGAAGTTCACGTTCTAAGCGTCACCAGCCGCTTCCGTTCGCTCACAAAGCCCCTCTCCTCCTGCGGGAGAGGGGCTTTGTCATCTCCTCAGAATCCCGCCACCGGCAGCCACAGCACCTGTTCGATGTTCTCGGCCCCGCTGCACAGCATCGCCAGCCGGTCGAAGCCCATGGCGATGCCGCTGCTCTGCGGCATGCCATGCTCCAGCGCGGCGAGGAAATCCTCGTCCACCGGGAAGCGCTCGCCATAGAGCCGCTCCTTCAACACCATGTCCGCCTCGAAGCGGGCGCGCTGCACGGCCGGATCGGTCAGTTCGCCGAAGGCGTTCGCCAGTTCCAGCCCGCAGGCATACAGCTCGAACCGTTCGGCCAGCCGCGGGTCCTCCGGCTTCGGCCGCGACAGCGCCGCCATGCACAGGGGATAGTCGGTCAGCACGCAGGGCACGCCCTCGCCCAGATGCGGCTCGATGCGGTCGAACATGATGCGGAAGACGATGTCCTCCCAACGGTCGCCGTGATGGGGGGCGATGCCGATGCGCGCCGCCTCCGCCGCCAGGGCCGCCGGATCGGGATCGTGGCTGCCGTCATAGGTCGCCATCAGGTCGATGCCGGCATACTCGCGGAACGCGTCCGGCACCGTCAGCACCCGCCACACCGCGAAGGGATCGCAGGTCATCCCGCGGAAACTGAACGTCCGCCGCCCGCCGGCCTCGGCCCCGGCGCACAGCAGTTCGCGGCAATCGTCGATCAGCGTGCGGTAGCCGTCTCCGGCGCGATACCATTCCAGCATCGAGAATTCCGGCGCATGGGTCCCCGACCGCTCGCCGTTGCGGTAGACATGCGCCAGCTGCCACAGCCGCGGCACGCCCGCGACCAGCAGCTTCTTCATGGCGAATTCGGGGCTGGTGTGCAGGTACAGCGGCCGGCGGTCGTCCGGGTGCGGCCCCTGCAGAACCGTGGCGAAGGCCTGCAGATGCGGCTCCATCCCCGGCGAGACCTGCAGGGCCGGCGTGTCCACCTCGATGAAGGCCAGTTCCTCGAACACGCGACGGACGGCGTTCAGCACCCGGCCGCGCGCCGCCAGATAGGGCCGGCGGCGGGCCAGCGCTTCGGGATGCCAGGGGGGAAGTTCGCCAGAGGGAATCGAGGTGGATCGGATTGGGGCGGGCATGAAGGGCGTGCTCTTGATGGACGGTCGAAAGGGGTGCGGGCGCATCAGAGCATCCACGGCCGGCGTACTCAAGCCGGCTCGGCATTGGTCACAGCGACCTCCCGTGATACACTCCGCCCCATCGTCGGCGGACCGCGCGAACCGGACGGATGGAACACTGAACAGGGTCGGCAAAAACGTTCCAAACGTCCCGTTGCTGGAGCCATTCTAAACTGCGCGGGCCGGTTCGGCGAAGAATCGCCCGTCAATCGGCCGGAACGCACACTGTTATCGTTCCGCGCCGTTGCCTATGGGCGGTCAAGCTGGTAGGGTCCGCGCCGCCCGTATTTCTGGAAGTCACGAGTAAGCCATGAAGGTCAATGCCAACACGATGCGCCCCGGCCATGTGCTGGAGCACAACGGTAAGCTCTGGGTCATCACCAAAACCGCCATCGTGCAGCCTGGTAAGGGCGGCGCCTTCATCCAGCTGGAAATGAAGGACGTTCGCACCGGCAACAAGTCGACCGAGCGGTTCCGCACCCAGGAGACCGTTGAGCGCGCTCGCCTGGACGAGCATGAGATGACCTTCCTCTTCGCCGAAGGTGACAGCTTCACCTTCATGGATAAGGAAAGCTTCGAACAGGTCGCCATTCCCCGCGACATCATCGGCGACCCGGCCGTCTTCCTGCAGGACGGCATGGAAGTCACGGTGCAGAGCCATGAAGGCTCGCCGCTGGGCGTCGAGATCCCCGGCAAGGTCACGCTGCTGATCACCGAATCCGACCCGGTGGTGAAGGGCCAGACGGCCTCTTCCTCCTACAAGCCGGCCAAGCTGGAGAACGGCGTGTCGATCCTGGTTCCGCCGCACATCGAGGCCGGGACCCGCGTCGTCGTCGATACCGCCACCGGCGAATACGTCGAGCGCGCGAAGGACTGATCCATCCCAGGTCGGTTCTGCCATCACCGGTCTTCGCCATGCGCGGAGGCCGGTGTATTGTTTTCTGGTTCCTGCACGAAACGGTACACCAACGCCCATGGCCACCCGCTCCGCTCTTATCAACGTCATGGTCCGCGCCGCCGAAAAGGCTGCCCGCGGTCTCGTCCGCGACTTCGGCGAGGTCGAACACCTCCAGGTGTCGCGCAAGGGACCCGCGGACTTCGTGTCCGCCGCCGATCTGAAGGCCGAACGCACCCTGCGCGAGGAACTGCAGAAGGCGCGGCCCGAATTCGGTTTCCTGATGGAGGAGAGCGGTGCGTCCAAGGGCAGCGATGCCGAGGCGCGCTGGATCGTCGATCCGCTCGACGGCACCACCAACTTCCTGCACGGCCTGCCGCACTGGGCGATCTCCATCGGCGCCGAGCGCAACGGCGAGATCGTCGCCGGCGTGATCTACGCCCCCATCGGCGACCAGCTGTTCTGGGCGGAGAAGGGCGTGGGCGCCTACGTCAACCACACCCGCCTGCGCGTTTCCGAACGCCGCCGCCTGGAGGATTGCGTGATCGCCACCGGCATCCCCTTCAAGGGCCGCGGCGACCACGCCACCTTCCTGAAGGAACAGGAAGCGGTGATGAAGGAGGTCGCGGGCATCCGCCGCTTCGGCGCCGCCTCGCTCGACCTCGCCTACACCGCTGCCGGCCGATTCGACGCCTATTGGGAACGCGGTCTGGCGCCGTGGGACTGCGCCGCCGGCGTGCTGATGGTCACCGAAGCCGGCGGCTTCGTCGGTGAGATCGAGGGCGGCCGCAACCCGGTCTTCACCGGCAACGTGCTCGCCGCCAACAGCCATCTCCAGGTCCCGGTCGCCCGCCTGTTGAAGTCCGCCAAGGGCTGACCCCTGCCCTGCCCATCCGCCGCCGTCCCGAACGGGAATGGCGGATGGGTGGTTGTGGCTGGAGCGATCGATAGGCTATGGTTTGCAGGACAAAGGTTTAACGGGACACATCGTTTTGGGCCGCTGGGGACACGCCGACCGCAAGCACCTTGCCGCCGCCGCGCTGTGCGCGGTCTGGACGCTCTCTCCGGCTGCCCTGTCGGCGGCGGCCCCGGCCAACGGCCCGGCGCAGACCTCCCCCGGGCTGACGCTGGAAAATGCGGTTCCGCTGTCCGTGCCGCCGCGCCCCAACCTGCGCACCCCGCCGCCGGTCAAGGCGCCGCCGCGACTCGTCCTGCCGCAGCCGCTGGAGGCCCCGCCTCCGCCCGTCCTGACGGAAGGTCCGGCCCAGCCGGCGCCCCGCTCCACCGCCCAGACCGAGCCGGCCCCCAAGACGGCACCGACGGTGGTCCAGCCTCAGCAACCCGTTGTCCAGGCACCTGCCGCCCAGACCCCCGCTGCGCCGGCGCCCGGTCAGCCGCCTGCCGCTCCGCGAACCGACACAGCCGCGCTGCCCCCTCCCCCGGACGCGGCACCCCCTGCGGCTAACCTGCCACCTTCGAGCGTTTTGAGCCTTGTGTTCCCGGCAGACGCCACCAATCTGCCGGATGCGGCAGACGCCGTGGTCGACCGGATCGTCGAACGGCTGCGCGCCAGCGACACCGCAAGGCTCCAGCTGCGCTCCTACGCCAGCGGCACCGCCGACACGGCGCGCGAGGCGCGGCAGCTGGCACTGGCCCGGGCGCTGGCGCTGCGCGAGCGGCTGACAGCCTTCGGGATCCGCAGCACCCGTGTCGATGTCCGTGCGCTTGGCGTCGACGACAACGGCGGGCCACCGGACCGGATCGATGCAGTCTTTCTGAATGAATAGCGCCCAACCCGTGCGCGAGGTCTGATCGGAACACCCCTTCGGAGCATCATGACCGCCACAACCCCGACGACCCGACCGCTGGAGGTATCCGCCCTCATGACACGCCCGGAGCGGTTCCTGACCCGGATGATCCTGTTCCTGGTGGTGGTCGGCGCTGTGTCCGGACTGCTGTTCCCCGCCTTGCGCTCGGCCTTCCTCAACAATGCGCCGCTGAACAGCGTCATCCTCGCCGCGCTGCTGGCCGGCATCGCCTTCATCTTCCGGCAAGTGCTGATGCTCCGCCCCGAAGTGGCGTGGCTGGAGCAGTACCAGAGCGGCGTCGCCCCCGCCTCGCTGCAGGAACCGGTGCTGCTCGCCCCGATGGCCCGCATGCTGGGCGAACGGCGCGGCCGGCTGACCCTGTCGGCGCTGTCGATGCGCTCCCTGCTCGACGGCATTGCCTCGCGCCTGGACGAATCGCGGGAGCTGTCGCGCTACCTGATCGGCCTGCTGATCTTCCTCGGCCTGCTCGGCACTTTCTGGGGCCTGCTGCACACCGTTCAATCGGTCGGCAACGTGATCGGCAGCCTGTCGGTCCAGGGCGGCGACGTCGGCACCATGTTCTCCCACCTGCAGCAAGGGTTGGAAGCGCCGCTGGTCGGCATGGGCACCGCCTTCTCGTCCTCGCTTTTCGGCCTTGCCGGCTCCCTGGTACTGGGCTTCCTGGAACTCCAGGCCAGCCAGGCCCACAACCGCTTCTTCCAGGACCTCGAGGACTGGCTGTCCAGCGCCACCCGGCTGTCGAGCGGCGCCGCCGGCGGCCTCGAGTCGGGCGACCACTCCGCCTCGGCCTATCTTACCGCCCTGCTTGAGCAGACCGCCGAAAACCTGGACTCCCTGCAGCGCACCGTCGCCACCGCCGAGGAAGGCCGGCGCGCCGCCAACGCCAACCTGATGGCGCTGACCGAGCGGCTGTCGAGCCTGACCGACCACATGCGCGCCGAACAGCAGCTTCTCCTGCGGCTGGGCGAGAACCAGCTCGAGGTGAAGGGGCTGCTCGACCGGTTGGCGGAGAGCGCGGGTGGCGGCTTCGACGAAGCCTCGCGCCAGCATCTGCGCAACATGGACATCTACCTCGCCCGCATCGTCGAGGAATCCTCCAACGGCCGCGTCCAGGCGGTGCAGGAAATCCGCAGCGAGATCAAGCTGCTGGCCCGCACCATCGCCGCATTGGCCGAAGAAGCCGACCAGCAGCAGCGCTGACACTCTGACACCGTAGGCCAACGCCGGGAGTACCCATGGCCAGCATCAGCCGCCGCAACGGCCACCGCGACGCCAGCGCATGGCCCGGCTGGGTCGACGCCCTGTCGTCGCTGGTGATGGTCGTCATCTTCCTGTTGATGGTCTTCGTCGTGGCGCAGTTCTACCTCGCCACCGCCCTGACCGGCCGGGACGAGCAGCTGACCGCGCTCAATCACAAGATCGCGGAGATGAACGACCTGCTGGCGATGGAGCGGGACGCCAACGCCGACCTGCGCGTCAACATCACCCAGCTGTCGACCGAGTTGCAGACCTCCGTGGCCGCCCGCGACGACATGACCCTGACGCTGAGCCAGCTTCAGGAGGACCGCGACCGCACCGCCCGCACGCTGGAAGAGCTGCAGCGCAACGTCCGCGTTGACCGTGAGACGCTCGACCTGAAGCTGAAGGAAATCCTCAGCCTCCAGGCTGACATCAAGGCCCTGCGCGACGCCCGGCAGAAGCTGGAGGGCGAACTTGCCGCCGCCGTCGCCGCCACCAAGCTGACCGAACAGCAGCGTCAGGCCCTGCTGGCCGAACTCGGCACCACCCGCGACCGCGCCAAGGCGCTGGAGTCGGAACTGGCCTCCGCCAACGAGAAGACGATGCTGGCGCAGAAGGAGATCGACCAGCGCGACATCCGGCTGAAGGCGCTGGAGTCGCAACTGGCCGACAGCCAGACCCAGGCCCAGAAGGATCTGGAACAGCGCGATATCCGCATCCGCGACCTGATGGCCTCCCTCACTGGCGAGAAGGCCGAGGGAACCAAGAGCAAGCAGCAGATCGACCTGCTGAACCAGCAACTTCTTGCCTTGCGTGAACAGCTCGCCCGCATCGGCGCGGCGCTGGAGGCGTCGGAAAAATCTTCGGCCGAGCAGAAGGTGCAGATTGCCGAACTGGGCGCCCGGCTGAATCAAGCGCTCGCCGCCAAGGTCCAGGACCTCGCGCGCTACAAGTCGGAGTTCTTCGGCCGCGTCCGCGAGGCGCTGGGCAACCGGCCGGACGTGAAGATCGTCGGCGACCGCTTCGTCTTCCAGTCGGAACTGCTGTTCCCGTCAGGCTCGGCGACGCTGGAGGAGGCCGGCAAGCAACGGCTGGCCGATCTTGCCCACACTCTGATCGAGATCGGCAAGGCGATCCCGCCCGACATCAATTGGGTTCTGCGGGTGGATGGCCACACCGACATCAAGCCTGTGCGCTTCCAGTTCGCCTCAAACTGGGAACTGTCGGCAGCGCGCGCCATCTCAGTGGTCAAGTTTCTGATTGATCAGGGCATTCCGCCCGAGCGACTCGCCGCCGCCGCCTTCGGTGAATTCCAGCCCCTCGACCCCGGCACCTCCGACGAGGCGCTGGCGAAGAACCGCCGGATCGAGATCAAGCTCGATCAGCGGTAAGGGCGATCAACTTCGATCGACGATCCGGCAGATGCGTCCGGCTTCGAACGAGAATTCAGACTGGCCTTGAACCGACAGGATGGTTCCAGCGGATGGGCCGCCCGGGATATCCTTAGCCAACCGTCCGCTGAACGCGATCATGGCAACTGCCGGATCACTGTCCAGACGAAGCGACAGAATCCGTTGCTCGCGTTCGCTGAACAGCGCCTTTGACTGTTCGGCTAAGCGACGGAATTCATCAGCTCCGGAAGTGGAAGCAGTTACCTGATCGCCGTCAATATTCTCGAAACATATGCTGGGGGAAAGAAGCGCCAGCATGCCGTCAACGTCGAACGAATTGTATGCGGCTATGTAGCTGCCGATTATTTCCTTCTTGGCAGCATCATCCATACCGTCCCCCCGATTGCCGGATGCGGAAAGAGAGGCAATCAGCCCTGCCACTCCTCCCGCAAGATGGCATAGAGGACGTGATCGCGCCAAGCGCCGTCGATGCGCAGGTAACCGCGGGCATAGCCTTCGTGGGTGAAACCGACCTTTTCCAGCAGGCCACGGCTCGGCAGGTTGGTTGGCAGGCAGGCGGCTTCGACCCGGTGCAGCCCGAGTTGCCCGAAGGCGAATTCCAAAACCAGCCGGGTGCCGCCGGATACATAGCCGTTGCGGGCATAGGGTTGACCGGCCCAGTAACCGAGCGTCCCCATCTGGGCCACGCCGCGGCGGATGTTGGTCAGGCCGAGACCGCCAACCAGCGCGTCGGTCGCGCGGTCGAAGATCAGGAAGCTGTAGCCGAGATCGTCCCGCCATTCCTGCGCCTGCCGCCGCAGCCTCCTGGAGAAGGCTGCCCGGGTCAGGGCGTCGGCCGGCCAGGTGGGTTCCCAGGGCGTGAGAAAGGCACGCGAGGCGGCGCGGAGGTCGGCCCATTCCCGCCAGTCGCGCGGCAGTGGTGGACGGATGTAACAGTGCGGGCCGTCGAGACGGACCGCGGGCGGGCTGATGAGGCCGCTGCCGAGGAGGCGGATCATCGCGGAGGTGGAGCCGTCGGCCCCCACCCAAAACCACCCCCCCCATCGGTGGGTGGGGGGGCAGCCCCCCGATAGCCAGCTCTCCCCACACCCGCGATCGGATCGGCCGTAGGCCGACCCCGGGCGGGGGGGGGG
>NZ_CAMLJP010000132.1 GCF_946480385.1 uncultured Azospirillum sp.
TCCTCGAAATCGCCGCGATAGCGGGTGCCGGCCAGCAGCGAGCCCATGTCGAGCGCGAAGATGGTGGCGTTGCGCAGCACCTCCGGCACTTCCTGCTGGACGATGCGGCGGGCGAGGCCCTCGGCGATGGCGGTCTTGCCGACACCGGGGTCGCCGACGTAGAGCGGGTTGTTCTTCGACCGCCGGCACAGGATCTGGATGGTCCGTTCGACCTCCTGTTCCCGGCCGATCAGCGGATCGATCTTCCCGCCGGACGCCTTCTTGTTCAGGTTGACACAGTACGCCTCTAGCGCTTCGCTGCCTTTTTTCACGACCTTCTCCGCCGCCGCCTCGTCGTCGGCGCCCGAGACCCGCTTGGTTTCCGAGCGGCCCGGAGCCTTCGCGATTCCGTGAGAGATGTAGTTGACCGCGTCGAACCGGGTCATTTCCTGCTCCTGCAGGAAATAGACTGCGTGGCTCTCGCGTTCAGAGAACAAGGCAACGAGCACATTTGCTCCCGTCACCTCCTCACGTCCCGACGACTGGACGTGGATGGCCGCACGCTGCAGAACCCGTTGGAAACCAGCCGTCGGCTTGGCATCATCAGGCCTGTTCGTGATAAGGTTCGCCAGTTCGTTGTCGAGGTAATCCGACAGTTCCGCGCGCAGTCGGTCGAGGTCGATCCCGCAAGCGCGCAAGACGGCGGTAGCATCGGAGTCTTCGGTCAACGCGAGCAGAAGATGTTCGAGCGTCGCGTATTCATGCCTGCGCTCGTTCGCGTGGGCCAGGGCTCGGTGCAGCGTCTGTTCCAGGTTACGCGACAGCATGTGTGGGTCTAATCCTTTTCTAACGTGCATTGCAGCGGATGCTGGTGCTGGCGCGCAAAGTCCATCACCTGCGTGACTTTCGTCTCCGCCACCTCGTAGGTGAACACGCCGCACAACCCCACACCCCGCCGGTGCACATGCAGCATGATCTGGGTCGCTTCCTCTCGCGATTTGCTGAAGAAGCGTTCGAGAACGAGAACGACGAACTCCATCGGAGTATAATCGTCGTTCAACATCAAGACCTTATACATCGACGGCTTTTTGGTCTTTGGCTTGGCCTTTACGACCACGCCGCTGTTCGTGCCGTCGTTGCCCTGCTTGTCAGAGTCGGCCATGGTCCCAGTCGAATGTCATCGCGATGCACTGTCACTGTGAATGATATGGTCATTTCGGGCGCGGTGGGAAGGGGCCGTTTTCGGTCTCTCTCCATTTGGCAGACCCTCCTTTGGTCCGGTCAGCCTTCCGATACCCCTAAATAGGAGACATCTCTTGCCTTCGGGCCGCAATCGGCGGGAAACCCTAAGCCTTTCTGCGGCATCATCAGGGTAGGGGACGGGCAAGGGGGGCTGCACGCAAAACGGCCCGGCACCCCTGTCCGGGATGCCGGGCCGCTGCGATGCGGTCGTTCAGGTGGGCATAGGATGCCCGCCGATCAAGCCGGGAGGATCAATCCCGGCCTGTGGGCGCCGATCAGGCGGCGACCGGCTTCTTCGACAGGACCTCGACCGTGGCGTTGACACGGGCGCTCAGCGGAGCCAGCGCCTCGTTGGCGACCTTGACGGTCAGCTCCTGCAGCTTGGTGCTCTCGGACACGAAGGCATCGAGGCTGGCCTTGGTGTAGGCCTTCTGCAGTTCGACCAGTTCCTGGATCGTCTTCACCGCCAGCATGGACTTGGCGTTCGACACGCCCTTCTCCAGCGAGGACTGGGTGAAGGCGGCAACCTGCTTGCCGGCCTCTTCCGCGCCCTTGGCGACGACAGTGCCGGACTGCACGAATGCGTCGACATTCCCCTTGGTGAGGGCGGTCAGCTCCTCATAGCCCTTCATCACTTGGGCGGAGGCCTTTTCCATCTGCTCCTGCTGGGCCTTCACGAGGCCTTCCAAGTTCTGCTTGGCGGTGGCGATGGCGTCTTCGACGGACTTGGTGACGGCGGCGATCTGGTCGGACATGGCTATGCTCCTCGCGCTCTCTCAGGGGTCAACCGCGCGGCCCCGACGATGCGGCGACCGGGCGCGGAGTGGGTTGAGTCCCTCGGACCCCGAAGGATCGGGCGCCCGAGATATGCTGCACTGCAACATAAGCAGAATGTAAGGAAATCCAGGGCCGGAGTCAATGGATATTGTGCACTGCACAAAAGCCGTCAGCGTGCATCGGAGGGAGCCCGGAACGCAAAACGGCCTAGCAACCGCGTGGAGGTTGCCAGGCCGTCTGCGGGGCCGGAGTCCATGGCTGAACCCCGGCCGTCAGGTCTCGTCCAATCGGGCCGATCAGGCGGCGATCGGCTTGGAGAAGGTCTCCACCGTCGCGGTGACGCGGGCGTTCAGCGGGGCCAGCGCCTCGTTGGTCACCTTGGTGGTCAGCTCCTGCAGGCGGCTGGTCTCGGCCAGCATCGCGTCAAAGCTCGACTTCAGGAAATCGTTCTGCAGCTCCACCACTTCCTGCAGGGTCTTGGCGGCCAGCAGAGCCTTGCCGGTGGTGATGGACTTGTCGAGCGCCGACTGGCCATAGGCGACAACCTCGCGGCCCAGATCCTCGGCGCCCTTGGCGGCGATGGTGCTGCTGGCGATCAGCGCCTCGACATTGGCCTTGCCGGTGGCCTGCAGGTCCTCGTAGCTCTTCAGCATCTGGGCGGCAGTCTTCTCGAACTGCTCCTTGGCGGCGGTCGCGGTCTGCTCGAACTGCTTGACCGTCTGCTCCTGGCCGGCCTTCACCAGACCCTCATACTGCTCCTTGGCCTGGGCGGCGACGGTCTCGAGCGACTTCGGCGTAAACTGGTTCATGACGCGCGTTCCTTCCTGGCTGATGCCGGCGTATGGAGAGTGGACCCGCCCGCCGCAAAGCGTGGCGCGGAGCCGGCCGGCAGCGGTGTATGTTGCGTTTTTACGTTGTGCAGCCGTTGTCACGGATTTTCCGGAGGCCATGGATCGGCCTCGAAAATGCTGCACTGCAATATAAGGGTTTTATGGGCTAAGCACTGCGCGGTGTCAACAGTCCGTTCGGCGGGTATGCGGCTTACTCCGTTGTGCCGAACCATACCCCGAAAGCGTGAATATCCTGTGACGTCATAGTCGCTCTCGTTGCGGACGGGAGCGGCGGTCGCGGAAGCGGCGGCAAGCCTCCGGCGAAGACTGTCCTTAACGAAGACTTTACCGGCGCTGGGACAAGTGTAGCGTGGCTGTGGACGGGATTCGCCTCGGCCAATGGTCAGGTGCGGCGCTTGGACGCGGCGCTCCGGACCATCCCTTCGTCAGGCCGCATCTTCGGGACCATTTCGACCATGACCTATTGCCTTGGCATCAAGACCCGCGACGGCCTGATCGGTCTGTCGGACGGCAGAATCACCAGCGGATCGCAGCTGTCGTCGGCCCGCAAGGTGACGATGATGGGCAGCGGCGGCGACCGCTTCTTCATCATGAACTCCGGCCTGCGCAGCGTCCGCGACAAGACTCTGGCCTATCTGCGCCGCGACATGCAGAAGCGTAGGGGCGAGGCCTACGCCACCATGCTGGACGCGGTGTCGGCCTTCACCACCTGCCTGCGGCAAGTCGCCGCGGAGGATAGGGAGTCGCTGGAGGCGTCCAAGCTGCACTTCAACCTGCACGCCATCATCGGTGGCCAGCTGGCCGAGGACCGCGAACCCTACATGTTCCTGGTCTATCCGGAGGGCAATTGGATCGAGGTGGACGAACGCACGCCCTACCTGTCGATCGGCGCCACCGCCTACGGCAAGCCGATCCTGGACCGCGCGCTGACCTACGGCACCGACATGCAGACGGCGCTGAAGCTGGCCTATCTGTCCTTCGACAGCACCCGCTTCTCCACCAACGACGTCGGCTTCCCCATCGACATGGTGTCCTACCATGCGGAGTCGCGCAGCTGGCGCCAGTCGAACTACGACTATGACGATCTCAGCGAACAGCGTCAGTGGTGGAACCGCAACCTGACGGAACTGGCCCGCCGCATGCCGGACGGCCCCTGGGTCGAGACGCTGGTCCCGGAGGAGATGCGTCCGCGCCTGCCCGCCGAAGAGGCGGTCTGACTGGCAGGGTGACCGGCGATCAGTTGCCCGGAAGGGCGCTCAGCAGCAGCGCCCCGAAGGGGGCGGTCGGGCCAACCAGCCCATCCCGGCCGACCTGAATCTCGAAGAACACCCCGCCGTCCGCCAGTTGGCCGGAGGAGGGCAGGGTGCGCGGCGCGTCGTCGGGGTCCGGCAGGCCGGGGAAGGCGACGCCCGTCGGGTCGAGGCCGCGCAGCAGCTCCGGGAAACGGGCGTTGGTGAAGCGGCTGGACGGGTAGGGAAAGGCGGTGAAGAACCACTGCCCGGCGCGGCAGCCGTTGATCAGCCAATAGAAGCCGTTGGACGGCAGCCGCAGCCCCTGGGGCGGTGGGTCGAACGCCCCGTCGTCGCGCAGGCGGCCGATGAAGCTGTCATATTGCGCCGCGGTCAGTTGCAGGGTGGCCGTGCGGCCTCGTGCCGCGGAGAAGGGGTCTGTCAGCGTCATGCGGGCGAGGTCGGTCGCCTCGATCACATGCGCTTCCACCGCCGCGCCGCCCCGGTCGGGGTCGCCGACGACGTCATAGGTGCGCACGTGCCGATTGTAGTCGGCGTTGAAGATCAGCCGGAAGCGGTCGGCGCCGTCCTTGCCGCAGCGCGACCGCAGATCGTCGCCATTGAGATAGCTGAACCAGGTCAGCTTGCGCGCCAGCGGATTGTCGGTCGGCCCCACCGAGCCGCAGCCGGCGAGCGCCAGCAGGGAGACGGCCATGGCCGCCGCCTTGACGCCTCGGGCCAAGCCATGGCGGAAAAGGGTGGCCGGAACGGTTCTTTGATGACCACGACTCATTGTCGCTTGCCTCGCGTCTGCGGCCCCTGGTAGGTGGAGAAGCAAGGGCGCTGCGGCAAGCCCTGGAAGGCGGGCTTCGGCCTGTCGGAGGGCGCCGGTAATCCGTCTGCCCCCTGCCGTAACCCTTCCGCCGTGCCCTTGTCCGCCGTCCTTTCTCTTGTCATGCAGGACCCGCAATTTTGGCCACAGAAACTGCGAAAAGCCAAAGCAGTAAATTAACGAATTCATGCTAGACACTGATTTCGCACGAATTTACCATTGAACCAAGCACCAGTATCTAGCGGTTGGCGGGGCCATCATGAGTGTAGCGCGCAACACCGTTCGTAACGGATTGTTTCCGTTCGCCTTTCGCGCGGCGGATACGAACGGGGGGCGGAGTTCGGCGGGTGTGGGTCGCCATTTGTTCGCGGCAGCCGCGCTGCTGGGCATGGTGGCCGCCGGAGCCGGCCTGTCCGCCGCCGAGGCGCTGGCGGCAAAGGCTGCGGCCATCGTCGTCGATGCCCGGACCGGGCAGGTGCTGATCGACCAGGACGCCGACGCGATCACCCATCCGGCGTCCCTGACCAAGATGATGACCCTGTACCTGACCTTCGACGCGCTGGACGACGGTCGCCTGACCCTCGACCAGCAGTTGCCGGTCTCGTCCTGGGCGGAGAGCATGTCGCCGACCAAGCTGGGCCTGCGCGCCGGCCAGACGCTGAAGGTGGAGACGGCGATCCTCGGCCTCGTCACCAAGTCGGCCAACGACGCCGCGGTGGTGCTGGCGGAGGCGCTGGGCGGCACCGAGTCGCGCTTTGCCGAGATGATGACGCGCAAGGCCCGCGAACTTGGCATGCGCCACACCGTCTACCGCAACGCCTCCGGCCTGCCGAACATGGAGCAGGTAACGACCGCCCGCGACTACGCGATGCTGTCCCGCGCACTGATGCGCGACCATGCCAAGTATTACCCCTATTTCAGCCGCCGCAACTTCGTCTATGGCGGCCGTACCCTGGCCAACCACAACCACCTGATGTCCCGCTACGAGGGCATGGACGGCATCAAGACCGGCTATACCGTCGCGTCCGGCTTCAACCTCGCCGCCTCGGCGGTGCGGGACGGGCGCCGTCTGGTCGGCGTGGTGATGGGCGGCAAGTCGGCCGTGTCGCGCGACAACAAGATGGCGGCCCTGCTCGATCAGGCCTTCGGCCGGCCCAGCCGGGGCCACGAGGACGGGCCGGTGATGGCGAGCCTCGACATCACGCGCTCCGACGCTGTCGACGGCGAGGGGGACGATGACGAGGAGCCGGTGGTGAAGGCCAAGCCGGTTCGCGCCTCCCTGCAGACGGCGGCGATCCCGGTCGCGCCCGCGAAGGAGGAGAAGGCGAGCCGTGGCAGCGCCTCTTCGCATTGGGGTGTTCAGGTCGGCGCCTTCTCCAGCAAGGCGGCAGGCAACAAGGCGGTGAGCCAGGCGGTCAAGCAGGCGCCTTTCCTGCTGCGGACGGCCAAACCCAGCGTTGTGCAGGCGAAGACCGGCAAGGAGACCGTCTACCGTGCCCGCCTGACCGGGCTGGACGAGAAGGACGCCCGCAAGGCCTGCGCGGTTCTGACCAAGCACGGCCACCATTGCGTCGCCGTTTCGCCGGGCGAACGGGGCTGAGTTGACGACGGCAGCCGCGGCCGTCTCCGCCGCCGGCCGGGCTCACTCCCGGGCCGCGGCGGCGCACCGATTCAGGAACCCGATGGCCGGCGCCAGCGTGCCGGCCAGTTCGCCGGCCAACTGCGTCTGATCGGCGCCCGGCTGCTCCAGACCCGCCTCCAGGGCACGGGCCGCCCGGCGCAGGGCCAGACAGCCATATTGCCCTGACACTCCTGCGATCTTGTGGGCCATCGCCCCCGCCGTCGTCCGGTCTCCGCCCGTCAAAGCGGCGTCCAGCGCCTGCCAGTGCTGCGCCAGCACCGCGGCCGTCCGGTCGAGCAGTTCGGCGGCGCGGGCGGCGGGCAGCATCTCCCGCATCGTCCTGATCGCGCCCTCGTCGAAGGCCGGGTCGGTTGACGGCGGTGCGGCTTGCGGCCGGTCTCCCGGCACGGCGGACAGGGCATCCAGCCGCAGCGGCTTGGTGAGCATGCCGTCGGCGCCGCAGTCGGTGCAGCGGGCGTGCCCTTGCGATGTGGCGCTGGCGGTCAGCATGAGAATGCGCGGGGCCGGGTTGTTCGGCTGCCGGCGGATGGCGCGCACCGCCTCGTCGCCGGGCAGGCCGGGCAGGTCCAGATCCATCAGGATCAGGTCGAAGCCACCCTGTGCAGCAGCCGCGACGGCGGCCGGTCCATCCTCCACCGCCACCACCCGATGGCCGGCACGTTCCAGCAGGGCGCGGGTGGCAAGGCGGGTGACCGTCTCGTCCTCCGCCAGCAGGATGTGCAAGGGGTGTGCTCCGCCCGTCCGGTCCGCCGTCATGCCGGTCCGCTCTCCCTGGTTGATGTGGTCGCCCAGTCTACCCGGTTCTGCGCCGCCGCGCACCGGTAAGGTCAGTTGGACGGCGGGATCAGACCGTGGGCGACGCCTGGGTGAACATCGGATCCTCGATCCGGTGCAGGCGCCCGGCGCCGGTCATCGCGGCGCGCAGCAGCAGGGTCTTGCGGCGGGCGGCGGCCAGCTTGGCGACCGGCGCTTCACGCAGGACTTCCGCGCCATAGGCGTCGGCGACCATCAGCCCGCAGTCCTCCGGGATCAGTTCGGTCGGGAAGCCATCGTCGACCGCGAAATAGAAGGCGTCGCACCAGTCGCGATACTCTTGCCATTTCTGGTCGGAGCGGAAGTCGGGAACGCCGCTCTTCACTTCGACGATCAGGATGCTGCCGGCCTCGTCGATGGCCAGCACGTCGGCCCGCCGGCCGCTCGCCAGCCGGAATTCGGTCAGGGTCGCATAGCCGCGCAGAGCCAGCGCCCGTCGCACGCCGCGGAAGATTGGCGGCGCACCCCCGGCCGGAAGGCCGGCGTCGCTGTCGGAAACCGGAACGGCAATATCGTCGCTCATGGCGCGGTGCCACCATCGAAACGGGAACGGGTAGGGAACATGGCCCCCACAATGACCGGTCGGCGCGGTGCCGCCAAGGGGCAAAAGATGGTTGGTCGCGATCAGGCCACCCAAATCAGGTCGGCAAGATGACCGGGGGCAGGGGGGCCGGACGGCAGCGGTCGCGCGGCAGGCTGCGCTCGGCGGGGAAGACCAGCACCACCGCGGTGCCGACCCCCGGCTGGCTGGTCAGTTCCAGCCGTCCGCCATGCATCTCCACCAGCCGCTTGACGATCGGCAGACCCAGCCCTGTCCCGCGGGAGTTGCGGGCGATGGTGGAGTCCGACGGCTCGAAGGGGTGGAGGATGCGGGGAAGGTCGGCGGTCGGGATGCCGACGCCGGTGTCGGCGACCATCAGCCCGAGCCCGCCATCGGGCATGAGATGCGCGGTCAGCACCACCTCGCCGCCGGGACGGGTGTGGGTGACGGCATTCGACAGCAGGTTGGTCAGCATCTGGGTCAGCGCCTGCGCATCGCCCTGCAGCAGCGGCAGGCCGGCCGGCATCTCGCGGCGCATGCTCACACCACCTTCCGCCGCCGCTTCCTGCAGGGCGGAGACGACCCTCAGCGACAGCGTGTCCAGATCCACCCCTTCCTCCGCCATCGGCATGCCGCCGCTGTCCAGGCGTGACAGCTCCAGAATGTCGTCGATCAGCGCCAGCAGGTGGGTGCCGGCATCGCGGATGTCGCCGGCATAGCTGCGGTAGCGCGGATTGCCCAGCGGCCCGAACGGCTCCGACAGCAGCATCTCCGAGAATCCCAGCACCGCATTCAGCGGCGTGCGCAGCTCGTGGCTCATCTGGGCCAGGAAGGCGCTCTTGGCGCGGCTGGCGCTTTCCGCTTCCGCACGGGCGGTGCTTGCCTCCGTCTCGCGGATGCGCAGCCGCTCCTCGTTCAGCTTCAGGGTGGTGACGTCGGTGTAATGGACCAGCACGCCGCCCGGCACCGCATGCTCGCGGCTGAGCAGCCAGCGCCCGTCGGGCAGCGGCACCACCGTCGGCGGTTCCAGGCGACGATGACGCTCCAGCCGCGCCGTCATCCAGGCCGCACGCTCCTCGTCAGTGGTCAGGCGCGGATCGGTCGAGGCGAATCCGCGGGCCAGCTCTTCGAATGACACGCCGGGAACCAATTGGTCGGTCAGGGCGGGCAGGTCCCTCTTCAGCCGGCCGTTGGCGTGGACCAGCCGGTCCGCGTGATCGAACAGGGCAAAGCTTTCGGCGCTGTGCTCCAGCGCCGCGGTCAGGCTTTCGGCCAGCGCCTCGGCTATGGAGGGGTTCTCGGGGCCGAGATCGGTCAGGATGGCGCACAGCCCGCCGGGGGTCGGCCCGGCCGCCACCCGCCAGCGCACCGGCGTCGACCCGCGCCGGGCTGCAACGGTGCGCTCCACCGGTCCGTGCAGGGCCTCGGCCAGCGCAGCGAACAGTCCTGGACAGGCGGCATCGGTGCCACCACCACGCAACCGCTTACCGGTCAGCGGAGCGACGCCCAGCAGCCGCTCCGCCGCTGGATTGGCCGATTGCCATTCCAGGTCCGTCAGTGCACCGGTACAATCATGATGTGCCTTGAAGAGCGCAGCGGCGTCCGGCAGTTGCAGCATGGCGAACGACAGGGAATCGACCGATGGGAATTTCCCGGCCTTGCTCCTGTCGTGCCCACCTTCGGCACAAGTCTGCGTGTCGCAATCCATTCCGCCATCATTGCGGGCTATCCCTAAAAAACACTGAAGGCCAAGCCTTAAGCGCCATCGAATATTTGTCGAATTGTAACAGGTGCGGCTGACTGCTAGGCCAATTTTCAGAATTTGCCGAAAAAGCAACGAAAGGTTTGATTGCGGATACCGTTACGATCTTCGCGCGGAGTCTGCCGAATGGCGGGCTTTGCAACAGTCGGCGGCTTCCCTAGTCTGAGTCCTATCGGAGCATGAGCATGGGATGCAGGTGTGACCGTGAACGGCAGCCATGACGACGCCGGCGGTGCGGTGCCGGCCCTTCTGGTGTTCGGCCCCGGTGGAATGCTGGCCGACTGGACGCCCGCGGCAGAGGCCTTGCCGACGCTTGCCGGGCGATTGGCTGCCGGCGTGACGGCTGATGATCTGAACGCATACCTCTCCTCCGACGCGGCAGCCGGTGCGTTGCCGGAGCGCACGATCCTGCCGCTTGCCGGCGGCGGCGCGGTATGGCGGTTCCACGGATGGCCTCCGTCATCACACTCCCGCACGGCCGCGGCCGCGCCAATGGGCGATCCCGCCGGGCGTCTTTTCGCCGCCGCAAGCCACGACCTGCGGCAGCCTCTGGCGGCGCTGTCCCTGCTGATCGGCACGCTTGACGGCAGGCTGGATGCTCGGCCGGAGCGTGACCTGTTGCGCTCGATGGCGCAGGCGGTGGAATCGATGCGCAGTATGGTCGATGGCCATTTCGACCTTGTCCGTCTGGAAAGCGGCCTGACCGAGCCGGACATCCGCACCCATGCGGTCAATGGCGTGCTGATGCGCCTTGCGCTGGAGGTGGCGCCGCGCTTCGCCGACCGTGGGCTGCGCTTCACCGTGATGCCCTGTTCCGCCATGGTGCGGACCGATCCCGCGCTTCTCGAACGTCTGCTGCATGGTTTGGTGGCCAACACCCTGCGTGGGAAGGTCCGGGGTCGTGTGCTGCTGGGCTGCCGCACGCGCGGCGATCATCTGCGCATCGAACTGTGGGACAGCGGCCGCGGCCTGTTGCCGCAACGTCTGGCCTCCCTGCGGGCGGAATTGGCGAAGCCTGCTGGGGAAGGGGCGGGAACGCTGGGGCTGGATCTGACCTTGGTGCGCGGCCTTGCGCGGAAGCTCGGCCTTGGGCTGGAAGTCTGCGCCGAAGAGGGGCGAGGCACCGTCATCGCCGTCGCGGTTCCCCTTTCGGTCGAAATGGGCGCCGACGTGACCGATGCCTCCGGCGGGGAGGAAGCCGTCGCCGCCCCGGCGCCGGACAGCCGCACCGCCGACATCAGTTGCACCCGCATCCTGGTGATCGAAGACGATCCTATGGTGCTGGCCGCGCTGGAGGCGCTGCTGGGGCAATGGGGATGCAGTGTCGTCGGAGCAGAGTCCTACGACTTGGCCGTCGAACGGATCGGTCCGGTACCGCAGCCCTTCGATCTGGTCATCTCCGATCTGCGGCTGAAGGGAGCCGCCAACGGCATCGTCGCGATCCGGCAGATCGCCAAGCTGTTCGACCGTCCCGTGCCTGGCATGATCCTGACCGGCGACACCGATCCCAAGCGCCTGCGCGAGGCGCGATTGTCGGGATATCCTCTGCTGCACAAGCCTGTCGCGCCGCTCGCCCTGCGGGCCGCCGTTGTCCGCCTGCTCGGGGATGATCCCCTTTGATAACAAGATTAGGTTCGGAAGTCGGGTCTTCGGGAAATGCGTGCCGAATATATAGTGTCGCATCTTTCAGCCATTGCTGCAGTGCAATGACAATCCTGAAACAGAGGCGGGAGGGATGCGGCAAAATGCAACAAGGTTGCGACGTTTATTCGCAAGGCAAGCCCATTCTTCTCCTCCCATCGGTGGGGTGAACTCTTCCTTTGGTTTAATGGTGAACTTTAACATACCCATTTATGCTTTCCCTTCGTTATGATCCCACTCGAACAGTGACTGTTCGAACGGGCTGGTCGGAGGGCGTTCGAATGAATCGGCAATATCGGGTGGGGGGAAGGACGGCGGCGCTGCCGGTGATCGTCATCACCGGGCTGTTTCTGTCGCTTTCGGCCTTTCTGCTGATCCGCAGTGCGACCAGCCAAGCCGAACATGCCCTGGCCGACCGGCAGGCGATCCAACTTCTCGACGAGCTGAAGGCTGGGCTGGAGCGCCAGAGCATGCTGCTGCGTGCGCTCAGCGGTCCGCTGGCCGGTCCCGCCCCGGTGACGGACGCGAGCTTCGCATCGGCGGCCGAACCGCTGCTGCCGCTTTATCCCAATCTGCGGGCGGTCGCCTGGGCGCGGCGGATTTCCGAACGGAACGTGCCGTTGCTGGAGCGGGCGATGCGCTCGGCAGGCTACACCTCATTCACCGTTCGCAATGCCGATGGCGGAAGCGGCCCGGAATACGGCGCCACGGGAATGACGGCCGACCGGTTCGTCAATGTGCTGGCCGAACCGCGATCCGCCATCGGGCTGATCGGTCTCGACATGGCCAGTCTTCCCGGGCAGCGCGACGTGCTGGTGCGGTCCTGCGCGGCAAATCGGCTGGTCGCGGCCGAAGGCGAGCCGTTGCGGGCGGAACTGGGCGAGAGTTCCGTGCTGATCTACCTGCCGGTCTATACCCGCGACGTCGAAGATGACCCGGGCAGGCCGGGCGAGCCCATCGTCTGCGATCTGCTCACCGGTTTCCTGTGGACCAGTTTCGATATCGGCCAGTTGCTGCGGGATGCGGTGCGCCGGGTCGGCCTTACCGTCGGCGATGTCTATCTTCTGGAGCCGCGGACCCGGCCGGATATGGGCGCGCCACGGATGCTGGCCGCAGAAGGGGCGATCGGCCGTCCCGGGGAACTGCCGCATCCGCCGGTCACCCCCCTCACCGTCGAGCAGTTGACGGGCGCCATGGCGCCGCACGCCATCGTCCGCGACATCGCCTTCGCCGGGCGGGTGTGGCGCCTCTATGTGCTGCCGGACGCGGCGCGGCTGTTCAGCGCTGACGACCGGCTGGCCTGGACCATGCTGATCGGCGGGATTTTCCTGACCGCGGGTGTAGCGGCCTATGTCCTGCGGGAAGCGCGCACCAAGCGCCTGCTGCGGACCGAGGCGCGTGCCCGTGCCGCCATGGCCCGCGCCCTGCGCGAGAGCGAGGAACGCTTCCGGCTGGCGCTGCGCTATTCCAAGGTCTCGCTGTTCAGCCAGGATCGCAACCTGCGGCATCTGTGGATTTATTGCCCGCGCACCGACCTGCATCCGGAGCGGATGATCGGCCGGACCGATGCCGAACTGTTCCCGGTGGACGAGGCGGCGCGGATGTCGGCCATCAAGCGGTCCGTGATCGAAAGCGGCACCGGCACCCGGTGCGAGCTTGAGGTAACCTATGGCGGCAGCCGGCGGGTGCTCGACCTGTCGGTGGAGCCGATGCGCGACGAAACCGGGGCGGTGGCCGGCGTCGTCTGTGCCGCCATCGACATGACGGAATCGGTCGAAATCCGGGAGGCGCTGTCCCGCGCGCATGCCGAGGCGGAGCTGGCCAACCAGGCGAAGAGCCGCTTTCTGGCCGCCGCCAGCCACGATCTCCGCCAGCCTTTCCAGGCGATGAGCCTGTTCCACCACATCCTGATGAGCAAGCTGGACGATCCCCAGCAGGTGGAGGTGGCGAACAAGCTGGGGGAGGCTCTGACCGCCGGGAACACGCTGCTGTCCACCCTGCTCGACACCTCCGCGCTGGAGGTCGGCAATGTCAAGCCGCGGGTCGCGGAGTTCGAGGTCCAGGACATCCTCGCCCGGCTGTCGGTCGAGATCGGCGACCAGGCGATCGACCGCGGGCTTCAACTGCGGACCGTTCCCTGTTCCGCCCGGGTGCAGAGTGACCCGATCCTGCTGGAGCGGATGGTCCGCAACCTGCTGGTCAACGCCCTGCGCTACACCACGGAGGGACGGATCCTGCTGGGTTGCCGGCGCCGCTCCGATGCTGATGGCGGATTCCGCCTGTCCATCGAGGTGTGGGACACTGGCCCCGGCATCGCCGAGGCGGAAATGACGGCGATCTTCGGGGATTTCTACCGCTGCGGCACCGACCAGCGCGACAGCGGCCGCGGGCTGGGGTTGGGGCTGTCCATCGTCCGCCGCATGTCCCAGATGCTGGATCATCCCGTCACCGTGCGGTCGCGGGTGGGGCGCGGCACCGTCTTCGCGGTCAGCGTGCCGCTGGTCGAGCAGCACTGCCACTGCAGCGCCGCGGCGGAGTGAGCCGCTGCGTCCCCGTCTCCTGTCCTGGTTCTTCCATACCGCAGCGCGCAATGGTGGCAGTCCTGCCGGCGGGTCCGCTTTTCCCGTCCGCGTCCGCGCAAGTTTCGGTTATGCTGCGGCTGCTCACTGCACCGAAACGATCCCAGTAACCCAGCTGCAACAATAGCTTGGCGACTTTATTGATGTAGGTCATTGGGCCCCTTCGCCATAGGGGCTATTGCTTTCGCACAGGCGCACTCCTTGGATAATCCTTGGAGGGCGAAGGTTCCGCTTCGACGGAACCCAACAAGACGGAGTCCGGCCCGTCGCCATGGCATGCCCCCGCAGGGCGCCGACGGCAACGGGAACCGGGCTTGGGAGGATACGGCCTGCCGCCGCGACGGATGCCCCGGCCCAACGGGGCATCCGGTCCGGTCACCGGCATTCGGGCTTCCGCCGCCTTGAGGCGGGGTCCGTTGGTCGGGCGCCGCGATCCTTTTCAGGAGCATTCTAGTATGGACACCGCCATCGCCGCCCTCTCCGCCGCCCCGGCGGGTCGCAGCGGCCTCGTTCCGACCGGCAAGAACGGCAGCCCCATGATCGAAAACGTCACGTTCGAGGAAATCCACATCGGCCAGCAGGCTAGCCTGTCGCGCCGCCTGACCATGTCCGACATCGAGCTGTTCGCGACGGTGTCCGGCGACCTCAACCCGTCCCATGTGGACGAGGATTACGCCGTCGACCACAAGGTGGTCGGGCATGGCATGTGGTCGGGCTCGCTGATCTCCGCCGTTCTCGGCACCCTGCTGCCCGGTCCCGGCACCGTCTATGTCGGTCAGGATCTGCGGTTCGAGCGTCCGGTCCTGCTGGGCGACATCGTTACCGTGACCGTTACCGCCAAGTCCAAGGATGCGGTGCGCAAGACGGTCGTCTTCGACTGCCTCGCCGCCAACCAGGATGGCAAGACCGTTGCGACCGGCGTCGCCGAGGTGATCGCCCCGACCGAGAAGGTGCGCCGTGCCGCGGCGGAACTGCCGCAGGTGCAGGTGATCCGCCATGACGGCCACGAACTGATGCTGAAGAAGTGCGAGTCGCTGCCGCCGGTGCCGACCGCCGTCGTCCATCCCTGCGACGAGAGCTCGCTGCGCGGTGCCGTCGAGGCTGCTGAGGCGAACCTGATCGACCCGGTTCTGGTCGGTCCGGAAGCCAAGATCCACTCCGTCGCCGACATCTATGGCCTCGACATCTCGCGCTACCGCATCGTCGACGTCGCCCACAGCCATGCCTCGGCCGAGACCGGCGTGCGGCTGGCCCGCACCGGCGAGTGCGAGGCGGTGATGAAGGGCAGCCTGCACACCGATGAGTTGATGGGCGAGGTGGTGCGGAAGGAAACCGGCCTGCGCACCGGCCGCCGGCTCAGCCACGTCTTTGTCATGAACGTCCCGACCTACCCGCGTCCGCTGCTGATCACCGATGCGGCGATCAACATCTACCCGACGCTGGAGGACAAGGTCAGCATCGTGCAGAACGCCATCGACCTCGCCAAGGTGCTGGGGACCGAGGTGCCGCGCGTCGCCATCCTGTCGGCGGTCGAGACCATCAACACCAAGATCGCTTCGACCTTGGAAGCCGCGGCGCTCTGCAAGATGGCCGACCG
>NZ_CAMLJP010000133.1 GCF_946480385.1 uncultured Azospirillum sp.
GATCTTCCGCGTGGAGGGACAAGGCACGGTGTCGCTGCCGGATCGGCGGCTGGACCTCCGCCTCGATCCGACCGTGACATCCAGCCTGAAGGGGCAGGGCGGGCAATTCGAAAAGGCCGGCGTGACGATCCCCGTCCTGGTGACGGGGAGCTTCGGCGCACCCTCGATCCAACCCGATTTCAGCGGGGTCGCCCTATCGGCCATCAAGGATCCGGCGAAGGCCGCAGAGGCAGTGAGGCGCTTGCAGGAAGGCGCCTCACCGGCCGACATCCTCGGTGGCATCCTTGGCTCGGGCAATCCCGGCAACGCCGGTGGCACCGACAAGCCGGCGGGAAACCTCCCCCTGCCGATCCCGGGCGGTCAGCTGCCACCGGCCCTGAAGGACCTGTTCGGCCGGTGAAGCGTCCCGGTCGGCAACCGGATGCAGTCAGTCGAAGCCGAAGCCCTGGTCCTTCATGTAGATGTTCTTGATCTTGCACCAATCGACGCTGAACTTCTCCGATTCATAGCCGACCCAGTCGACCTTGAAGGGTACGATGCAGTTGCCTTCGTTACTGCCCCAATCCATCTCGGCGGATTCGCCGGGCTTAAGCTTGAAGTCGATCCAGTTCTTGCTCCACGCGCCATTTTCATGGGTGCGGAAGCCGCTGATGACGTAGTCGGACGATTTGTTGTGCAGGTTGAACTTGTAGGTATCGGCCGCCTGGGCGGAGACGGCGGTGCCGGTCAGGGCGGCGAAGACGGCGAGAAATGCGAAGCTGCGCACGGTTTCACCTCGTCAGGGGGTGAGCCGGCCATCGTGGCCGCAATCCAACTGTGACGGAGCAATAATACGAACGGAAGGGTGGATATGACCATGGCGGCGGTCCGCTGCCCTGTCGCCAGTTGCCGTGACGGTCCAGCGCCCTATGATCTTGGGCAATGACCGCCTGGACGGTCTCGCAAGATGAGGGTTCGGGACATGAGTGACGCATCAGCCGCCGGCTGGATCGAGTTGACGGCGGCGGACGGCCACCGGCTGCGCGCCTATCGGGCGCCGGCGAAGGGCGAGGAGATCGGGCGCCTGATCGTGGCGCCGGAAATCTTCGGCATCAACCACCACATCCGCAATGTCTGCGACGGCTTCGCCCAGCAGGGTTTCACTGCCGTGGCGCCGGACCTGTTCGACCGGGCCGAACGCGGGGTCGAACTGCTCTATGACGATGCCGGCATCCAGAGGGGCATTGCGCTGAAGGGCGTGGTCGCGACCGCCGATGCCCTGCAGGACGTCGCCGCGGCGCTGGCCCATCTGGGTGGTGACGGTTCGGCCGCCATCGTCGGCTATTGCTGGGGCGGCAGCATCGCCTGGGCAGCGGCGGCGACGCTGCCAATGCGCGCGGCCATCGGCTATTACGGCGGTGAGATCGGCAAGACGCTGGACAGCGCCCCGCGCGTGCCGACCCTGCTGCATTTCGGCGAGCAGGACCACGCCATCCCGCTGTCGGTCGCCGAGGGGGTGCGGGCGCGCTATCCGTGGGTGCCGGTTCATGTCTATCCGGCCGGCCACGGCTTCAACTGCGACGAGCGGGGGAGCTTCCATCCCGAAAGTGCGGTGCTGGCGCTTCGCCGGACCGTTGGACTGCTGCGGGCCGTGTTCTGACCGGACCCGTTCGGGCCTTCCGCTGCCCCAGCCTGATCGGCCAGCGGCGGAAGGCCAGCAGCCCGATGCAGATCAGCGCGTAGATCAGCGGCGTGGTCTGCCAGCCTTTCACCAGCATGATGAAATGCAGGCAGCCGGCCAGTCCGGCGATGAACACGCCCTTGTGGAGGGCGCGCCAGTTCTTGCCGCCCAGCCGCTTGACCATGCCGTCGGTGGAGGTGGCGGCCAGCGCCGTCAGGATCAGGAAGGCACCCATGCCGACCGTGATGTAGGGCCGCTTGACGATGTCCTTCCAGATCGCCGGCCAGTCGAAGAACTGGTCCAGCCCGATGTAGGTGGACAGGTGGACGCAGGCGTAGAAGAAGGCGAACAGCCCCAGCATCCGGCGGAAGCGCGCCAGCCCGGCCAGCCCCGTCAGCATGCGCAGCGGCGTCAGCGCCAGCGCGATCAGCAGGAAGCGCAGGGCCCAGAGCCCGCTGGCCTTGACGCTTTCCAGCACCGGCTCGGCCCCCAGTTCGCCGGTGTAGGCGAGCCAGACGGTCCAGACCAGGGGAACCAAGGCGGCGGTGAAGACGGCCGGCTTGGCCCAGCGGGACGCAAGGGCGGCGTTGGCGGCGGCGCGGAATTCGACGCCGCCGGCGGAGGCTATGGGGGCGGGCATGGTCAGAAGTTCGCCTTCAGGTCCATCCCGGCATAGAGCGACGCGACCTCTTCGCCATAGCCGTTGAAGGGCAGCGTCTTGCGGCGGGAGAATTCGCCGACCCGCCGTTCCGTCGCCTGGCTCCAGCGCGGGTGATCGACCGCCGGATTGACGTTGGAGTAGAAGCCGTATTCGCTCGACTGCGCCTTGTTCCAGGCGGTCGGCGGCTGGTTTTTCACCAGCGTGATCTTGACGATCGACTTGATCGACTTGAAGCCGTACTTCCACGGCACCACCAGCCGGATCGGCGCGCCATTCTGGTTGGGCAGAACCTCGCCATACATGCCGACGGCCAGCAGCGTCAGCGGGTGCATCGCCTCGTCCAGCCGCAGCCCCTCGGTATAGGGCCAGTCCAGCACCCAGGAGCGCAGGCCCGGCATCTGCTTCGGGTCGTTCAGGGTCTGGAAGGCGACGTATTTGGCGTTGCTGGTCGGCTCCACCCGCTTCAGCAGCTCGGCCAGCGGGAAACCGACCCAGGGGATCACCATCGACCAGCCTTCGACGCAGCGCAGCCGGTAGATGCGTTCCTCCATCGGGAATTTCAGCATGTCCTCGATGCCGATGGTCATCGGTTTGGCGACCTCGCCGCCGATGGCGATTTCCCACGGGCGCGTCTTCAGCGTGCCGGCATTCTCGGCGGGATCGCTCTTGCCGGTACCGAACTCGTAAAAGTTGTTATAGGTGGTGGCCGACTTCATCGGCGTCGTCGGATCGAACTTTGGATCGGCCGGCTTGATCGTGGTCGGCGCCTCGAAGGCTGCTGCCAGCGCGTTGCCGCTCCACACCGGCAGGCTGCCCAGCGCCATCGCGGCGGCGCCACCGGCCATCAGGCTGCGGCGCGACAGGAAAAGCTCCCGCAGCGTCACCTCGTCTTCGCGCGCCTGCGACGCGGTGGGGAATTTGAACAGCATCGACCCTCTCCCGAACGGACCATTCCTGCCACTAACCATAGGTCCGCAGCCGGCCGACGGCAAATCACGGGGTCTACACGATTGCGTGAGCGGGGATTCAGCGCCGTCCCAGCGGGATCACCACCGCCGGTCCGCCGAACCCGCCGCCACGCGCTGCGCGCCGTGCCGGAAAGGGCAGCACGTCGGCCGGAGGGCGCGGAGGGTTGAGCATCGGCACTCCGGGCATTCCGGCGAAAGAATGGGCCAAGGCGACGCCTTGGTGGCAGGCGCGCATCCAAGAGAGCATGCAGCACATCGAAGCCTGCATGGTAAATGTCCACAGAGTCATGGCCAAGCCCCGGGCTGTGAAGAAGGTCGGGTCGTCTTGCCCCGCGGGAGGCGGCCGGTGCCGGAAAGCCTCGCCGTGGCTGGATCCTTAACGATGACGGCGGGTGAATCGTTCCGGCACTCGCTCGATGCGCAATGGTCGTTCGGCTGAATGAACGAGCTGATGAGGCCGGTCAAGCGCAAGAATCGGTCCTCTCCGTCATAAGTCATAGGCATAACCCTTCCGCACGAATTCGGGCCGCCTACGAAAGGCTAAATTGACCGGAATCGCCTTTACTTCATCGTGCGGGGCTGTAGGACTGCGCAGTCACTCTTCGGACAGGAGTGGTGTACGCACAGCCCTGTTGCGGGTATTCGGCATTTCGGTTGTGTTGGCTTGCGTTTTCTTCCACCGCGCAGCAGAGCGGTCGGGAGGATTGGCGGAGCGCGGTCCATGGTGGGCTCGGCGCGCGGATTGGGGAACGGCATGACGGCGATGGTCGAGACGGCGGACGCGTTGGATCCGAAGGTTCTGCTGATGGCCCTGCGGCAACTGCGCAAGGGCGATTTCTCGGTGCGGCTGCCGCTCGACCTGACGGGCATCGACGGCGAGATCGCCGCCGCCTTCAACGATGTTGTCGAGCTGAACCAGAACCTGACCACCGAAACCAGCCGGCTCAGCGTCGCCATCGGCAAGGAAGGTCGCATCAGCCAGCGCGCCAAGCTGAACAACGCATCCGGCGGGTGGGAAACCTGCGTCGACAGCATCAACACGCTGGTCGGCGACATGATCCAGCCGACCACGGAAATTGCCCGCGTCATCGGCGCTGTTGCCAAGGGCGACCTGTCCAAGACCATGGCGCTGGAGATCGAGGGCCGCCCGCTGCAGGGCGAGTTCCTGCGCACCGCCCGCAACGTCAACACCATGGTGGAGCAGCTCGTCACCGTCACCACCGAGTTGACGCGTGTGGCGCGCGAGGTCGGGATAGAGGGCAAGCTGGGCGGGCAGGCCCAGGTGAAGGGGGTTGCCGGCACCTGGAAGGATCTGACCGAGAACGTCAACGTGATGGCGGCCAACCTGACCGGTCAGGTCCGCAACATCGCGGAGGTGACGACAGCGGTCGCGAAGGGCGATTTGTCGAAGAAGATCACCGTCGACGTGAAGGGCGAGATTCTTGAACTGAAATCCACCATCAACACGATGGTGGACCAGTTGAACAGCTTCGCCTCGGAAGTGACGCGCGTGGCGCGTGAGGTGGGCTCCGAAGGCAAGCTGGGCGGTCAGGCGAAGGTCGAAGGCGTCGGCGGCACCTGGAAGGACCTGACCGACAATGTGAACATGATGGCGGAGAACCTGACGGGTCAGGTCCGCAACATCGCCGAAGTGACGACAGCGGTCGCGAGAGGTGACCTGTCGAAGAAGATCACCGTCGACGTGAAGGGCGAGATTCTTGAACTGAAATCCACCATCAACACGATGGTGGACCAGTTGAACAGCTTTGCCTCGGAAGTGACGCGCGTCGCGCGCGAGGTCGGCTCCGAAGGCAAGCTGGGCGGACAGGCCCAGGTGAAGGGCGTAGGCGGTACGTGGAAGGACCTGACCGACAGCGTCAACATGATGGCGGCGAACCTGACCGGTCAGGTCCGCAATATCGCAGACGTGACGACCGCCGTCGCGACAGGTGACCTGTCGAAAAAGATCACCGTCGATGTGAAGGGCGAGATCCTTGAACTGAAATCCACCATCAACACCATGGTGGACCAGCTGAACAGCTTTGCCTCGGAAGTGACACGCGTTGCGCGCGAGGTGGGTTCGGAAGGCAAGCTGGGCGGTCAGGCGCGTGTGGAGGGCGTCGGCGGCACCTGGAAGGACCTCACCGACAGCGTGAACTTGATGGCGGCGAACCTGACGGGTCAGGTGCGCAACATCGCCGATGTGACGACCGCCGTCGCCAATGGCGATTTGTCGAAGAAGATCACCGTGCCGGTGAAGGGCGAAATCCTGGAGCTGAAGAACACCATCAACACCATGGTGGATCAGCTGAACAGCTTCGCTTCGGAGGTGACACGCGTCGCCAGAGAAGTGGGCTCCGAAGGCAAGCTGGGCGGACAGGCGCAGGTCAGGGGCGTCGGCGGCACCTGGAAAGACCTCACTGACAGCGTGAACGCGATGGCGACCAACCTCACGGGGCAGGTGCGCAACATCGCGGAGGTGACGACGGCGGTCGCGAACGGCGACTTGTCCAAGAAGATCACCGTCGATGTGAAGGGTGAGATTCTGGAGCTGAAGTCGACCATCAACACGATGGTGGATCAGCTGAACAGCTTTGCGTCGGAAGTGACGCGCGTGGCGCGCGAGGTGGGCTCCGAAGGCAAGCTGGGCGGTCAAGCACAGGTGAAGGGCGTCGCCGGCACCTGGAAGGATCTGACCGACAATGTGAACGCGATGGCGACCAACCTGACCGGTCAGGTCCGCAACATTGCGGAGGTGACGACGGCCGTCGCCAACGGCGACTTGTCGAAGAAGATCACCGTCGATGTGAAGGGTGAGATTCTGGAGCTGAAGTCGACCATCAACACGATGGTGGATCAGCTGAACAGCTTCGCCTCTGAAGTCGCCCGCGTGGCGCGCGAAGTGGGCATCGAAGGCAAGCTGGGCGGTCAGGCGCAGGTGAAGGGCGTTGCCGGCACCTGGAAGGACCTGACCGACAACGTGAACATGATGGCGGCCAACCTGACCGGTCAGGTCCGCAACATCGCGGAGGTGACGACGGCCGTCGCCAAGGGCGATTTGTCGAAGAAGATCACCGTCGACGTGAAGGGCGAGATCTTCGAACTGAAATCCACCATCAACACCATGGTGGACCAGCTGAACAGCTTCGCTTCGGAAGTGACGCGCGTGGCGCGCGAAGTGGGCTCGGAAGGCAAGCTGGGCGGTCAGGCGAAGGTCGAGGGCGTCGGCGGCACCTGGAAGGATTTGACCGACAACGTGAACATGATGGCGGCCAACCTGACCGGTCAGGTGCGCGGCATCGCCAGCGTCGTCACCGCGGTCGCCGACGGTGACCTGAAGCGCAAGCTGGCGGTGGACGCCAAGGGCGAAATCGCGGCGCTGGCCAACACCATCAACGGCATGATCGACACGCTGGCGACCTTCGCCGATCAGGTCACCAACGTGGCGCGCGAGGTGGGCATCGAAGGCAAGCTGGGCGGTCAGGCCCGCGTGCCCGGCGCCGCCGGCCTGTGGAAGGACTTGACGGAGAACGTGAACCAGCTGGCCGCCAACCTGACCACCCAGGTGCGCGCCATCGCCGAGGTCGCCACCGCGGTGACCAAGGGCGACCTGACCCGCTCCATCACCGTGGAGGCGATGGGCGAGGTCGCGGCGCTGAAGGACAACATCAACGAGATGATCCGCAATCTTCGCGACACGACGCTGAAGAATGCGGAGCAGGATTGGCTGAAGACCAACCTCGCGAAATTCACCCGCATGCTGCAGGGCGAGCGCGATCTGGTCACCGTCTCCAACATGATCCTGTCGGAGATCGCGCCGCTGGTGAACGCGCAGCATGGCGTCTTCTACGTCGCCACCCGCGACCGCGACGAGCCGCTGCTGGAGCTGGTCGCCTCCTACGCGCTGAAAGAGCGCAAGAACCTGTCCAACCGCTTCCACATGAAGGAAGGTCTGGTCGGGCAGTGCGCCTACGAGAAGAAGCGCATACTGCTGACCAATGTGCCGCGCGACTATGTCTCGATCAGCTCCGGCCTTGGCGAGGCGCCGCCGCTGAACATCATCGTGCTGCCGGTGCTGTTCGAGGATGACGTGAAGGCGGTCATCGAGCTGGCGAGCTTCGGCCGCTTCAGCGAGACGCACCAGAGCTTCCTGGAGCAGTTGACCGAGAGCATCGGCATCGTTCTGAACACCATCGCCGCCAACATGCGCACCGAAGGGCTGCTGAAACAGTCGCAGCGGCTGACCACCGAGCTGCAGAGCCAGCAGGAAGAGCTGAAGACCACCAACGAGCGTCTGGAACAGCAGGCCGCCTCGCTGCGCAAGTCGGAAGAGCTGCTGAAGGCCCAGCAGGAAAAGCTGACCACCACCAACGAGGCGCTGGAGGAAAAGGCCGAGCAGCTGGAGAAGCAGAACATCGAGGTCGAGCGCAAGAACCGCGAGGTCGTGCTCGCCAAGGCGGCGCTGGAGGAGAAGGCCGAACAGCTTGCCCTGACCTCCAAGTACAAGTCCCAGTTCCTAGCGAACATGAGCCATGAGCTGCGCACGCCGCTGAACAGCCTGCTGATCCTGTCCAAGTTGCTGGCCGACAACCCCGACACCAACCTGTCCGACCGTCAGGTGGAGTTCGCCCGCACCATCCATTCCGCCGGCTCCGACCTGCTGGGGCTGATCAACGACATCCTCGACCTGTCGAAGATCGAATCCGGCACCGTGACGCTGGAAATCGGCGAGGTCGTGCTGGGCGACCTGCGCAACCATGTGGAGCGCACCTTCGCGCAGTTGGCCCAGGAGAAGAAGCTGGACTTCACCATCGAGATGGACGAGGCGCTTCCCGCCAGCGTCCAGACCGATGAGAAGCGGCTGGCCCAGGTGCTGAACAACCTGCTGTCCAACGCCTTCAAGTTCACCGAGAGCGGCGGCATCACCTTCCGTGTCGCTCCGGCGACGGAGGGCTGGAGCGCGGCGCATCCGACGCTGGATGCCGCATCGTCTGTGCTGGCCTTCACCGTCATCGACACCGGCATCGGCATCCCCGAGGACAAGCAGCGCATCATCTTCGAGGCGTTCCAGCAGGCCGACGGCACCACCAGCCGCAAATATGGCGGCACCGGTCTGGGGCTGTCGATCAGCCGCGAGATCGCCCGGCTGCTGGGCGGTGAAATCCGCGTCTCCAGCACGCCCGGCCAGGGCAGCGCCTTTACGCTGTTCGTCCCGCGCAGCTTCGACACCGTGGCGGAAGCCGCCGCTCCGCTCGGCACTCCGGCCATCGCCGCGGCCAGCGCCGCGCTTGGCAACTCCCCGGTGCCGGCCGGGCTTCTGCCCAAGCGGACGGAGACGGCGACCCGGCCGGTGGTGGCGTCCGGTCCGCAGGAGGGGCTGGCGCTGCTTGACATGCCGCCGGGCGGCGACGACCGCGAAAAGCTGCGCCCTGGCGAACCGGTGGTGCTGATCGTGGAGGATGACAACACCTTCGCCTCCATCCTGCTCGATCTGGCGCGGGAGAAGGGGTTCCGCACCATCCTGTCCAGCGGCGGGGCGGCAGCGCTGCCGCTGGCGCGCAAATACCGGCCGGACGCCGTCCTGCTCGATATCGGGCTGCCGGACATGGACGGCTGGGCGCTGCTCGATCTGCTGAAGCGCGATCCGCAGACCCGCCATATCCCGGTCCATGTCATTTCGGCCAAGGACGAGCGGCGGCGTGGCCTGTCGATGGGCGCCTTCGACTATTCGGAAAAGCCGGTGGAGCGCGAGGCGATCTTCGACGCCCTGAACCGGGTCAAGAGCTTCAAGGAGCGCGACCACCGCAAGCTGCTGGTGGTGGAGAAGGACAGCCCGCAGCCGGGCGCCGTCGCCGCCCTGATCGGCAACGGCGACGTCGAGACCCACACCGTCACCTCGATCGAGGCGGCGATGGCGGCGCTGACGGCCGACCGCTTCGACTGCATGGTGTTGGACCTGTCCAGCCCGACCCTGTCCGGACCGGTCACCGTCGATTTCGAACTGATCGAATGGCTGCGCACCCGCGACACGCTCGCCTGGATGCCGGTGGTGGTCTATGTCGCCGCCGACATCGCGGTGGAGGACGAGGCGCGGCTGCGCCGGCTGGCCGAGACGGTGGTGCTGAAGAGCGCCCGCTCGCCGGCCGGGCTGCTGGACGAGACGGCGCTGTTCCTGCACCGGGCCGTCGACCGGCTGCCCGACGAGAAGCGCCGCAGCATCCTGGACCTGCGCCAGCACGACCCGTCGCTGGCCGGCAAGCGGGTGCTGGTGATCGACGACGACATCCGCAACATCTTCTCGCTCGCCAGCGTCATGGAGGCCCACAGGATCGAGGTCCTGCATGCCGAAAGCGGGCGCGAGGGGATCGAGCGGCTGCGTGCCGATCCGGAGGTGGACGTCGTGCTGGTCGACATCATGATGCCGGAGATGGACGGCTATGAGACCATGCGCACCATCCGCGGCATCGAGGAGTTCCGCAGCCTGCCGATGATCGCCGTCACCGCCAAGGCGATGAAGGGCGACCGCGACAAATGCATCGAAGCCGGCGCCACCGATTACATCGCCAAGCCGGTGGACATCGACCATCTGCTGTCGCTGCTGCGGATCTGGACCGCCAAGGGCAACCGGCCGCAGTCGCGCGGCGGGGTGCAGCCATGACCCGGCGCAAGCTCCAGACGGCGCGGAGGGGGCGGCGAGTGCCCTTCGTCCCGCCGCCCGCCTGTCCGGTACCGCCAGTTCACCGGTCGACGCTGCTCGGCACCACCAGCGTCCCGCCGCCCGGCGAGGATGCCGTTCGCCAGACGCTTCTGCCGGCAGCCCCTGCACCCGACGTTACGCCGGTGCCACCGCCCGCCGGCCCGGCTGCCGTCCCCGCGGGATGGGAAAGCGGAACCATGACCAGCGATTCGAATCCCCAGCCCGACAAGGCGGACGTCGCGATCCTGATCGTCGACGACGACCCGCGGAACCTGTTCGCCGTGCGCGAGACACTGGAGGAGCTGGGGGCGCAGCTGGTGCTCGCCCGCTCCGGCGAGGAGGCGCTGAAGCATCTGCTGCGGCAGGACTTCGCGCTGATCCTGCTGGATGTGCATATGCCGGGCATGGACGGCTACGAGACGGCGGAGCTGATCCGCCTGCGCGAGAAGTCCCGCCACATCCCGATCATCTTCCTGACTGCCATCAACAAGGACGAGACGCACATCTTCCGCGGCTATGCCACCGGCGCCGTCGACTACATGTTCAAACCGGTCGACCCGCTGATCCTGAAATGCAAGGTGGCGGTCTTCGTGGATCTCTACCGCAAGACCGAGGAGGTGAAGCGCGAGGTCGAGGCAAAACAGCGCCTGCTGGACGAGAATGAGCGGGTGCGGCGCGAGATGCGGCAGGCCGAGCAGGCGTTGCGCCGGTCGGAGGAGCGGCAGGCGCTGATCCTGGGTCAGCTTCCCATCGTGCTCTACACCGCCGACCTGACGCCGGGCATTCCGTTCCGCTATCTGTCGGACACCACGGAAACGGTGCTGGGCTGCCCCGCCGCCCGCTTTATCGAGGATCCGCAATTCTGGGAAAGCGGGCTGCATCCGGATGATCGCAGCCGTGTGCTGCGCCAGCTGGAGTCGGTCCATGAGACCGGGCTGACCATGGTCGAATATCGCTGGCGCGGCCCCGACGGCGGCGAACGCCATCTGCTGGACCAGGCCGTCGTCGTGTGCGACGAGGACGGTGTGCCGACCGAGCTGTTCGGCACCATCATGGACGTGACCGAGACCCGCCAAGCCCAGCAGCAGCTTGCCCATGCGCAGAAGATGGAGATGGTCGGCCGGCTGACCGGCGGCATCGCCCATGACTTCAACAACATGCTGATGGTGGTGATCGGCAGCCTGGAGCGTCTGGTCCCCGGCCTCGCCGACGACCCCAAGGCGGCGCGGCGGGCCGAGATGGCGCTGCAGGCGGCGCTGCGCTGTTCCGATATGACGCGGCGGCTGCTGACCTTCGCCCGGCGCCAGCAGCTTCACCCGGAGCCAGTGGATCTCGGCGCGCTGGTCGCCGGCATGGGCGAGCTGATGGAGCGCACGCTGGGCGGCGCCGTCGCCATCGCCATCGAGGCGCCGCCGGCCGATGCCGAGCCGTTGTGGACGGCGTCGGTGGACCGGTCGCAGGCCGAATCGGCCCTGCTCAACCTCGTCATCAACGCCCGCGACGCCATGCCCGGCGGCGGAACCCTGCGCATCCGCACCGCGAACACCCGTTTCGAGGAGCCGCAGACGGCGCACGGCATGTCTGTTCCGGCCGGCGACTATATCCTGCTGTCGGTGTCGGACAGCGGATGCGGCATGCCGCCGGATGTGCTGGAGCGCGCCTTCGAACCCTTCTTCACCACCAAGGAAACGGGGAAGGGCACCGGGCTGGGCCTTGCCATGATCCATGGCTTCGTCAAGCAGTCGGGCGGGCTGATCGGCATCGACAGCACTCCCGGTGCCGGCACCACCTTCCGCCTCTATCTGCCGCGGGCGGCGATGGACGCAGCGCAAGGCCCCGCTCCGGACGAGGACGGCGCCGACGAGGCCTTTGCCGGCCATGGCGAGACGGTGCTGGTGGTGGATGACGACGCCGACGTGCGGGCGGTCGCCGTCCAGGCAGTGGCGGCGCTGGGATACCGCGTGCTGGAAGCCGACGGGGCTGAAGCGGCGCTGACCCTGCTGGACCGGCAGCCGGTCGATCTTCTGTTCACCGACATCGTGATGCCAGGCGGGCTGAACGGGCGCGAGCTGGCGCTGGAGGGTTTGCGCCGCCACCCCTCGCTGCGGGTGCTGTTCGCGTCGGGCTATGCCAACGGAACGAGTGCGCCGGAACCGGAGGCCGGCGCGTTCGCCGACACAGGCAGCGCCGCCGATCCCGGCGCCGTGCTGGGGGCCGTGCTGAGCCGGGCGGAAACGCTGCCGAAGCCTTACCGCGACGGCGTTCTGGCCCGTGCCCTGCGGCGCGCGCTGGATTTGCAGGCCCCTCTCGCCCCGGCAGAGGCCGTCCGGGGATGACGAGGGGGATCGAGGGTGGCGCCGTCCCACGCCGCCGGTTGTGCATATCAGGTCAGGTTCCGGTTCATGGTTTTGTCCGACGACGCGCTTACCCTGCTCAGAAGCTCCATTCGATCAGTCTGGGCGTTGGAACTGCTTTTGCTGTTGCGTCGGCATCCCGATCGCGACTGGTCGAATGGCGACCTCGTGAGGGAGCTGCGCGGCAGCGACGTCGTGGTTCAGGAGGCGCTGGGCGGCTTTCTCGGTGCTGGGCTTCTGGTGGCGCTGGCGGACGGCAGTCACCGCTACCAGCCCGCCGCCCCGATCCTCGACAAGTGGGTGGAGGAGATCGCGCAGGCCTATGCCACCCGTCCGTCCGCCATCATCCGCGAGATTTTCGCGGCACCCGGCAACAAGGTGCAGATTTTCGCCGATTCCTTCAGGTTCCGCCTCAATGACTGAGATTTACTGGACAGAGACGATGGCTGTTCCAACAATGGCTGTACTCGCAATGGATACACCCGGTCCGCATCGGCTCCCCTCCCCGCCGGGGAGAGGGAAAGAAGGGCGCTGACATGGATGTCCTGAAGTCGGCGGTTTATCTGTTGTGCTTTGCCGCCAGCCTGCTGTGCATGGTGCTGCTGCTGCGCAGCTACCTGCGGTCGCGGAGCCGCCTGCTGCTGTGGAGCACGCTGTGCTTCGTCGGGCTGGCGACCAACAACCTGCTGCTGTTCATCGACGTCGTCGTTTTGCCGACGGAGGTCGACCTGCTGCCGTTCCGCCATCTCTCCGCCCTGGCTGGGGTCGGGATCCTGCTGTACGGCTTCATTTGGGATACCGAGTGATGTTGCCCACGACCTACAGTTTCTTCACCGGGGCGCTGGCGGCGCTGTATGCGGTCGCGGGGCTATTCTTCCTCAGCTTCTGGAGACGGACGCGCGATGCGCTGTTCGCCAGCTTCGCATTGGCCTTTGCGCTGCTGGCGACCAATCAGATCGTGCTGGCACTGGGCGGGCTGGAGCGGGAGGAACAGAGCTGGGTCTATGTGTTGCGCCTGCTCGCCTTCCTGCTGATCATCGCCGGCATCGCCCGGAAGAACCTGGAGGGACGGCGGCGCTGACCGGTCATTTGCGGCCGTCGCCGAAACGGCGGCAGTCCCATTCGTCGGTCCCGGCCTCCGCCCGTCCGCCGTTGGAGGTGCGGTAGCGCGCATCGTCGCACCGGCCGTTGCCGGCATAGCGGCTGTAACCGCCGTGGCCCCGGCCTCGGTACCCGGTGTCATAGCCGTTGCCGTAATAGCCGCCATTGTCGTAGCCGCCGCGACGATGATGGTGCCGACCGCGGTTGTAGTCGCCATCGTCGTCGTCACCACCCGCGGTGGCGGCCAGTACGCCCAGCCCGACCACCGCGGCGCCGATCAGCAGGGCGCCCGCCATGTCGTCGTTGCCGTTGCCGGCACAGCCGGGCAAGGCCAGCGACACCGCCAGGCAAGCGGCCATCACGGTCCTGCCGCCGAAAACTCCGCGCCGTGTCACCGTTCCCATCGCCGCCTCCCGGAATAGGGCTTCATTTTCGCATGAACACATGAGCGGCGTTTTTCATCCGTTACCATTATAATTTCATTTTAGAAATGTTCGCTCTGCCATGGCTCCGCCCGATGGGTACGCAGGACAGGATTGCAGCGGGGCTTGGCCCGGCCGGCGGGAAGTCCTATGGTCGGGCAGCTGTCGCCAATATCGGGAGTGCGTGGATGTTCACCGCCAGGATCCTGCTGCTCGGTTCCGGGGAACTGGGCAAGGAATTTGTCATCGCGGCCAAGCGGTTGGGTTGCGAGGTCATTGCCTGTGACAGCTACGCCAACGCCCCGGCGATGCAGGTCGCCGATGCGGCGGAGGTGTTCTCCATGCTGGATGCCGACGCCCTGCGCGCCGCCATCGCCAAGCACCGCCCCGACTATATCGTGCCGGAGGTGGAGGCGATCCGCACAGAGGTGCTGCACGAGTTCGAGGATGCCGGCACCACGGTCGTCCCATCGGCCCGCGCCGCCACCATGACGATGAACCGCGACCGCATCCGCGAAGTCGCCGCGACCGAGCTGGGCCTGCGCACCTCGCGCTACCGCTATGCCGAGAGCCTGGAGGAGGTGCGCGCCGGGGCGGAGCACACCGGGTTCCCCTGCGTGGTCAAACCGGTGATGTCGTCGTCCGGCAAGGGGCAGAGCACGGTGCAGGACGCCGCCGGGCTGGAGGTCGCCTGGGACTATGCGGTGGCGAACATGCGCGGCGACCGCCGCAAGGTGATCGTCGAGGAGTTCGTCCCCTTCGAATACGAGATCACCCTGCTGACCGTCCGCACCCGCGACGGCATCCTCTATTGCGAGCCGATCGGCCATCGGCAGGAGCGCGGCGACTACCAGGAATCGTGGCAGCCTGTGGCCATGCCACAGGCGATGCTGGACGACGCCAAGGCGATGGCGGCTCGCGTGGTCGACAATCTCGGCGGCTACGGCATCTTCGGCGTCGAGTTCTTCGTGACCGCCGACGAGGTCATCTTCTCCGAACTGTCGCCGCGCCCACACGACACCGGCATGGTCACGCTGCTGTCGCAGAACCTGTCGGAGTTCGAACTGCACGCCCGCGCCATTCTGGGCCTGCCGATTCCAAACATCGTCTGCCGCGCCCCGTCGGCGTCGGCTGTCATCCTGGCCGACCGGGAGGCGGAGAATTTCCGCATCGAGGGGCTGGCCGATGCGCTGCGTCTGGGGTCGGTAGACCAGGAGGTCGACGTCCGCCTGTTCGGCAAGCCGACCACCCGCAAGAACCGCCGCATGGGCGTGGCGCTCGCCACCGGCACCGATACCGACGATGCACGGGCGCGGGCCAAGCTAGCCGCGGACAAGATGACGATCCGGTATCTGTGAAGCGTCAGGCGAGCCGGCGGGCACGGTTGATGCCCGCCGCCCGCCGCGCCTCCGCTTACGAAATTGCTGCCAGCGTCCCGGACATGGCGTCCGGCTCAAGCATCGGGGCCGCCCGTCCCGTCGTGGTCAGTGGGGCGGTGGAGCGCCCTTCGCGATAGCCAAACGTGACGTAGTGGGTGGCCGCAGCCGCCTCGGTGCTGCCCAAGGCACGCTGCACATCGGGATTGCGCGCCAGATAGGCCGC
>NZ_CAMLJP010000134.1 GCF_946480385.1 uncultured Azospirillum sp.
CCGCCATGGTGCAGGCTGACCCAGGTCGCCCCGCTGGCGGTGTTCAGCAACGCGTTCAGCAGCGGCCAGTCCGACACGGCGTCGGAGCCGTCCCGCATCGCCTCGGTCTCGCGGTTCGGGCTGGCGACCGATCCGCTGTCGAGGTGGTCGCGGCCGATGACGATGGGGGCCTTCAACTCGCCCGACTTGACCATCTCGTTGAAGGCAAGGCCCAAGCGGTGGCGCTGCCCCAGGCCGACCCAGCAGATGCGGGCCGGCAGGCCCTGGAACTGGATGCGCTTGGACGCCATGTCGAGCCAGTTGTGCAGGTGCGGATCGTCGGGGATCAGTTCCTTCACCTTGGCGTCGGTCTTGCGGATGTCCTCCGGATCGCCGGACAGCGCCGCCCAGCGGAAGGGACCGATGCCGCGGCAGAACAGCGGGCGGATGTAGGCGGGGACGAAGCCGGGGAAGTCGAAGGCGTTCTCCAGCCCCTCCTCCTTCGCCATCTGGCGGATGTTGTTGCCGTAATCGACGGTCGGAATGCCCATGGCGTGGAAAGCCAGCATGGCTTCCACCTGCACCCGCATCGACCTGCGCGCGGCGGCGGCAACGGCGGCCGGCTGGCTTTCGCGGGCGCTCTCCCACTCCTCCAGCGTCCAGCCCTGCGGCAGATAGCCGTTCACCGGATCATGGGCGGAGGTCTGGTCGGTGACGATGTGCGGCCGGGCCTTGATGTCGGTGGCGGCGCGGCGCGCCAGTTCGGGGAAGACGTCGGCGGCGTTGCCGAGCAGGCCGACGGAGATCGCCTCGCCCTTCGCACAGGCCTCGTCGATCCAGGCCAGCGCCTCGTCCAGGTCGGCGGTGTGGCGGTCGAGATAGCCGGTGCGGATGCGCATCTCGATGCTGCTGGGGCGGCATTCGACCGCCAGCATGCAGGCGCCGGCCATGGTCGCGGCCAGCGGCTGCGCCCCGCCCATGCCGCCCAGGCCGCCGGTCAGGATCCACTTGCCCTTGAGGTCGCCGTTGTAGTGCTGGCGCCCGGCCTCGACGAAGGTCTCGTAGGTGCCCTGCACGATGCCCTGGCTGCCGATGTAGATCCAGCTGCCGGCGGTCATCTGGCCGTACATCGCCAGACCCTTGCGGTCCAGTTCGTTGAAATGCTCCCAGGTTGCCCAGCGCGGCACGAGGTTGGAGTTGGCGATCAGCACGCGCGGCGCGTCGGCATGGGTGCGGAAGACGCCGACCGGCTTGCCCGACTGCACCAGCAGCGTCTCGTCGTCGTTCAGCGACTTCAGCGCCGAGACGATGCGGTCGAAGCTTTCCCAGTCGCGGGCGGCGCGGCCGATGCCGCCATAGACGACCAGCTCCTGCGGCCGTTCGGCCACGTCGGGGTCGAGGTTGTTCATCAACATGCGCATCGGCGCCTCGGCGAGCCAGCTCTTGCAGCTCAGTTCGGGGCCGTGCGGCGCACGGATGACGCGCTGGTTGTCGAGGCGGGATGACATGGGTGGGTGGCTCCTGGTGGGAGGGACGTGCGTGAAATGCTGACTCTTGCCCCCACCCCAACCCTCCCCCGCTGAGCGGGGGAGGGAGCAAGCGCTTGTACGGGAGGGTGGCGGCAGTCCCTCCCCCGCCCAGCGGGGGAGGTTAGGTGGGGGTCTAACGTTGCTAAGGCGGCGGCAGTTGGAACCGTGCCCCCAGCCGGTAGCGGCTGCCGGGATGGACCAGCATCGCCACCGTCACCACCCGCCCCCCAACCCACGTCCGGCGTGTCACGCGCAGGCAGGGTTCGGTGACGGGGATGTCGAGCAGGCGGGCGATCTCCGCTGTCGGCGACACCGCTTCGATGACGTGCTCGACCTGCGGCGAGGATTCCAGCCGGATCAGGTACTCGCCCGGCGTCTGGCGGGTGAAGTCCTGGTCCAGGTAATCCGGCGCCACCGCCGGGTTGACCCAACGTTCCTCCAACTGCACCGGCACGTCGCTCTCGCTGTGGACGACGACGGAATGGAACAGCTTCGCCCCCACCGGCAGGTTGAAGCGGCGGGCCAGCCCGGAATCGGCGGCAACCGCGAGCAATCGCTCCACCCGGCAGGAATGGAGGTTGCCGCGCTCGGCGATCTCGTCGGCGATGCTGCGCAGCTCCACCACGTCGGTGCTGGGCGGCCGTTCGGCGACGAAGGTGCCCAGCCCCTGCACGCGGGTCAGCAGCCCCTCGTCGGTCAAGTCGCGCAAGGCGCGGTGGACGGTCATGCGGCTGACCGAGAATTCCTCCAGCAGCTTGTGCTCGGACGGAATCTGAAACCCTTCCGGCCAGTCACCGGAGCTGATCCGGCGGCGGATGGCCTCCTTGATCTGGGCGTAGCGCGGCTGGGCGGTGGAGATGACGTCGCTCATGCCGCCTCCACACGGGGGCTGCGGACCACCCCGCCATTGACCACCGCCATGCAGGGGTTGAGGCCGATGGCGTAGGCCAGTTCCGCCGGATGCTCGATGCGCCACACCGCCAGATCGGCGCGCTTGCCGGGCGCGATGATGCCGCGGTCGGTCAGCCCGAGTGCCTTCGCCGCATGGCGGGTGATGCCGGCCAGCGCCTCCGCCGGGGTCAGGCGGAAGAAGGTGCAGCCCATCGACAGCATCAGCAGCAGCGAGGTGACCGGAGAGGTGCCGGGGTTGTTGTCGGTGGACAGCGCCATCGGCACGCCATGGCGGCGCAGCAGCTCGATCGGCGGCAGCTTGGTTTCGCGCAACGCATAGAAGGCGCCGGGCAACAGGACCGCCACCGTGCCGGCCTGCGCCATCGCAACGACGCCATCCTCGTCCAGATGTTCGATATGGTCGGCCGACAGCCCGCCGAACTCCGCCACCAGCCGGGCGCCGCCGAGGTTGCTCAGTTGCTCGGCATGCAGCTTCACCGGCAGGCCAAGCCGCTTCGCAGTCTCGAACACCCGGCGGGTCTGGGCGACCGAGAAGCCGATGCCCTCGCAGAAGGCGTCCACCGCATCGGCCAGACCCGCTTCGGCAATGGCCGGCAGCGTCTCGGCGCAGATGCGGTCGATGTAGCCGTCCGGGTTGCCTTTGAATTCCGGCGGCAGGGCGTGGGCGCCGAGATAGGTGGTGCGGACCTCCACCGGGCGGACCTGGGCCAGCCGGCGGGCGACGCAGAGCATGCGGGTTTCGGTCTCGGTGTCGAGGCCGTAGCCGGATTTGACCTCCACCGTCGTCACGCCCTCGGCCAGCAGGCTGTCGAGCCGCGGCAGGGTGGCGGCGAGGAGTTGGTCCTCGCTGGCGGCGCGGGTGGCAGTGACGGTGGACAGGATGCCGCCGCCGGCCCGCGCGATCTCCTCATATGTGGCGCCGTTCAGCCGCATCTCGAACTCGCGGGCGCGGTTGCCGCCATAAACGAGGTGGGTGTGGCAGTCGATCAGGCCGGGAGTCATCCAACCGCCCTGCCCCGAATGCACCTCGGTCGCCAGCGCGTCGGGCTCATCGGTCAGGTCGGCGCGGCGGCCGACGAAGGCGATGCGGCCGTCCTTGATGCCGACCGCCGCGTCGGCGATGGCGCCGTAACCGTCCGCCTCGCTCATGGTGGCCCCGTCCATCGTGGCAACAGACAGGTCGACCCACAGGGAATCCCACGGCGCACTGGTCGGCATCGGTTCGGCTCCTTCCTACAAGTTCGTGCAGCAACCCCCTTGGCATCAGGTTGCCTATACTTGTATAGTGTTGTCTATAATAGCGAGGGCGCCCTCATGAGCAACCTGTTTTTTGCCTCGGCGCTGCTGCCGGACGGCTGGGCGGAGGATGTGCTGGTCACGACGGACGAGCGCGGCCGGATCGTCTCGGCGACGCCCAATGCCGCCTGCCCGGCCGATGCGGAACGCTTCGCCGGGGCGGCGGTCGCCGGCATCGCCAACCTGCACTCCCACGCCCACCAGCGCGCCATCGCCGGGATGGGTGAAAGCTCCGGCGAAGGATCGGACAGCTTCTGGAGCTGGCGCGAGGTGATGTACCGCGCGCTCGACCGCATGGAGCCGGAGGATTTCGAGGCGGTCGCCGCCCAACTCTATGTGGAGACGCTGAAGGCCGGCTTCACCGCCATCGCCGAATTCCATTACCTGCACCACGACCGCGACGGCAGCGCCTACGCCGACCCGGCGGAGATGAGCCACCGCGCCGTCGCCGCCGCGCGGACGGCCGGGCTGCCGATCACGCTGCTGCCGGTGCTCTACAATGCGTCCGGTTTCGGCGGCACGCCGCCGACCGCCGGGCAGCGGCGCTTCATCCATGACGGGGCAGGGTTCGCCCGGCTGACCGAGGCCCTGCGCAGCACCTATGGCGAGTCCTCCGACGTGCGGCTGGGCATCGCCCCGCATTCCCTGCGCGCTGTGCCGGACGGGTTGCTGAGTGAGACCGTCGCCGCCCATCCGGAAGGCCCGATCCACATCCACATCGCCGAGCAGCGCCGGGAGGTCGAGGACTGTCTCGCCCACCATGGCAGCCGTCCGGTGGAGCATCTGTTGGAAACCCAACCGGTCGATGGCCGCTGGTGCCTGATCCACGCGACCCACATGACGGACGCCGAAGTGGCGGGTGTCGCCGCCAACGGTGCCGTCGCCGGCCTGTGCCCGACCACCGAAGCCAACCTGGGCGACGGCTTCTTCGCCGCGGAGTCCTACATGGGCCAGGGCGGGCGCTGGGGCATCGGGTCGGACAGCCACATCTCCGTCAGTCCGGTGGAGGATCTGCGCTGGCTGGAGTATGGCGCGCGGCTGACCAGCGGGCGGCGCACCGTGCTGGCCGGCGGCCCCCGCCGCGCCACCGCCCGCCGGCTGGTGGAGGATGCCCAGGCCGGCGGCGCGCAGGCCACCGGATTCGAGGCCGGACGCATCGCCGCCGGTCTCCGCGCCGACATCGTCGTGCTCGACACCGACCACCCGCTGCTCGCCGCCCGCCGGGGTGACGCGCTGCTCGACGGCTGGATTTTCGCCGGCAACGCCCCCCTCGTGCGTGACGTGGTGATCGCCGGACGCGCAATCGTCCGCGACCGCCGCCACCCGCGCGAGGAGGAAATCGCCGACCGCTTCAAAAAGACACTTGGGAGACTTCTGGGATGAGCGAGACCATCACTCTGGTTCCGGGCGCGCTGTCGCTCGACACGCTGCGCAGCATCTATCGCGGCCGTCCGGCCCTGACGCTCGACCCGGCGGCCTATCCGCGGATGGAGCGCTCGCGCGCGCTGATCGACAAGATCGCCGGCGGCGACGAGGCGGTCTATGGCGTCAACACCGGCTTCGGCAAGCTGGCGCACACCCATATCGCCGCGTCGGATTTGGAAACGCTCCAGCGGAACCTGATCCTGTCGCACGCCACCGGCGTCGGCGCGCCGCTGGCCGATGGCGTCGTGCGGCTGATCCTGGTCATCAAGGCGGTCAGCCTCGCGGTCGGTGCGTCGGGCGTGCGGCCGGCGCTGGTCGATGCGCTGCTGACGCTCTACGAGGCCGACGTGCTGCCGGTGGTGCCGGGCAAGGGCTCCGTCGGCGCCTCGGGCGATCTGGCGCCGCTGGCCCATCTGTGCGGCGTGCTGCTGGGCATCGGCCACGTCCGGGTGAAGGGCGAGACCCTGCCGGCGGAAGAGGGGCTGCGCATCGCCGGCCTGCCGGTGTTCGACCTGAAGGCCAAGGAAGGGCTTGCTCTCATCAACGGCACCCAGGTGTCGACCGGTCTGGCTCTGGCCGGGCTGTTCGAGATCGAGCGCACCTTCAAGGCGGCGCTGGTTGCCGGTGCCCTGTCGGTCGAGGCGGTCAAGGGCAGCCACCGTCCGTTCGACGCCCGCATCAGCGCGTTGCGCGGCCAGCCCGGCCAGATCGCCGTCGCCGCCGCCTTCCGCGAGGTGCTGGCCGGCAGCGAGCTGAACGCCAGCCACCAGGGCCCCGATTGCCACCGGGTGCAGGACCCCTACAGCCTGCGCTGCCAGCCGCAGGTGATGGGCGCGGTCCTCGACCAGATGCGGCAGGCGGCGCGCACGCTGGTGATCGAGGCCAACGGCGTCACCGATAACCCGCTGGTCCTGGTCGACACCGGCGAGGTGCTGTCCGGCGGGAATTTCCATGCGGAGCCGGTGGCGATGGCCGCCGACCAGCTGGCCATCGCGGCGTCGGAGATCGGCGCCTTGGCAGAACGCCGCATCGCCATGCTGATCGACACCACCATCAGCGGCCTGCCGCCCTTCCTGGTCGCCGAGCCGGGCCTGAATTCCGGCTTCATGATCGCCCATGTCACCGCCGCCGCCTTGGCGTCGGAGAACAAGACGCTCGCCCACCCCGCCAGCGTCGACAGCCTGCCGACCTCCGCCAACCAGGAGGACCATGTCAGCATGGCGACCTTCGCGGCGCGGCGGCTGGGCGACATCGCCGGCAACGTCGCCGACATCGTCGGTATAGAGCTTTTGGCCGCGATTCAGGGGCTGGAGTTCCATCGTCCGCTGAAGACCGCCGACCGGCTGGAACAGGCCATCGCCACCATCCGCGCCGAGGTGCCGCGTTACGAGGTCGACCGCTACTTCGCCCCGGATCTGGCCGCCATCGGCGCCCTGGTGCGGAATGGCGCGCTTGACCATCTGATGCCGGTATCGCTGGAGGCGGCACAATGAGCAGCGCCATCTTCGATCTGGTACAGGGCGACGGACCTCTGGTCATCAGCATGCCCCATTGCGGCACCGAGCTGTCCCCCGGTCTGGCCGAGCGCCTGACGGACGAGGCCCTGACCCTGCGCGACACCGATTGGCACATCCCGCGCCTCTACGGCTTCGCAAATGGTTTGGGGGCAACGCTGCTCAGCGCCCGCTATTCGCGCTATGTCGTCGACCTCAACCGGGCATCGACCGGCGAGAGCCTCTATCCCGGACAGGCGACCACCGGCCTGTGCCCGGATGTGCTGTTCGACGGCACACCGCTCTACCGCGACGGGCAGGCACCCGACGCGGCGGAGGTGGCACAGCGGGTGGAGGGCTATTGGCGGCCCTATCACGACGCCCTGGCGGCGGAGTTGGCGCGGGTGAAGGCGCGCCACGGCTTCGCCCTGCTCTATGACGCCCATTCGATCCGCAGCCATGTCCCGCGCCTGTTCGACGGACGGCTGCCCGACTTGAATCTGGGCACGGCGCGCGGCACCAGCGCCGATCCGCAGTTGGCCGCCCGCGTTGTCGCGGCGATGGAGAGTGCCGCGGCGGCGGAGGGCTTGACCTGCGTTACCAACGGCCGCTTCGTCGGCGGCCACATCACCCGCGCCTATGGTCAGCCGGCCAACGGCGTCCACGCCATCCAGATGGAACTGGCGCAGGACCGCTACATGGACGAGGAGGCGCCGCCCTTCGCCTACCGTCCCGACCGGGCGGAAAAGCTCCAGCGGGTGCTGACGGCGGTGCTGGACGCCTTCGCCGGCTGGCGACCGACGCAGGGCTGATCCGAACCGGAAGCAAGGCGGGCGCGGAACCGCCCCCACCCGCCTTGCGTTCCTCTGCGGCGCCCATGCTGCGGCGCGGAAGGCAGAGGACTCGCGTTGAGCGACATCATTGAGCAGAGTGGGGAACAGCGCGGCATCGAGAATCCGGGCGGCGGTATCGGCTATGGCGGAACCCCGGTTCCCGCCATCCTTCAGCCGACACTGACAGCGGTCGATGCGCTGGACGCCCAGGTCCACGATATCGTCACCTGCGATCCCGGCCCGGTGAGCCATGCGCTGGCGACCGCGGGCCATTACGCCATAAAGCGGCATGTGCTTATCCCCGGCTTCGCCATCGCAGGTCTTGTCGGGCTGTTGACCGGTCAGCCGGATCTGCGCCGTGCCGGCAGCGTCGGTGTGGCCGGTCTGGTGGTGACCGCGACAGCCAGCCGCTCGATCAAACGCTATGTGAAGCGTCGGCGCCCGGATGAATGCGCCCCGCGCCGCAAACCAGGATGGCGCATCAGCGCGCGGTCGCTGCCGTCGGGACATGCGGCGAGCGCCTTTGCCGCGGCGACGGCCCTCGCCACGGTCAGCCGGTCGCCGGCACAAAGCCTGATGATCTACGGAACAGCGGCTGCCCTCGCCAGTGGAAGGGTAGTGCGGCACCGGCATTGGGCGTCCGACGTGCTGGCCGGCGCCCTGCTGGGAACGGCGGTGACGCTGCTGGCGCGGCGCCTTCTGGCGCGCTGAGCCGCTATTTCTTCGGCAGCGGCAGAGCGGCCTGTTGCGGCTTGGCCGGATCGGCGAGCCGCTTGGCGCGCTTGTTGCGGACCTCCGCCGCCTCCCCCGCCTTCAGGGGCACGAAACCGTCGGGGCGCATGGCGTTGCCGACGATCTGCTTGAGCAGCTCGATGTTGGTGGTCTGCACCCGGCGGCCGCGGCGGACCTGATCCAGGAACTTCTGCGACGGGGTCAGCACATAATCGATGGCGTCGATGCGCTTGCCGACCTTTGTGTATTCCTTGTCGGCGACGTCGAGGATCCCCTCCTCCACCAGCGCATCCACCGCCGAGGTCACCACGCGCAGCGTGTCGCGGCGGCGCGACCACTCGTTCATGCCGCTGTTCTTGATGATCTCGTCGGCGCTGATCGAGATCGGCTTCGCCTCGTCGTCGGCGGTGTCGTACTCGATCGACAGGCGGTTGTAGAGCCAGCGCGACACCGGCGACTTCAGCTTCATCAGCCAGGCGTAGGAGACCGGCTTGAACTCCAGATCGCGGATGGCGGCGGAGACCAGCGGGTTGAATTCCAGATAGGTCTCCTCGACCCCGCCATCCTCGTCGACCAGATCCGGTCGCGAACGGATCGCCAGCACCGGGAAGGCGGTGGATTCCAGCAGGTTCTGCCCGCGGCTCTTCTTGCCCGGTTCGGCGCTGCCGCCGGTGGAGATGATGATGCGCGAGCGGGCCAGGATGGTCAGCGATTCACGAATGTCCTGGATCGACAGGGTGTGGTTGACCGCACGCAGCTCACGCTGGATCTCGTAGAGGCTGAAGCGCATCTGCACCTTGTCGCGATTCTCGCCGGTCAGCGACAGGCGCGAGCGGTCCATGGCGAGGCGGCGGACGACCTGCTCCACCACCTGTTCGCGCTCCGACGGGAAGATCTCGACTTCGACCAGATCCGGGCCGGCGCCGGGGGCGCGGTCGTCCTTCTTCGCGGTGCTGAGCCGGTCGATACGGGCGGGCTGGACGGTCAGGCGATAATTGCGGCCGCGGAAAGCGAACTCGCGCCGCACCGACTTGATGAAGTTGTCCTTGGTGACCAGCTCGCCCTTGTCCTTGGCGGCCTTTTCCTTGTCATTGTCGCGGGAGACGAAGACGAAGCGCGGCGCCAGATCGTAGAGCGCGATCAGGTGCGATTGCGAACGGTCTTCCAGCTCGAACAGGATGAGCTGCGCGGCGCTGGTCGGGGCCATCTTGGTCATGAACGTCTCCGAAGGTCGGGAGTAACCATGGCGCGCCGGACCCGCCGGTGCAACAGAACGCGGAGAAATTACCGCATCCGGGATGGAGCGACAGCCCGCGCATATGGCGCCGCACCCCGCGATGATGGAGCAACGGCCCGCGGACATGGAGCGACAGCCCGCGATTGGGCCGCAAAGCCGGTCCTGCCGGGGTGCGTGACCGCGACTCCTTGAAGAATCGGAGAGAATCGGCGCTGACGGACGGCAAGCGGCCCGGGTCGAACCGCGGGCTGCCGCTCCATGGGGAGCGGGGACGGAAGCGAGAGGGGCCGGATTGCTCGCGATTGCCGCTATCCCCGGTCAATCGCGAGCAATGGCTCTAGGATCGCGGGCTATTGGTTGGCGTCAAATCGCGGGCAATGGCTCCAAGACCGCGGCCAAAGGCACCAGAATTCCGATTCGCGGCGGAACCGCGAGCCAATGCTCCATGGTCGCGGGCAGGGGCTTTACGGTCGCGGGCTGTCGCTCACCAAGCGCGGGCTGTCGCTCCATGGGGTGGTCATGGAGTTCCTGCCCGCGATTCGACTCTGCCGCGGAGCGCTTCGAATCCTCTGTGCCAATCGAGACGGCCAACATGCGGCCAATCTTGCGCGAATCGCGCGGAGGAGTATCGGCACAGATGATTGAGAACAGCACGAACCCGAACCGCTGGGGCCGGATCCCGGCTTGGTGGCTCGACCACCCCGACCTCGACGCCGACGGCCTTGCCGTGCTGGCGGCGCTCAGCACCTACGCCGACGAGGCGGGAGTCTGCTGGCCGTCACAGGCAACGCTGGCGGACAAGCTGAAACGCAGCCGGCCGACCGTCAACCGGATCCTCGGCCGGCTGGAGACGCTCGGACTGGTCGGCATCGAACACCGCCGCTCCGCCAACGGTGGCCGGCTGAGCTGCCGCTATCGGCTGGCGCTGATTGCCGGTAACGGGGCGGACGAGAAAGCCGGTGGTGGTGCAAGGGTGGACAGCCCCGCTGACTCAGCGACGGACTCCCCCTGTTCAGCAGCGAGTCACGAACAGCCTGAACCAGAACAGATTCCTGACACGCTCCACCAGCGTGCGGACGAGGGGATGGCGTCGATGGCTGAGGCGGTTCCGCAGAACTGGACTCCGCCAACGGCGGATCGCGAGTGGGCGGCGGGACGCTTCCCCGACCTCGACGTCGATGGTCATGCCGAGCGCTTCGTCCAGCAATGCCGGGCCCATGGCTACCGCTACCGCGATCCGACGGCGGCATGGCGATCCTGGCTGTTGCAGGACGCCGGGCGTATGGCGTCACAGCCCGCGGCAACTGTCCGCCGCGGTGCGCGTGCGGCTTCCCGCGCGTCGTCGCCCGGCACGGCTCCCGCTGCCGCCGCCACTGCGGAACAGCGCCTGTCGGCGTGGGCCAGCGTCGCCGCCCGCCTGAACGCCGGACAATCGGCTACGCCGTCCAATCCATGGGGAATCGCATGAACAACCTGCACCCGTTCCCCGCAGCACCGGCCGTTCCGTCCAGCCTGCCGCTGCCCTTCGATCCGGCAATGGCCCCGGCCCTGCGCAGCCGGATGCTGCGCGAGGCGCTGCCGGAGTTGCTGCAACTTCTGCTCAACCGTGGGCAGGTCGGGCGCCACAGCCGCTTCACCGAGGACGGCTTTGCCGATGTCGTTGAAGACTGGACGCCGCCCGACGGGGTGACGCCACGCCATGCCGCGCTCGCCCGCCGGGCGCTTGCGGAGATTGATGAAACCATCCTGGCGCCCGCGCCGGCCAACCATCTGCTTGGCCGGGTGCTGGCGCTGCTCAGCCATTTCCCGGCCAAGGCGACGACGCCGGAGGTGGAGCAATTGCTCGCGATGGATTGGGCGGACGATCTGGGCGAGTTCCCGGCCTGGGCGATCGATCAGGCGGCACGCCGCTGGCGCCGCACCCGCAAATGGCGGCCGAGCATCGCCGAGATGCGCGCGCTGTGCGAGGAGGCCTGTGCCGCCGAGCGGGCTCTGGCCGAGCGGTTGCGCGCCATCGCCCTGGCCGGGGAACGGACCAGGGAATTGGGTGGTGGAGGCGATGCGGTGCGTCCGGTGCTGGCGTCGACGATGCGCCGTATGCGATGATGGGGCTAATTTCTGTCTTAAGACGCGCTTCTGTGGCGGGGGCGACACCCTGTCCGGGCGGTGCGAAGCTAAGACATGTCTTAGATTTGCGCCACGGCCGGGCTTTGGTAAAAGGGGCCCACAGCCGATGGCGATAAGGGGCACTGGAATGAGCAACGACACGGGACACGGGCCGGTGAAGCGGTTGCTGGTCAATGGCCCGAAGGGCGGGATCGGCAAGACGACGCTGAGTCGCAACATCGCGGTGGCCGCCGCGCTCGACGGCTGCGCGGTGGCGACGCTGGATCTCGATCCGCAGCGCAGCCTGACCAAGTGGTTCGCCAAGCGGCCGGACGGCATGGCGTCGATCACCCATTTCGAGGCGGGCATGACGCCGGTCGACATCCGCGCGGCGCTGGACGGCATCGCGGGCTTCGACCTGCTGGTGATCGACACGCCGCCGTCGATCGAGGACCATCCGGAAGAGTTCAAGCTGCTGGCGCTGTCCTCCGATCTGATCGTCGTGCCGACCGGGCAGAGCGACGACGATCTGGATTCGGTCCGGCCCTGGATGCGCTTCGTCCGCCGCTATGGCAAGAACGCTGCCTTCGTCATGAACCGCGTCAAGCCGCGCACCCGTGGCTTCACCGAGGCGCAGCGCAAGCTGCTGGGCGACGGCCGGATCTGCCCGGTCGAGGTGCCGGATTACGAGGACATCCAGTTCACCGCCGGCCGCGGTCTCGGCCTGCTGGAGCTGAAGGGGGGCAAGGGGGCCGAGCATGTCGCCGGCGTCTGGGCCTTCGTCCGTCACGAACTGGAGCTGGCGCAATGAGCGGGTTCAAGCAGGTTTCCAAGGCCCAGGCCCGCCGCCACATCGCGGTGGACGAGCGGATCGAGCGCATGTCGGAGGCGACGGTCGACCTCGTCCGGCGCGAGGAGTTTGTCCAGGAAATCTCCACCCTCTGGCGTAGCGCGCAGGAGAAGTTCCTGCTGATCGGTCGCTATCTGGTCCAGGCGCGGGCACGCCTGCCGCATGGCGAGTTCCAGGCGATGGTCGAGAACGAACTGCCCTTCGGCTATCAGGTCGCCTATCAGCTGCGCATGGTGGCAGAGGCGGTGGACAGCGGGCGCCTGCCCGGACCGAAGCTGCCGCCGAGCTACGCCACCGTCTATCAGCTCGCCACCCTGACCAGCGAGCAGCTGCGGTTGGCCGACCAGCGCAACCTGATCCGGCCCGACGTCACCCGGCCGGAGATCGTGCGCTTCAAGCGCGACCTGCGGAACAAGGCCATCGACCATGTCAGCCGCCGGGAGGCTCTGGAGGCCGAACGCGACCGTCTGCGCGAGCGGCTGGCGGTGCTGGAAGCGGAACTGGCGACGCTGGCCGACGAGGATTGAGGACGGCCGGCGATGACGGTGCGGCGTGCGATGGTCCGGAACGGGGATGGGTGAGGCATGCTGGACCTGAAATCGCTGGAGACCTTCATCTGGACGATGCGGCTCGGCGGGTTCCGCCGGGCGGCTGAACGGCTGAACACCACCCAGCCCGCCGTCTCCGCCCGCATCGCCCAGCTTCAGGACGAGTTGGGCGTGGTGCTGTTCGAGCGGGTCGGGCGGCGGGTGGCGCCGACGCCGCAGGCGATGGTCCTGCTGACCTATGCCGAGAAGATGATGGCCCTGCGGTCGGAGTTGCTGACGGCGGTGGCCGACCGCAGCGCCATCCGCGGCGTCATCAGGCTGGGCGTGGCGGAGACGGTGGTCCACACTTGGCTGAGCCAGCTGATCGAGCGGCTGAACGCCCTCTACCCTGCTGTGTCGCTGGAGATCGAGGTCGAAACCTCCCCCAGCCTGCGCGATGCGCTCGCCCGGCATGAGCTGGACGTGGCGGTGATGCTGGCCTCCTACACCGACGTGCGGTTCCGGGCGATCCCGGTCGGCAATTACCCGCTGGGCTGGGTGGCAAGCCCGGCGCTGTCACTGCCGGCAGAGCCGGTGTCGCTGGCCGATCTGGCGGCTTGGCCGATCATCACATTTTCCCGCACCACCCAGCCCTATGGCGTGATCCGTGAGATGTTCTCCTCCATCGGCCTGCCGGTGCGGATGTTCGGCAACAGCTCGCTCGCCAGCGTCGTGCGGATGGCGGTGGACGCCGTCGGCGTCAGCGTGATCCCCACCGTCATTGTCCAGCGCGAACTGGCGGAGGGGCGGTTGCGGCTGATCCGCTCGCAGGCGGCCCTGCCGGGAATGACCTTCTGCGCCGCCCACTCCGCCACGGCGGAGAACCATATGGCGTCGGTCGTCGCCGATCTCGCGGCCGAGGTGGCGGCGAACTATGAGGCGACGACCGGCAACGAGGCTCCGCGCGCCGCGGAGTGACCGGCGCTTATCAGCAAGCGATTGATCGTCGCTGTTTATCAATCGAGATCAAAACATACGATTGGACGGACCCAAGACTGTTCGTGGCATCATCCACTCAGAGGCGCATCAAACAGCCGTAAAGGCACGCGCCGCAAGCCACCAAGGCACTGAACAGAGGAGATCCCACGATGCGGTTCGCGGCAGCGATCACCGAACCCACCCGCACGCCCAAATCCCGGGCCAAATCCCAGACCGAATCCCAGGCCAACGCCCCCACCCGCCGGCAGACGATCAAGCGCATGCTGGCCGCGGCGACCCTGCTGACCACGACCGCGCTGACCGGCATCGGCTTCGGCGCCTCTCCCGCCCATGCCGAGGACGAGATCCGCATCGGCGTGATCTATCCGCTGACCGGTGCCGCCGCCCCCACCGGTGTGGAGTTGAAGGCCGCTGCCGAACTGGCCGCTGCCATCATCAACAAGGAAATCCCGGCTCCGCCGGGGCTGGTCGCCGGCATCGGCCTGCCGCATCTGCACGGCGCCAAGATCAAGCTGATCTTCGGCGACCATCAGGGCAACCCGCAGGTCGGCGCCACCGAGGCCGAGCGTCTCATCACCAGCGAGAAGGTCGTGGCGCTGACTGGCGCCTATTTCTCCAACGTCACCGCCACCGCCAGCCAGGTCGCCGAACGCTACGGCGTGCCCTTCCTGAACGGCGAGTCCTCGTCGGCTTCGCTGACCCAGCGCAAGTTCAAATGGTTCTTCCGCACCACGCCGCATGACGACCTGTTCGTCGGCAACTTCTTCACCTTCTTGCACGACATGGAGAAGAAGACCGGGGACAAGCTGCGCAGCGTCGCGTTGTTCAACGAGAACACGCTGTGGGGCAACGAGACGACCAAGCTGCAGGTGAAGCTGGCCGAGGAGCAGGGCTTCACCATCGCCGAAAAGATCCTCTACCCGGCCAAGACGACGCAGATGACGTCGGAGGTGCAGCGGATCAAGGCCGCCGCCCCGGCGGTCATCATGCAGTCCAGCTATCTCGGCGACGCCATCCTGTCGATGAAGACCTACAAGGAACTGGGCTTCTCGCCGAAGATGCTGCTGGCCAACGACGCCGGCTTCAACGACAGTGAGTTCCTGAAGACCATGGGCAAGGATGGCGAGTTCGTCATCAGCCGCGAGGTCTGGGCGCTCGATCAGGCGGAGCGCAATCCGCTCATCAAGCAGGTCAACGACCTGATGCACCAGCGTTCCGGCGTGAACTTCAACGGCAACTCCGCCCGCGCCTTCACCGGCATCGCCGTGCTGGCCGATGCGCTCGACCGTGCCGGCTCGACCAAGCCGGAGGCGATCCGCGAGGCGCTTCAGAAGACCGACATCCCGGCCAGCGGCCTGATCATGCCGTGGAAGGGCGTCAAGTTCGACGCCAACGGCCAGAACGAGTTGGGCCAGGGCATCATCGTCCAGGTCCAGGGCGGCCAGTATGTGACGGTGTGGCCGTTTGACGTGGCGACCAAGCCGGTCGTCTACCCGATGCCGGCCTGGGACGGCCGCTGA